>CADARO010000100.1 GCA_902790345.1 uncultured Eubacteriales bacterium | reverse complement strand
ACATGCTCACCACCCAGGATCAGCGGGGCCGCTTCTCCACCTACTCGCCGGAAAAGGAGCTGGACGGGTGGGACGTCTGGGGCCGCAAGTACATCCTGCTGGGCTATCAGTACTTCCTCGAAATCTGCCGGGACAAGGCGCTCTCGGCCGATATTCTCGCCGCGCTGCGCCGCCACGCCGACTACATGATCGACCATCTGGGCCCGGCGGAGGAGGGCAAAAAGGAGATCAACGAGGCCACCACCCACTGGCACGGGCTCAACGCCAGCTCCGTGCTGGAACCCATGGTGCGCCTCTATAACCTCACCGGCGAGCAGCGGTATCTGGACTTCGCCTCCTACATCGTCGCCCGAGGCGGCACCAGCGTGGCCAACGTGTTCCAGCTGGCCTGGGAGGACAAACTGGATCCCTATCAGTACCCCGTGACCAAGGCCTACGAGATGATGAGCTGCTTCGAGGGGCTTCTGGAATACTACCGCGTCACCGGCATCGAAAAGTGGCGGGACGCGGTGGTGCGCTTCGCCCGGCGGGTCTACCAGTCGGATATCACCGTCATCGGCTGCGCGGGCTGCACCCACGAGCTGTTCGACCACTCCGCCGTGCGGCAGCTGGACGCCGCCGAGAAGGGCATCATGCAGGAGACCTGCGTCACCGTGACCTGGATGAAGCTGTGCTGGCAGGTGCTGTGCCTCACGGGGGAGGCGGCCTTCGCCGACCACATCGAGCAGTCGCTGTTCAACGCGCTGCTGGGCGCGGTCAACACCGAGGGCGTGACGGTCAACGGCGGCCTGCCCTTCGACAGCTACAGCCCCCTGCTGCCCGGCCTGCGGGGCCGCAAGATCGGCGGCTACAAGGAGATGGAAAACGGGACGTATTACGGCTGCTGCGCCTGCATCGGCGCGGCGGGGCTGGGCCTGGGCGGCCTGAGCGCCGCCGCCTGCGGCCGGGACGGGCTGTACCTGAACCTGTACCTGCCCGGCCGGATCAGCGCCCTCACCCCCGGCGGCCAAAGCGTGACGCTGACCGTGGAGACCCGCTATCCGCTGGAGGGCGCTGTGCGGGTGGAGCTGTCGCTGGAGGCCGAGGAGACCTTCACCCTGGCCCTGCGCGTGCCCGGGTGGAGCGAAAAAACCGGCCTCGCGGTCAACGGCGAGCCGGTTGACGCGAAGCCGGGGGAATACGCGCGGCTGAGGCGCGCCTGGAAGCAGGGCGACAGCGTGCTGCTGACCCTGGACACGCGGGTGAGGCCGGTGTATCCGGAGGATTACGGCGTGGATTCAAAGGACGCGCCCTTCATGGCGCTGCGGCGGGGCCCCATCGTGCTGGCCCGGGACGCGCGCTTGGGTCAGCCCGTGGACGGGCCGGTGAAGCCCGCCCTCAACCCGGACGGTTCCGTGCCCGCGACCCCCTTCGACGCGCCCTTCCCCGCGCGGGTGGCGCTGAAGGCGGCGCTGGAGGGCGGCGGGGTCATGCCCATGGTGGACTACGCCTCCGCCGGCAAGACCTGGCGGGAGGACTCGAAAATGTGCGCCTGGTTCCCGGTGGGCTGAGGAAAGGTCACCTGCGCCCGTACACGCTCATGCTCACCCCAGCGTCGCACACCAGGATGTCCTCGGGCATTTTGAGCATCAGCGAGGTGACGTAAAGGTCCCCCGCCGCGCCGGAAATGTTGCTGATCTGGATGAAATAGACCACCCAGAACCAGGTGGCGGGCACCAGCCCCATGATGACCGCCAGCACCA
Organism: uncultured Eubacteriales bacterium; assembly: GCA_902790345.1. Lineage (GTDB taxonomy): Bacteria > Bacillota > Clostridia > Christensenellales > Aristaeellaceae > Firm-10. Next base: position 6,974 of record CADARO010000100.1, on the reverse strand, counting down.
CGCCCCACACCACCACCGGCGCCATGGCGATGACGATGTAGCAGCGGCGGTTGTAGTAGGCCGTGCTGCCGGCGTAGGCGTACAGCCCGGTGAAGCCGAAATGGGGTTTCACCTTCACGTAGTGATACATGACCACGCCGTGCACCGCCTCGTGCAGCACGATGTAGGCGAACAGGCCCGCGATCATCACGATGAACCGGGCGAAATACATCGGCAGGCTGGTCATGTCGAACAGCGCCGTGATGGGCACGAACAGGTGGCCGATCACCGCCATCACCACGGCGATGATGCCGGCGGTGACGTTCACGATCAGCGCCTCGCGCTTGTTTTTCTTCAGGTCGATATCGCGGATCTTCCGGTAGCCAGCGGGCAGGGTCTTTGAATTGGGCGTCATGGGCGTTTCCTCTCTTCCTGTGTATGTGTTCCGAAGGACAGTGTATCACGCCCCCGTCCGTCCTGTCAAGCCGCGTTGACAGGCCCGCGGGGGCAATGCTATAATGCTTATGGCTGAATCAATCATCCTGCGCGGAGGTGACGGGCATGCGGGAGCGGCTGATGAAATGGATGGAGCCGGGGCGGCATGAGGCGGGCTATGTGCCGGTGGCGGACGGGCTGCGGGTGCTGAGCGTGTTCTTCGTGGCGTGGTTCCACATCTGGCAGCAGTCCTGGCTGAATCCCGTGCTGGCGCTGGGGCCCATCCGGCTGGACTTCAACGCCCCCGTGCGCACCGGCTACATGATGGTGGACATGATGCTGCTCCTGTCCGGGTTTCTGCTGTTCCTGCCCTACGCCCGCGCCCGGGTGAACGGCGCGCCCCTGCCGGACACCCGAACCTATTTCATCAAGCGCGCGCTGCGCATCCTGCCCAGCTACTGGCTGTGCCTGGCGGTGATGCTGCTGGTCTTCGACCTGCCGAACCACGAGTACGGCTCCCTGCGCCATTTCCTGCTGGATTTCTTCGGCCACCTCACCTTCACCCACAACCTGACCGCCGAGGGCTACATCGGCACCCGGCTGAACGGCGTGCTCTGGACGCTGGCGGTGGAGGGGCAGTTCTACCTCATCGCGCCGCTGCTGGGCCGGGCCTTCGTGAAAAAGCCCATCCTCACCTACGCCGGCATGGTGTCCGTGGCGCTGATGTACCGCTTCGTGTACGTGGCGGGCATGGAGGACACGGCGCTGTACTTCAACCGCCTGCCCGCCATGCTGGACGTCTACGCCAACGGCATGCTCTTCGCCTGGCTCTACACCGCCCTGCAGAAGCGCCCGGGCGGAGACTGGCGCGTGGGCTCCCTGTCGCTCCTGCTGTGCGTGGCCGCGCTGGCGGGGGTATGGATGCTGATGGACCTGCAGTCCCGCCGCTACGGCACCGAGGCCGTGCGCATGGGCCAGATGCTCTACCGCTTCCCCCTGAGCGTGGCGGGGGGCGTGTTCCTGACGGCGGGAGGCCTGGCGCCCCGCTGGTTCCAGTGGCTGTTCAGCAACCGGGCGGTGCGCTTCCAGGCGGGCATTTCCTATAACCTGTACATCTGGCATCAGCACCTGGCGCTGCGGCTGCGGACCTGGCACATCCCGCCCTACACGGACGAGATGCCCCAGCGGGCGGGCGAGCAGCCCTGGCAGACCGCCTACACCTGGCTGTGCTTCATCGGGGCCGTGCTGGTGGCCGCGCTGCTCACTTACACCTGGGAGCGCCCCCTGAACCGGCTGGGGGCCTCGCTGCTGCTGAAAGGGAAAAAGCGCCGCAAGGATTAGAATTTGCTGTGTGTCCGGTTAGTTTTGGCGGATGCGTATTTTCAAGCGTGTCGCGGCGTGATATAATGGCCCCAACAGAAAGCAAGGAGGCATTTCCCATGGCAAAGAAGACAAACGGCGGCAAAAAGAACGTTCCCTCCCTCATCATCATGGGCCTTTTGGGCCTGTTCCTCATCTTCTGGCCCAACGCCTCGCTGACCATCGCCGGCAAGCTGGCGGGCATCGCCCTGCTGCTGATCGCGGCGGCGGGCATCTACACCTGGCTGAAGGACAAATCCACCCGGCCCGCCGACCTGGCGCGGCTCATCGGCAGCGGCGCGGCGGCCATCGTGGGGCTGTGGATCCTGTTCAACACCCAGTCCTTCGAGAAGTTCATCCCCGTGGTGCTGGGCATCGGCATGATCGTGTTCGGGGCAACGGAGCTCTACCGGGCCTTTAAGACGAAGAACGTGGTGTCCATGGCGCTGGCGGGCCTGGCCGTGGTGCTGGGTCTGATCGTGGCCTGCAACCCCTTCGCCTCCATCAAGCTGACGGTGATCTGCGCCGGCATCGCGCTGGTCTACACCGCCGTCACGGGCATCCTCAGCGAGACCAAGCTGAGCAAGTAAGGCCGCGCCCAAACGGAACAAAGACACACAAAAAACGCCCTGCGCTTCGCATGGCGTTTTTTGTGTTTAGCTGTCAGTTCGTCACACCATGAGCACCTGCCGCGCGATCAGGAAGGCGCCCAGCAGGAAGGTGTACGCGGCGAACCATCTAAGGCCGATCTGCCGCACGATGTACAGCATCAGCCGGATGGCCAGGAAGCCGGATACCGCCGCGGTGGCCACGCCGATGACCAGCGGCATGGCACCGCCCATCTGCTCCACCAGCGCGGTCAGGTGAGATGTGAAGCTCACGCCGGACGCCTCCGCCGCGTCGTAGATGTCCTTCGCCCCCAGCACGGCGGAGCCCAGCACCGCGGGAATGGACATGAGGAAGGAGAAATCCACCGAGCGCCTGCGGGACAGGCCCGAGATCATGCCGCCGGAAATGGTGCTGCCCGAGCGGGACACCCCCGGCAGGATGGCCAGGATCTGCATGCAGCCCATGACCAGCGCGTCATACCAGCGCACGTGCTTGTGCTTGTTCGTGCGCAGGCGGTTCACCGCCTCGCCCACCAGCATGATGAAGCTGGTGAACACGAACAGATACCCCAGGTATTTGATGTCGCCGAACGTGGCCTCCAGCTTGTCCTTGATGGTCAGCGCGGCGGCCACGGTGGGCAGGGTGGCCAGGATCAGCCACTTCAAATCCGACTTGAAGGGATGGCGGATCATGTTCCAGATGCGCTTGCGGTAGACGATCAGCACCACCAGCAGCGTTCCCAAATGCAGCAGCACGTTCAGGATCTCCGGCGCCTCCTGGATGCCGAAGAGCATCTGCAGAAGCGTGGTATGTCCGGAGGAGCTGATGGGCAGGAACTCCGCCAGCCCCTGCACCAGCCCCAGCAGGAACGCCTGAATATTCGACAAGGCGATCACCTCCAATTTGAAATTATGAATTTGGAATTAGGAATGAGGAATTGAATTTTGTCCTCAGGCGCGGCTGCGGCCGCTGGACCTCATCCGTCAGCCCGAAGGGCTGACGGATGAGGTCATTTCAGACAAACCAAAATTCCTCATTCCTCATTCCTAATTAAACAACTATGTTCACCAGTCGGCCGGGCACGAAGATCAGCTTCTTCACCGGCTTGCCGGCGATGAGCTTCTGAACCTCGGTCTGGGCCAGGAAGTATTCGTTGGCCTGCTCTCGGGTCAGGTCGGCGGGCACGTTCATGCGGCCGCGCACCTTGCCGCACACCTGCAGCGCCACTTCCACGGTGTCCTTCACCAGCGCGGCCTCGTCGTACTTGGGCCAGGCGGCGCGGATCAGCTCGCCGCCGAAGCCGCACAGCTCGTTGATCTCCTCGGTGATATGCGGGGCGACGGGGTTGAGCAGGTGGATGAAGGCCCGCAGCTCGCCCCGGGTGATGGAGCCCTTGGCGTACACGGCGTTGATGAGGGACATCATGGCGGCGATGGCCGTGTTGTACTTCATCTTCTCGTAGTCCTCGCCCACCTTCTTGATGCAGGTGTTGAAGTCATACGCCATGTCGGAAGAGATGCCCTCCTCCTCGGTCATGATGTCCATGAGGCGCCACACGCGGTCCAGGAAGCGGCGGCAGCCCTTCACGGAATCCTCGTTCCAGGGGGCGGCGGCGGTGTAGTCGCCCATGAACAGCACGTACAGGCGCAGGGTGTCCGCGCCGTACTGCTTCACGATGTCCAGCGGATCCACCACGTTGCCCTTGGACTTGGACATCTTCTCGCCGTCCGGCCCCAGGATCAGGCCCTGATAGGAGCGGCGGGCGTAGGGCTCGGGGGTGTTGACCTCGCCGATGTCATAGAGGAAGCGGTGCCAGAAGCGGGAGTACAGCAGGTGACGGGTCACGTGCTCCATGCCGCCATTGTACCAGTCCACCGGCATCCAGTATGCCATTTCCTCCTTGCTGGCGAAGGCCTTGTCGTTGTGGGGATCCACAAAGCGCAGGAAGTACCAGCTGGAGCCCGCCCACTGAGGCATGGTGTCGGTCTCCCGCCGGGCGGGGCCGCCGCACTGGGGGCATGTGCAGTTCACGAAGGACTCGATGCGGGCCAGCGGGCTCTGGCCGTCCTGGCCGGGCTCGAAGTTCTCCACGTCCGGCAGGGTGAGGGGCAGCTGATCGTAGGGCACGCCCACGGTGCCGCACTTGGGGCAGTGGATCAGCGGGATGGGCTCGCCCCAGTAGCGCTGGCGGTTGAAGGCCCAGTCCTTCATCTTGTACTGAACGCCCTTGCGGCCCACGCCCTTCTCGGCCAGGTATTTCAGCATGGCCTCGATGGAGTCCTTCTTGTTGTCGTAGGCGTTGAGGAAATCGGAGTTGATCATGCGGCCGTCGCCGGTGTAGGCTTCCTTCTCGATGTCGCCGCCCTCGATGACCTGGATGATGTCCACGCCGAACTTTTTGGCGAATTCCCAGTCGCGCTGGTCATGGGCGGGCACGGCCATGATGGCGCCGGTGCCGTAGCCCATCATCACGTAATCGGCGATGAAGATCGGGATTGCCTTGCCGCTCACGGGGTTGATGGCGCTGAGGCCCTCCAGCTTCACGCCGGTCTTGTCCTTCGCCAGCTGGGTGCGCTCGAACTCGGTCTTTTTGGCGCAGGCCTCGCGATAGGCCTCCACCTCGCTCCAGTTGGCGATGCGGTCCTTGTATTTGTCCAGCAGCGGATGCTCAGGGGCCATGACCATGAAGGTCACGCCGTAGAGCGTGTCGCAGCGGGTGGTGTAGATTTCCAGGGTCTCGTCGATGCCGCTGAGGGCGAAATCCACGAAGGCGCCGGTGGAGCGGCCAATCCAGGTGATCTGCTGCTGCTTGATGCTCTCGGGATAGTCCACGCTCTCCAGGCCCTCCAGCAGCTTGTCGGCGTACTGGGTGATGCGCAGATACCACACGTCCTTGGGCAGCTGCACCACGTCGGAATGGCACACGTCGCACTTGCCGCCCTGGCTGTCCTCGTTGGAGAGCACCACCTTGCAGTGGGGGCAGTAGTTGACCAGGGTCTTGGCGCGGAACACCAGCCCGTGCTCGAACAGCTTCAGGAAGATCCACTGGGTCCACTTGTAGTAGTCCGGAAGCGACGTGGAGATCTCCCGGCTCCAGTCGAAGGAGAAGCCGATCTGCTTCATCTGATCGCGGAAGTGATCCACGTTGCGGGTGGTGATCACGTGGGGATGGGTGTTGGTCTTGATGGCGTAGTTCTCAGCCGGCAGGCCGAAGGAGTCGAAGCCCATGGGGAAGAGCACGTTGTAGCCCTCCATGCGGCGCTTGCGGGCCACCACCTCCAGGCCGGAGTAGGCCTTGATATGGCCCACGTGCATGCCCGCGCCGGAGGGATAGGGGAACTCCACCAGCGCGTAGAACTTGGGCTTGTCGTGGGACGCCTCCGCGGCGAAGGACTGCTTTGCCTCCCAGTGGCTCTGCCATTTATGCTCGATCTCTGCCGGATTGTAGACGGGGATTTCCTTCATCTGCTGTTGCTCCTTTGCTGAAAAAATATAAGCGCCTCCCCTCTTCACAGAGACGGAAGGCGCTGCCTTTCGCGGTACCACTCTTGTTTGGCTGAGTTTTCAGCCCGCTTGTGCGCCCGATAACGGGGGCCGCCGCCCGCTGGGGGAGACTCGGGAACGAGTTCGGCGGGGACGCGGCGCGGCCTCGCACCACCCGGCCGCTCTCTTGATCCTGCCCGTCGCCTACTGCTTTCCGTCGGCGTCTATAATTGATGATATTATAAGCGCTCCGGCGGGGGTTTGTCAACGGCTTTGCGGGGGATTGAACGGAAACTTAAGAATAGCGGGCGCGCCAAACGAATGTATCACGTGTGCGACAGCGCGGGCAGCCGCATTTTCCGCGCGGCGAAGGGATTGGCCATCCCCTTCATCACGAACAGCCCGCCGTCGTCCTCAATGGGCGCGCAGGTCATGCCGGTCTGATCCGCCGGCGTGAAGCCGAATTCCACCCGACTGACACCCGGCCGCGCCAGCGCCCGCAGCACCGCCTCCGGCGCCGTGCCCGCCGGGCAGAACACGTCGCTGAGCAGCAGCCTGTCGCCCTCGTACTCCGCCACGGCGGCGGCGTTCAGCCCGTCGATGAACACCACGTTCTCCCGCATGAAGCCCCCGCAGTAGAACATGAGAAGGCCCTCGTCCCGCGCCGTCGCCAGGCTGAAGGGATTGCCCTGCCGGTACAGCCGAAGCAGCTTCTCCCGATCCGCCGCGTCGTTCATATCGGCCGGCGTCGCCGCCGCGCCGCCGCCCTCCGGCATGGCCCGGGAGAAGGCGTATTCCACGGCGGGCTCAAAGCCGAACTTCGGATAGAACTCCATCACGGAATCGTTGGCGTAGAGGTAGATCATGTCGCTGCGCTCCGCCGCCTCGGCCAGCACCCGCTCCATGAGGAGGCGCTGCAGCCCCTGTCCCCGGTATTCCGGGGAGGTCATGACCGTGCCTAGCTGCAGGGCGCGGATCCTCTCCCCCGCCACGTTCAGCGCCAGCGGCGTCACGGACACGTTGGCGATCACTTCACCTTCCGACACCAGCGAGCGGGGCGCGTAGCCGGTGTACCTGTCCGCCCACCAGCCGCCGGCGTGCCACTGGGC
>CADARO010000099.1 GCA_902790345.1 uncultured Eubacteriales bacterium | reverse complement strand
CCGCCGCCGCTTTTCTCTCCCCCAGCGCGGAAAAAATCTTTTCAGGCTCCGCCGCGCGCCGCCTCGGGGCCATCATGCGGGGAGACACGGCGCTGTTGGAATTCGTGCTCTCCAGCTTAGAGTAGGTAATACTCTGTACTGCCCACCACGGATTGGTAAATACAAAGGAGAACTGCTGATTTTCAGTCGCATTATCAGGAATCAAGTACGAATAGCTGACATGTACTATCTCTTGTCCCCCGTAATCTGTCAGATCAGCAATTTCCCATGAATCTCTCGATTCTGTTTTGTCTCGATGTCAAAGAGAATGGTATCTCCTCCATGGAAAGTTCCACCGCCACTCACCGTTGCGTTGTTTTCGGAAGCGACGCTGACGTTTACTGTAGCCAGAGTCCCATAAGTTGTCGCAAAGGCGGCTTCCTGCGTTTGATTCTCACGCACGTCCACGGAGACATTCTGCGCGGAATGGAATCCAGTATAGCCGGCAGGATTGCTGACATCTATGGTTTCCTCCACGGTGTAGCTTCCCTCCAGAAGCCGGATGGTCTTGCCGCCCGCAATGTCGCTGTAGGAATACTGCGCCGGATTGCCGTCGGCGTCCGTCGCGATGTAGCCATTTGCATCCAACACCGTGTAGGTCGCGTTGAAAGCGAATCCGCTCGGCGCGCCGCTCAGCGTCTTGCTGATGGTCAGATAGCCGTACTTCGGCGTGTACGTATTTGTGAAGGTGGCCGTCGCCGTGCCGCCGTCCGTCACGTCCACATAGATCGTGTCGTCTGAATGGCTGATGGCGTAGCCCGTGGCGGGATCGGTGGAGGTGATCCGCTGAACCACCTTGTACCGGCCCACTGGCAGATTTTGCAGCGCGGCGTTCGCCGAGGCCAGGTTGGAATACGAGCCAATGAGCCGTCCGTCCGGCGCGTACACGTCGTATTCCGCCGTGAAGATCACGTCGCTCTTGTCGCCTTCCTCGACAATGCTGATGTTGCCCACCTTGTCGACGAGCATGTAGCGCTTCACCGTGACCGTGATCTCGGCGCTGTCCTGAACCGAGCCTTCCCAAATCTTCTTCACCGTGACCTTGAACGGCTCGTATTTGTTGAACACATCCACCTCGGCGTCCGTGTCCGCCTTGATGCGGCCCACCGCGTGGGGCTGGAATTCCTGGTTGTCGCCGGAAATGCGGGCCAGGTTTCGGTCGATATCGCTCAGCGTCGCTTCGTCATAGGTTCCGTCATGCAGATGTGTGCGCACGTATTCGTAGCCGGCGGGCAAGTTGTCGAAGCGCTCCTCCACGTAGAAGTGGGTGCCCACGGCCAGATCTGGAATCCTGATGGTGTATCCCGGCGGGATACTGTTGATGGTACCGCTTCGGCCGGTGTGCGAGCAGATCACGGGCTCCGTGCCCGCGGGCTCAGGCGCGTTGTTGGGGCCGGTCAGGGTGTAATACACCTCGTCCTTGATGAGGTAATACGGGCCGTAGGCGTAAGGCACCAGCTGGGTCTTTTCCTGGCCGTTCTCATCCTGCTGCGTGGATTCCAGATACACGCGGAACTCGAACACCGGATTGCCAACCGGGTCCACGATGTTGTGGTTCTTGTCCTCGATGTACTTTGTGATCAGCAGGTCCTGGGCGGCGGGATAGTTGGTCACCACCGTGTTGCTGCGGTCGCCCACGCTGGCCCAGCCCAGCTCGGCCACGCGGTCCTCGCTGACCGGCTGCTCCACGCCGTTCACGGCCACGTGGGTCTGGCCGGCGGGAATCTCCACCTCTTCCACGTTGTACTGGATGTCCTTGTTGGCCATCTTGAACACGGCGGCCTCGCCGGGCCTCAGGTAGAAATAACCCTCCTGATCCACTTCAACGGAAACGGGCGCGCCGTTCTCGTCCGTGCGATCCCTGTAGTACACGGCCATACAGATATCCCTGCCGTTGTCCTTCACGCCGGCGTACAGGGGCTGAACGGTGCCGTTGCCGTCCTTGAAGGTGGCCCGGAACTTATACTTCTGATTGATAAAGCGCTCGTCCATCCCCTCGGGGATTTCCTTCTCCACCTGGCACTCGTCCGTCAGCACGACCTTCAGGTTGAACTCGATGTCCAGGTTCGAGGCGCCGGCGCCGCGCTCCATGTAGAACGCGCCGAAGGTGTGGTTGGAGAAGTCCGCGAAGGTGTCCCCGTTCCACTGGATGGCGCTGATCTTGTCCTTCACGCTCTGAGGCGTGCCGGGATTGTTCAGCACATCCATGAAGATCTGCTTCAGCGTCGTCCTTTCGGGCAGGCTGGATCCGGGCGGGTTCGTCACGACGCCGGTGCGGAAGTTGATGGTGCCGCTCAGAGGCTCGTGAATGCCGCCCACGTCCAGAACCAGCACGTCGTCGATGTAGACCCACATGTCATCGTCGCCGGTGAACTTGAAGATCATGTCGTCGCCGTTTTCCAGCCTGCCGCCCCGGGGCATGGTGAAGTCGGCCTCCATCTTCATGCCCGTGTAGTAGTTCGGAATGCCCTGAACGCCGTAAATGTCCTCGTAGGTACGGCCGTCGCCGATGGGCAGGTCCGTGGCGCTCTCAGCGTTGCCATACTGATCCAGCAGGCGGCTGACGTTGTTGGTCATGTCGATGTCATTGAACGGCATGAAGTGGCCATGGTAATAATACGAATGGCCCACCGCCAGGTCCTTGGTATAGGGCGTGGCCGCCTGGCGGTACACGGTAAAGCTCGTGTTGCCGCCCTTGCCCAGATAGGCGTAGTTGTCCTCCGAGCGATAGCGGAAGGTGCCGTTCTCGTCGTAGTAGCTCTTCAGGAACAGGTTGGTGACCCCATCCTGGGAATAGGTGATCGAGCCGCCGGAGGAGAACAGGCCCGTCATCGCGCCTGTCGACGTGCTGCTGGGCACGCCGCTCTCCAGATAGGGCTTGACCAGCGCGTGGGCCGCGTGGGGGGTGTACTCGTCGTTGCCCACGATTGCCGTCATGTCGGCCAGATGGTCGCCGGCGTTGTATTCCCTGTCCTCGCCGTAGTCGAACATGGTGATGTGGATACCCAGCGCCTCGCTGTCCACCGTCGCCACGGTCTCGGCCGTCGCGCCGGGCATGCTCCTGGTGATGGCGAACAGGAATTCGTCAGATTCGCCCGCCTTGCGGCTGCCGGGCACCAGGCTCGGATTGCCTTCCCCGTCGATGGCCACGTGCAGGCCGGCATAGTCGTAGCTCTCCTGATTCCAGTTCTCGATGGTGGTGCCGTATTCGCCCATGTCCTTGCCGCTGAGCGTCAGGCCCACATCCGTGCCGGAGAGAACCTGATTCTCCGAAATGCTCGGGCTGAGGTAGACGGGGCTTCCGTCCGGCGCCTGAGTGAACACGTGGTAGCCGTCGCTGCCCAGCTGATACTGCCACTCCACCACCTTGTCCGTCTCGCGCCAGTACACGTAGTCGCCGCCGTCGTAGACCCGCACGAAGGTGCCGTCGTGGGCCAGGGCGTACAGGGTCTCGTTGTCTTCCTCATCCACGAATTTGCGGTAGATGATGAATTTGTCCGCGGGCGTCAGGTTCTGAACGGAAACCTTTTCCGCCGCAAAGCTGTCGAAATCCTCCGAGTATTTGCAGAGCTTGAACTTGTACTGATCGCCGGTGGGCACGCTGTAGCCCTCCCAGTTCAGCTGATAATAGCGCGTCGACCATTCGCCGCCGCCCTTATTGACCAGATACCAGCCGCCATTGTGAATCAGCACCGTGCCGTCGCTGTTGGGGGTAATCGCGAAGGCAGTGGCCCCGTTCCGGTTGCCCGTCAAGCCAAGGTTGCCGTTGTTGTTGCCCGTGTGGACGATGTACTGCCGGTTGCCATTCTCGTCCTGGGAATAGATATAGTAGTTGCCGTTGCCGGCGCTCTCAAAATGCCATTGCGTGGCGTCGCCGCCGGCGTAGCCCTGTCCGTCTTCGTCCCAAACGTGCACGCCGGTGGAGCGCAGCGAATTGTCTCTCACCGTGTCGATCATGGCCATGCCGTTGACGAACTTGGTGAAGTAGTCGTCGCCCCAGCTTTCTTCCCAGTACTCCTTATTGTCGTTGATGCCGCTGACCAGCATGTAGGGGCCGTCGTTCGCGACGCCGCTGTCAAAGCTGGTCACCTTCACCACGGTATACACGGAGAACTCGTCCGTCACGAAGCTGAGAACCGTCTCGCCGCCTTCGCCCTCTGCCGCTTCGTCCTGCGACTCCAGAATCTCCAGCCCTTCCTTGCCGAAGTGCAGCACCGTCAGGCCGTCGGTCTCCTCCGGCGCGTCCAGCAGCCTGATGCTCACGGTCACGTCCGCCGCGGGCTCGATGCGCTCCTCGCCGTGCCAGATCTGGATGTCGAAGAAGCGGGCGTAGCTGACTTCCACAGTGCCGGCATCCGCGCCGTCAGAAATGCCGTCAGGCGCGCTGTCTTCGCCGGTTTCTTCATTATTATTGTCATTGGTGACGGTCTCGTCCGGTTCGCCGGCCGGGGCGTCTTCCTCCCCGTCGGTTTCGGCTTCGGGCTGCTGGCCCTCGGCCTCGGGGTCGGGTTCGGATTCGGGCTCGGCTGCGTCCGCGCTCGTGGCGCCCATCTTCTCCATGGCCTGGGCGTAGTACGCGTCGTAGTCCTCGTCGCCCGGCAGGATCTCGCGCACCGTCAGACGCGAATCCTCCGGAATCTGAGCGTCCTCGCCGTAGTCCACGGTGATCTCAAAGGTCTCGCCGCTGGCGCTGATCACGGTCTTTTTGATCTGCGCGTCGGTCACCTTGATGGTGATCACGTCGCCGTTCTTCATGACGATGGTCAGGCTTTCCTCAGAGGTAAACGGCAGCATGCTGATCAGCGCCCAGTCGCCGGCTTCCACTGTCTGCGCGTTGATCGCGTCGATCTGCTCCTCCGTCAGCTCGGCGGAATACTGAACCTCCAGCCCGTTGGCCGCCTTCAGCTCGCCCACGGTGGTATCCGCCTCCGCCCTGCCGACCCAGACCAGGTCGGCGTTGGAGAACGTCACGTTTTCCACGTCCGCCATGAACCGCTGCAAGTTGCTCTCGGCGGGCTCCGCCTCGGCTTCCTCCGTCGGCTCGTCCGCCTCGGCCGCGTCCTGCTCTTCCGCCCCGTCGGGCTGCGCCTCCGCTTCGTCCTGCGGGGCGGGCTCGTCGGCGACGGGCTCCTCGGGCATCGCGTCGGCGAGGCCCAGGGCCTCCACCAGGCGTTCCAGGCTCACAAAGCCGCCGCCGGGGAGGGTGAAGTCAAAGACCTGGCCGTCCAGCTCGTGGCCGCCTTCCGGCGTCACGATGATCTCGAATTCCACGGTGTACTCCAGCACAAAGGTGCTGAAGCCCTCCGTCTCAAAGGTGAAGCTCTCGACGAAGCCCTCCTCCTGGTTCACGTCCACGCCCAGCATCTCCAGCCGATCGTCGTGGATGTGGTACAGGGTGTAGGCAATATCCGTCACCTCCGCACCTTCCGGCACGTCGGCGAGCATGTTCACTTCGCCCTCCGGCAGCACCGTCACGCGGTAGCGACCGCTTTCCTTGAAGGCCTCGCCGTCCGCATCGATGCCGATGTCGAAGGCCGCGTAGCCCGTCAGGCTGCCGTGTTCCGTCTCGCCCTGGGGGGCGCGGGCCATCAGCGCGCGGGCCGGGGCGGGCTCGGACTCGTCCCGGGTGGCCTCCATCAGCCACGCCGCCACCAGCTCGTTGGCCTCGTCTTCGCTCATCTGGCCGAAACGCACCGCCGCGTCGGCGGGCACGCTGCCCTCCAGCACTTCGATCACCGCGTTGTCCGCCGGGGTCGGGTCGGTGGTCTCGTCGTTTTCTTCCTGCTCGTGGTTCAGCTCGTAGGACAGGTTCACCAGGCCGTAGCCGGTGATGTGCTCGTCCGTCAACTCATATTGCTTCTCCTGCACCCGCAGGTTGCTGTTGCCCTCGATGGTGTAAACGTAGTCGTCGTCCGTATCCAGCACGATGCCGATGTGATCCGTGGCTCCGTGGCCCTCCTCGCCCTCCAGCTCGTGGTCGAAGAAGATCAGGTCGCCGGGCCTGGGCTCCGCGTCCTCCCGGGCCGCGTACAGGCCCTTTTCCTTCATGCGGTTCAGCAGCCGCTGTTGGCTGGCCGACTGGGGCACGCCCCATTCCGGCACGTGGGCGTACTCCAGGCAGAAGGACACGAACATGGAGCACCATTCCTCATAGGGCATGCCGTACCATGCGCCGTAGCGCGTCCAGCCCTGAACGTCGCCCTCCTCCCGCACGATGAAGTCCAGCTCGCTCTCCTTGTAGCCCAGCTGGCTCTTGGCGATGGCCAGGATTTTCCGCCGTGGCCTCGGCCACCTGGCCGAAGCGGTCGGTCAGCTTCACGGTGAGGCGCACGGTGCAGGCGTGATCCAGCACCACCGGCGTCACGGACACCGCGTCGCTGAACTCATTCGATTCGTAGATGATCGCGCCATCCTGCCACACGGTGATCACCGCGTCGGCAGCCTGGGCGAATTCGTTGGCGCTGCGGGTCAGCCCGAAGCGCACCGATTCCCCGCCGAAGCAGGACCGGGCCCCGGCGGACACCGTGGCGCTCAGCTCGGGCAGCTCGATGGCCCGCACCAGCACAAGGCGGCTCTTTTTATCCGCGCTTTCGGCGGTCTGGCCCTCTTCGGTATTCTGATTGTTGCCGGCGGCCTCGCCCTCTTTGTGGATCGCCGCCGTCAGCCGGAAGCCGTAGGTGCCCTGCTCGTTGGCCGCGTAGCTGAAGCTGCGCTCCCCGTGCTCGAACACGCCTTCCTGAATTTTCACGCCGTCCTTGATCAGCTGCCATGTCAGATCCAGCTTCTGATCGCACTGGGCGTCGAACTGCCAGGTAATGATCTCTCCCAGCAGCGCCACGTCCGTGGACGCGGTCATGTGGACCCGCACCGGGCCGGTCTCGTCCTCGCCCTCGTCCTTCCAGGATTCCCACACGGTGGGATCGATCACCGGAATGGGGGCGGAGCTGCCGCCGCCGGAGCCGCCGTGGGCAGCCGCCTGCTGGGCTGCGTCCAGGGCCGCGATCTGGTCCGGATCCATCCAGCCGTAGATGACGACGGGCGTGGGCGTGGGCATCGGGCCCTGGCTGGCCTGAGCGGGCGCGCCGGTGGGCACCAGCGTCGCCGCGGGCGGGGGCACCTGGCCGGGGGCCGTGGTCGTGTGGGCACCGCCGGTGGGCTCAAGGGTCGCCGCGGGCGGCGGCACCTGGCCGGGGGCCAGGGTGGGCTGCGCGGGGGCGGCGGTGGGCTCCATGGTGGCGGCTGGCGGGGGCGCGGTCACAGGCGCTTCCGTCACCACGGGCGCCTCGGTGATCACCGGGGCTTCCGTCACCACAGGCGCTTCCGTGGGCGCGGGATAGCAGGCGTCGGTGTGGGTATGCTCGGATTGGCCGCACGCCAAAACGCGCTCATAGCATGAATCGCCATGAACGTGCTCTTCGCCCTCATCCTGCCCGCAGACCAGCCGCTGCTCGTAGCACGCGTCCGTATGCGTGTGCTCCTCCCGGCCGCAGATGGTGGTCATCGTGTTGACCGGCTGCATCAGCTGGCCCACGACGATCAGCACCACCAGCGCGGACAGGGCCGCGACCACTCTTCCAAGCTGCTTCCGACGCTTGTTCTCCTTCAAGCGACGGTTCATCTTTCTGCTGAAATTCTCTGACATATTACTACCACCCGTATCGCAATATTTCAGGTCTTTTGTTCACACACTGTAGAAAACGCCCAATTAACACGTCATCCGAGCCTAGCAGACGCCAAAGCCCGGATGAAATGATAAACGCTTTGAATCAGATGCCCCTCAGGGAGCCGGCCTTTTCCAGCGGCCAGACCCGCCAGATGATCTTGCCCACGATCTCGTCCACCGGCACACAGCCCACCGCCGTGCTTCGGCTGTCGATGGACTCGGCCCGGTTGTCGCCCAGCACGAACACCTTGCCGTCGGGAATCTGATAGGGAAACTCGATGTCGCAGATGCCCTTGGCGTATTCCTGAACGTAGGGCTCCTCCATGAGGATGTTGTTCACGTAGACGCGGCCATCGTCGTCGATGTTGATCCAGTCGCCGGCGGTGCCGATCACGCGCTTGAGCACCAGCTTGTTGTTAAAGTAGAACGAGCAAACCTGGCCCAGCTCGAAGCTGTTCGTCCGCACGCCCACGATGATGTCGCCCGCGTACAGGTTGGGCTCCATGGAAGTGCCCGTGACCCAGCACCGCGATGGCCGCCACCACGGCGAGGGTGCCGATGGTGCTGAACAGCGCACGCCGATACTTGTTTCTCTGGGTCAGCCGCTCCAGCTCGCTCTCGATCTCCTCGATCTCCGGAAAGCGGATTCGCCTGGCCTTCCCCTTCCCGCGGCTCTTTGAATGCTTGTCCTTCTCGCGCGCGATCTCGCCTGGCGCTCTCTTCACTCCTGCCATGCCTGACCTCTCCCGACGCTCTCCGCGTCTCTGGCGGCGGACCGCCGTCCGGTCAGGGTGCGCCTGACGTCGCGCAGCAGATCCTCCAGGCCGTCGAGCCGTTCGTCAATCACATCCAGGCGCTCGTCCACGCCGCCCTCGCGCTCCGCGTCTTCGTGCCTTTGAAGCTCGGCGAGCTGCTTTTCCAGCTTTTTGCACTGCTTTTCCAGGGCGATGTTGTCCCGCCGAATATCATAGATCAGCTCCACCAGCTCCAGCCGGCTCAGCTTGCTCAGTTTGCCGCGTTCATTCATACCGTTCTGCTTCCTTCGGGCGCTCCAGAGGCTTCCGGCGCGTCAATGTTTTCACTTATATTACAATTCATGTCATATTTTACTCCGTAATCCCGATTTTGTCAATATGTTCCAATGAATATTTCTTGTTAGATCGTTTCATTCACATCATGATATGTCTTTGTGAAATCATTTGCTCATCTGCGTGAATTGACCTATTTTTTCATCATATTCTCTATTATTCACTTGCAAAAGTATCTGTATTCCGAAGATTCGCCCGATTTGATTCACTGTGTAGATTATATCGCAGCAGGTCCAAACGTTATCGTACACTTTTGTAATAATTTTGTAATATATGGCATGTGACTTCCCCTTTTTCCAAAAGAAAAACGCCCCGCGCGCCGTGATGAACGCGAGGAGCGGGAAAGGACTTTTTTCATCGGGAGCATCACCCGCGGCGGAACAGCACCTCGTCTTCGTCGCCGTAGCACTGGGCGGTCTGGGAGGCGCGCCAGCCGGTGGCGGTGGTCCTGGTGTAGTCGTAGATCTCGCCCAGGGTGATTTGCAGGTTGCCGTCCGCGTCGGCGGGGGTGGAGCCGCTGTAGTGGCCGTCGGGGTAGATGGAGCCCATGCCCTGGATGAACGCCGCGGAGAAGCAGCCCTGCCGGTAGCCCGACCCGTCGTAATAGAAATCGCCGGAGGTCTCCAGCTGAGACGCCGCCGTGATGACCACAAACTTGCTCTGGGCCAGCTCACCCGATCGGGTGGCCTCGTTCAGAGCGCTGTCATAGCGGGCGAAGGCGCTGATGGCGCTGCTGTTGAAGGCGTCCGCCGTCATGACGGCCCGGGTGGAGCGGTCGATGGACGCGCCGCTGTAGCAGCTGTCCAGAATGACGATGACCCGGCCCGGCACCCTCGCCAGGGCGGCTGCCAGCTCGGCAAAGCTGACGGCCTGGTTGTCCACGCCCAGCAGCGCGCCCTGCATGTCCGCCTCGCCGCCGGCGTTGACGCCGTGGCCCGCGTAGTAGAACAGCGACACGTCCTCCTCCGTCATGTCGGCGAACACCTCGGCCACCTTTGGGAGGATCTGCGCGCCCTTCAAATTGGGGGCGGTGTGGGCCTCGAACCGGTTCATCAGGGTGCCCAGCGTGCCCGCCATGGCGGTCATGTCGTTGACGCAGCCCCGAAGCGGGTTGGTCTCATAGGTGTTCTGGCCGATCAGCAGCGCGCGGTACCGGGGCCGAACCATGCCCCTGGCCTGGGCCCACCCATGGGCGTAGCTGCCCCTGGGCGCGGCCACGATCAGGTCGTCGCAGCCCTCAAAGGCGTCCTCGGCGATGGACGTCACGGACGCCGGCAGCACGATCTCCGCCAGAGCGCTGTCCGCGAAGGCCCGGCTCTCGATGACCGTGGCGCCGGCGGGCACGATCACCTTCCAAAAGGACGTCGTCCCCGCAAAGGCCTCCTCGCCGATGACGGCGACGGAATCCGGCAGCGCGAGCACGCCGCTCTCCGCCGACGCGCAGACACCCAGGGCCAGCAGCGCGGCGCTCAACAGGAACAGGAGGATCAAACGATGCTTTTTCATGCTTTTTTACTTCACGATGCCCCGGTAGTTTTTCTGAACGGCCTCGTAGCTTTCCAGGTTGCCGATATCGTAGCGGCTGCCGGGCATCTCCATGCTGTACACCACGCCGTTGCGGCACATCCAGCCCAGCAGGCTGCCGGGCGCGTCCGTGGCGCAGCCCTCCCCGATGGCCTGGCCGATCTTCTTCACGTCGTCGCGCGCGTAGAAGTAGAAGGGCGGGGTGCACCAGTTGGACTTCGGCTGGGCCGGCTTTTCCTCAAAGGAGATGAGCCGCTCATCCGCGCCGATTTCGGAGACGCCGCTGCGGGAGAGGCGCTTGGGGTCGGCCTCGTAATAGCGCATGGCGCAGGAGGCGCTCTTTTCCCGGGCGTAGCGGATGAAGCGGGTGAGGCTGAAATCCAGCACGTTGTCGCCGGCGATGACCAGCAGGTCGTCGTCCAGCTTCAGCGCCTCGATGGCGAACTGGATGTCCCGCACCGCGCCCAGCCGGGTCTCGTTGGAATCGGTGCCGTCGTCCACCACGGTGATGGGCAGGCTGTGTCCCTTGGCCCAGCGCTCAAAATGCGTCGCGAACTTGTGGTTTGAGACCACCACGTATTCGTCCACCAGGCCGCAGGTGTTTATGTCCTCCAGCAGCCAGTCCAGGATGGTCTTGTCGCCCACCTTCAAAAGGGGCTTGGGGAAGTTCTCCGTCAGGGGATAGAGCCGCGTGGCGTAACCCGCGGCCAGAACCAGACATTTCATCTCTCCGTCACCTCACAGCCGCGCGCCGTCCGCGCTCTGGCAGATGTGGGCGCTGTATTTGCCCTCCAGATGAGGGAAGGAGGCCAGATACTCGCCGCCCACCTTTTCCAAAATGGACTCCTCATAGGCCGGATCGATCAGCGCCATGCAGCAGCCCTTGAAGCCCGCGCCGGAAAAGCGCCCGCCGTAGATGCCGTCGGTGTGCCGCATGATCTCATACAGCCTGATCTGCTCCGGCGCGCCGGATTCCCAGTTCTCGATGCTGCTCAGGCCGGACTCGAAGGACAGCCGGCCGTATTCTTCGATGTCGCCCCGCCGCCAGGCCTCCACGCCCTTCTCCACCCGCTGAACCTCGGTGTACCAGTGCTCGCAGCGCCGGGCCCAGGGCGCGGGCAGCCGGTCCCGATACTGCCGGTACACGTCGTAGGCCACGTCCCGGGCGTTGGTGTCCTGGAGCTTGCCGTAGTCCAGCCCGGCGAAGGCCTTCAGGGCGTACACGCCGGCCCGCAGCTCGTCCACCCGGGCGTTGTACTTGGAGCCCGCCAGGCTGCGATCCAGCCCGGAGAAGAAGATGGCGATCTTGTAGGGCTTCATGGCGGGATTGGTGGGGATCAGCTCGTAGCTGTCGTCCTTGGTGTCCAGGTACAGCAGGTGATCCTTCTTGGAGAGCACCTCGCAGCTCTGATCCAGCTTGCCGATGGACACGCCCACGTAGTTGCGCTCGGCGTCCAGCGCCGTCTCGATCATCTCGTGGGGCGAGAGGTGGATGCCGTTCACCGCGCACAGGGCGGAGAGGAACGACAGAATCACCGCCGCGCTGGAGGACAGCCCGCCGATGGGCAGCGAGCCCTCGATGACGCCGCAGAGGCCCACCTCCAGCGCGTGCCGCCGGGTCAGCGCCCAGGTGGCCCCCCGCAGGTAGTCGGCCCAGTCCCCCTCCTTCACCTCAGGCACGGAGGCGATGTGCCACTGGGCCCTTTTGGGGAATTGCAGGCTCATCATCTCAACCACGCCGTTTCTCTTGGGGGCGTAGGCGATGTGGATGCCCTTGTCGATGGCCAGGCCGGTGATCTTGCCCAGGTTGTGATCCACGTGGGCCCCGATGGGGCAGATGCGGTAGGGCGAGAAGGCGATGCCGGCGGGATCCTTCAAATAAGTGGACGCAAACAGAGTTTCACAGCGCATCATTGATAATCCTTTCAAAACAGAAGCGTCACTGGCCGCAGGGTTTGCCTCCGGCCGGTGACTCATCCGGGCGCATTTCACGCCGCTTTATTGATTTTATAGGTGCTCACGATCCGCGCCACCCGCTCCCGGATGTCGTCCTTGTTGGCATAGGCCGCCAGCATCAGGTCCACCAGCTGGCCCAGGAACTCGTCCGTGTCGAAGGGGATGGGCTGACCGATGTGGATCAGGTCGTTGTCCGTCTTCTTCAGGCCTTCCTCCGCCATCAGCTTCTCCTCATACAGCTTTTCGCCGGGGCGCAGGCCGGTGTATTCGATCCTGATGTCCACGTCCGGCTTGTAGCCGCTCAGGCGGATCAGGTTTCGGGCCAGGGTGTCGATCTTCACCGGGCTGCCCATGTCCAGCACGAAGATCTCGCCGCCGTGGGCGTAGGTGCCCGCCAGCATCACCAGGCTCACCGCCTCCGGGATGGTCATGAAATAGCGGATGATGTCCGGGTGGGTCACCGTCACCGGGCCGCCCTTTTCGATCTGCTTCCTGAAAATCGGGATCACGGAGCCGTTGCTGCCCAGCACGTTGCCGAAGCGCACCGCCACAAACTCGGTCTTAATGTTCTGAAACACCCGGCCGGTGCCGTCCCTGTCCGCGTCCTCCACGCCGTCGTGGGTGAACAGCTGGGGCAGCTCGTTGGCCCGGCCTTCCTTGATCTTCTTGTCGAAGGCCTGAATGACCATCTCGCACAGCCGCTTGGAGGCGCCCATGATGTTGGTGGGGTTCACGGCCTTGTCGGTGGAGATGAGCACGAACCGCTCGCAGCCGTGCACCATGGCCGCGTAGGCGGTCTTGTAGGTGCCGATGGCGTTGTTCTTGATGCTCTCGCAGGGGCTGTCCTCCATCAGCGGCACGTGCTTGTGGGCCGCTGCGTGATACACCACCTGGGGCCGGTATTTCTCGAACACCTGGAAGATGCGCCGGCTGTCGCGCACGGAGCCGATGAGGGTGACCAGGTTCAGATCGGGATACTTCTCCCGCAGCTCCAGCTGAATGGCGTAGGCGTTGTTTTCATAAATATCGAAGATGATGAGCTGCTTCGGGTTGTGGCCGGCGATCTGGCGGCACAGCTCGGAGCCGATGCTGCCGCCGCCGCCGGTGACCAGCACGGTCTTGCCGTTGATGAAGTTGTAGACGCCCTCCATGTCGGCCCGGATGGGATCCCGGCCCAGCAGGTCCTCCACGTCCACCTTCTTCATCTGGCTCACGGTCACGTCGCCCTTCACCAGCTGATACATGCCCGGCAGCTGCTTCAAATCGCAGTTGGTCTCCTGGCAGATGTTCAGGATGTCGCGCTTCTCCTCGCCCGTGGCGGTGGGAATGGCAAAGTAGATCTTATGGACGTCGTATTTCTTCACCGCGGCCAGGATCTCCTCCCGTCCGCCCACCACCGGCACGCCGTCGATGGAGCGGCCCCACTTGTTGGGATCGTCGTCGATGAGGCATACCACCCGGTCCTCCGTCTCCACGGAGTGGTTGATGTCCCGCAGGATGGACTGGCCCGCCGAGCCCGCGCCGATGAGCAGCACCCGGCTCACGTTCTTCTGCTCCTTCGTCTTGTCCCTCACCAGCACCACGAAGCGATAGGCAAACCGCACGGACAGCGTGAGGATGAACTGGATCATGAAGCCCATGGCGAAGTAGAAATAGGACATCCTGCGCCCGCTGCCCAGCTGCGCCAGGGTGAAGCTGATGCCCGCCACGTGGATCGCGTAGGTCACCAGCGACGCGCCGATCAGGCGCAGCAGCTCCGAATAGCTGGCGAAGCGCCATATGCTGCGATACAGCTTGCACACGGCGAACACCGCCACGCACACCAGGCAGTAGATCGGCAGAAAGCGCCGCACGGCCGTCAGGTAGTACGACGGAATCCTCGAAAAGCTCATGTCGAAGCGCAGCAGCAGCGCGGCCAGATAGGCGACGTACACGGCCACGGCGTCGAACACCATCATCAGCGCCGCGGTGACGCGCCATCGCGCGATGTGCTTCTGCGCCGCTGTCTTCTTATTCTGCGATAACATATTGTATCAGTTCCCCATCCCAGTATTTCCCGGTCTTGTGGCTCCGTTGCCAAAAATGGCTACACGTGTCAATGTTACAGCCCCATTTTACGTCTTTTTCCCTCCCCTGTCAATGAAGAATCATGTAAAACAAGCCGCTCAATTCCATGTCGCCACGGTTGCCAAGGACGCGGCGATGTTATATAATGTATACAATCACAGAGAACGGGAGGCTGCAACCATGAAATTCAGCAACGGCTGCTGGGTGGACGCCGAGAACACGGCGATTTTCTCCCCCGCGCCGGTCTATGAACATGCCATCGAAGCGGACAAAGTCCGCCTGTGCTGCCCCACGGGGCGTATTTCAAACCGCGGCGCCACCCTGGGCGGCGTGGTGCTCACCGTGGAGATCACGTCCCCCGCCCCCGGCGTGCTGCGGATAAAGACCTGGCACTATGCCGGCGCGGCCAACAGGGGCCCGGCCTTCCAACTGGCAGCGCCCCTGCCCGGCTGCCTGAAGGCCGAGGAAAAGGATGGAAAAATCATCGCCAGGAGCGGCGACCTGGCCATCGAGATCGACATCGACACCGCCCGCATGGTCTTCACCCACGGGGAAAAGCGGCTCACCGCCCTGGAGAACAAGGGCCTGAGCTACGTGAAGACCGCCTGGAACGGGCTGTACTACGACCCCTCCTCCGAGGACGCCTTCACGCGGGCCCAGCTGGAGCTGTCCGTGAACGAGCGGATCTACGGCCTGGGCGAGCGGTTCGGCGCCTTCGTGCGCAACGGCCAGTCCATCGACATGTGGAACGAGGACGGCGGCACCTCCACCGACATCTCCTACAAGAACATCCCCTTCTTCCTCTCCAGCCGGGGCTACGGCGTGTTCGTGAACCACCCCGAGCGGGTGTCCTTTGAGATCGGCAGCGAATTCGTGAGCAAGGCGGGCTTCTCTGTGAAGGGGGAGTCGATGGACTTCTTCCTCATCGACGGGCCCTCCCCCAAGGACGTGCTCTCCCGCTACACCGCCCTCACCGGCCGGCCGGCCATGCCCGCCCCCTGGACCTTCGGTCTGTGGCTGTCCACCTCCTTCACCACGGACTACGACGAGAAGACGGTGTCCGCCTTCGTGGACGGCATGGCGCGGCGGGGCATCCCGCTGAGCGTGTTCCACTTCGACTGCTTCTGGATGCGGGCCTTCCGCTGGTGCGATTTCACCTTCGACCCGGCCATGTTCCCCGACCCCGCGGGCATGCTGAGGCGGCTCAAGGAGAAGGGGCTGCGCATCTGCCTGTGGATCAACCCCTACGTGGGCCAGGAATCCCCCCTGTTTGAGGAAGGGGCGAAGGCGGGCTATTTCCTAAAGCGGAAGGACGGCTCCGTGTGGCAGTGGGACATGTGGCAGCCCGGCCTGGCCATCGTGGACTTCACCAATCCCGCCGCCCGGTCGTGGTACGCCGATAAGCTGGCCCGGCTCATCGACCTGGGCGCGGACTGCTTCAAGACCGACTTCGGCGAGCGCATCCCCACGGACGCGGTGTACTTCGACGGCAGCGACCCGGAGAAGATGCACAACTACTACACCCAGCTGTACAACCAGACCGTTCACGACGTGCTGGCCGAAAAGAAGGGCGCGGATCAGGCCTTCCTGTTCGCCCGGTCAGCCACGGCGGGGGGCCAGCAGTTCCCGGTGCACTGGGGCGGCGACTGCTGGAGCAGCTACGAGGCCATGGAGCAGACCCTGCGGGGCGGCCTGTCCCTCACCAGCTCCGGCTTCGGCTTCTGGAGCCACGACATCGGCGGCTTCGAGCAGCGCTCCACGGCGGACATCTACAAGCGCTGGCTGGCCTTCGGCCTGCTGTCCAGCCATTCCCGGCTGCACGGCTCCTCCTCCGTGCGCGTGCCCTGGAGCTACGATGAGGAGGCGGTGGACGTGGCCCGGTTCTTCACCCGGCTCAAGATGCGGCTGATGCCCTATCTCTACCGCGCCGCCTGGGAGGCCCATGAGACCGGCGTGCCCGTGATGCGGGCCATGATGCTGGAATTTCCCCAGGACCGCAACTGCGACTACCTGGCCACCCAGTACATGTTCGGCGGGAGCCTGCTCGTGGCGCCGGTGCTGAACGAGGAGAGCCGGGCGGAGTACTACCTGCCCGAGGGCCGCTGGACCCACTGCCTCACCGGCGAGGTGCGCCAGGGCGGCAAGTGGTATCAGGAGCACTGCCCCTATATGAGCGTGCCCCTGTTCGCCCGGCCGGGCAGCGTGATCCCCGTGGGCGCTCAGGAGGAAGGCCCGGACTACGACTACGCCGACAACGTGACCTTCTTCGCCTACGAAAAGGAGGAGGGCGTGTTCGAGGGCAAGGCACAGGTCATCGGCACGGACTGCAAACCGGCCTGCTCCGTCGAGCTGACAGGCGACGAACACGGCTGCGCGGTGTCCTTCCGGGGTGACAAGCCCTGCCGGGTGGTGCTGGTGCACGCCAGGCGGCCCAGGCATGTGGAAGGCGCGGCCTTCGAGGCGCTGGACGAGGGCCTGACCCTGTCCTTCCCCGCCTCCGGCGACGCGAAGATCACGTTCTGAAGAATTGCGAATTGCGCATTAAAGGAGAATTGTCTATGTTCCGAAAAATGGCGCGGGCCAACAAGGCGATCTCCGAGGCGGAATGCCTGGAGATCCTGAAAAATGAGCTGCGGGGCGTGCTGTCGGTGCTGGGCGACGACGGATACCCCTACGGCGTGCCCATCAACCACTACTACTGTCTGGAGGACGGGCACATCTACTTCCACAGCGGCCGGGCGGGCCACAAGATCGACGCCCTGAAGGCC
>CADARO010000098.1 GCA_902790345.1 uncultured Eubacteriales bacterium | reverse complement strand
GGACACCACGTCCGCGCTGGAGCCCTGGCCGTTCAGGCTGACCTTGTACACGCTGACGGCACTCTGGCTGCCGTGGGTCATGAGGCGCTCCTTGACCACCAGCCGCGCGCCCGCCGCCAGCTCGGCGGTGGTGACGCGGTCGGTGGAATCCACGCCGCGAATCTGCACCATTTCCATCTCCATGGCGCTGTTTTCCTCCATGTAGACCTCGGTGCCGGGGTTCAGGATGCGCTTGCCCTCGCCGTCGCCCTCGCCGTAGTGCTTTTCCACATAGCGCACCTTCGCGCCCTTGCCCACGAAAAAGCGATGGATGCCGTCGTGCTCGGAGTCCTGAGAGCCGCAGTTGCTGATGCCGCAGCCCGCCACGATCACCACGTCGCAGTCCTCGCCGATGTAGAAGTCGTTGTACACGGTCTCCTTCAGGCCGCTCTCGCTGAGCACCACGGGGATGTGCACGCTCTCGTGCTTCGTGCCGGGCTTGATGCGGATGTCGATGCCGCTGGCGTTTTCCTTCGAGGTGATCTCGATGTTCGCGGTGCTGCGCCGCCCGGCGCTCTCACCGTTGGCGCGGATGTTATAGGCCCCCTCCGGCACGGTGTGCAGGTCGGCGACCTCCTGGAGAATGCGCTTCTGAATCGTATCCATTGCCATGACTCCCTCAGCTCCTTTCCTGCAGCCGGTCGCAGCTGGTCATCGCGGAGGACGTGCCGATCAGCGTGGGCAGGATCTCGTCCCTGGGGCCGTGCGCGCTGATGCCACCGCCGGACACGACGATGATCTCGTCGGCGATTTCCAGGATGCGCTCCTGATGGGAGATGACCAGAATGGAACTGCCCTCGATGGAGGCCCGCATCTGCTCGAACACGCGGATCAGGCTCTGGAAGCTCCACAGGTCGATGCCGGCTTCCGGCTCGTCGAACACGGACAGCTTCGTGCCCCGGGCCAGGATGGTGGCGATTTCGATGCGCTTGAGTTCGCCGCCGGACAGGCTGGCGTTGACCTCGCGGTAGATATAGTCCCGGGCGCAGAGGCCCACCCGGGAGAGATAGTCGCAGGATTCCGCGGCGGTGAGCTCCCGGCCCGCGGCGATGCGCAGCAGGTCGATCACCTGGATGCCCTTGAAGCGCACGGGCTGCTGCAGCGCGTAGCTGATGCCCAGGCGGGCCCGGCTGGTGATGTCCAGATCGGTGATGTCCTGCCCGTCAAACAGGATCGAGCCGCCGGTGGGCTTCGCCACGCCGGCGATCAGCTTGGCGATGGTGGACTTGCCGCCACCGTTGGGCCCGGTGATGACCACGAACTTGCCTGCCCCGATGGTGAAGCTCACGTCCTTCAATATATCCACGTGGCCGGCGTCGTCGTCCACGTCGTATCGGATGTTTCTCAATTCAAGCATGGTGTTGCCAAACTCCTCTTTTTCACAGTGTAATTCGATTATAGCGCGGGTTTTCAAGGCTGTCAACCGCGCCCATGAAAAAGCGAACGGCTCATGAAAATCTAACATGGCGCCGCGCGCTTGCTTTTCGCCGTATTCATGCTATAATGAAGCCAATCAGCCACAGGAGGAATATATTCATGCGCATACGCGATTTCGGCTATACCGTCGGCCAGCTTCCCACCGGCCCCCTCAACCGCATCAGCGACGTGCCCGGCGTGACCGTGGGCCACGCCACCATCGCCACGGAGACCCACAACACCGGCGTCACCGTGGTCATGCCCTGCCCGGACAATCCCTTCGTCTCCAAGCTGCCCTGCGCCTCCTTCGTGCTGAATGGCTTCGGCAAGACCGCCGGGCTCATCCAGATCGACGAGCTGGGCACACTGGAAACCCCCATCGCCCTCACCAACACTCTGAACGTGGGCCTGGTTCACGACGCCATGGTGGAATACATGGCGCGGCGCTGCGAGGCGGAGGGCGTGCCGCTGCGCTCGGTCAATCCCATCGTGTGCGAGTGCAACGACGCCTCGCTCAATGACATTCGGCACCGCGCCGTCACGGAGGCGCACGTGTTCGCCGCCATCCAGTCCGCCCAAGCGGATTTTGAAGAAGGCGCGGTGGGCTGCGGGCGGGGCACCACCTGCCACGGCCTCAAAGGCGGCGTGGGGTCGGCCTCCCGGCTCCTGTCCATGGACGGGCGGGACTACTGCGTGGGCGCGCTGGTGCAGACCAACCACGGGCGGCTCAGGGATTTCATGATCAGCGGGGAGCCCGTGGGCGAACGCATACACGCCGCGCTTCAGGACAATCCCCCCGACAAGGGCAGCTGCATCGTGATCGTCGCCACCAACCTGCCCCTGTCCGACCGGCAGCTGCGCCGCGCGGTAAAGCGCTGCGGCGTGGGCCTGGCGCGGCTGGGCTCCTTCACCGGCCACGGCAGCGGCGAGGTCTTCATCGGCTTCTCCACGGCCAACCGCCTCGCGCCGGACGCGGACGAGCGGGACATCCTGCCCTGCGCCGTGCTGAACGAAAACCGCATGGACGACGTGTTCCGGGCGGTGGCGGAGTGCACGGAGGAAGCCGTGCTCAACTCCATGGCCGCGGCAGAGGACGTGACCGGCCCGAACGGCATCACGCGGCTGTCGCTCTCCCGGTTCCTGACGCGATGAATCACATGTCGGAGTGGGTCAGGATCACATCCATGGCCCATTTAGCCCATTCATCCTCCACGCCGATGTCGCCGTAGCTTGGATAGTCCTTGCAGATGAGGTGGCCGCCATTGGCGCGGAACACATCGCACATCTCCAGCGCCGTCTTTTCAATGAGGGCCCGGTCTCCGGTGGAGAGCACCTTCTGAATGTCCACCGGGCAGTAGAAGGCCGCGCGGCTGCCGAATTCCTCCGCCCAGACGCGGCTGCCGGTGAGCTCCGGCTGGTCGAACTGGAAGCCGTTCACGCCGGCGTCCACCATCATCTCCACCAGCGGATACACGCAGCCGCAGGAATGGACGATCAGGTCCATGCCCCGCTCATGGCAGGCGTCCGCCAGCCGGGCGTAGGCCGGCTGAAACAGCTCGCCGAAGGAGCGCGGGCTGATGAAGGGCGCGATTTGCGTGCCCCAGTCGTCGTAGATGATGTATCCGTCGACGCCGTGCTCCGCCATAGCGTCCAGGATGGGCAGGTTGAAGTCATGCAGGCGGCGCAGGAATTCCTCAACGCATTCCGGCTCCTCCAGGGTGTCCATCAGCGCGTTGGACATCAGGCGAACGTCTCTCAGCACCGAAAACACCGACACGGCCGCGCCCATGGCGTAGCGGGCGTCCTCCCGCAGCCGTCGCTCGGCCAGGTACGCGGTGTATTCACCGACGTCAAAGTCGGGAAAGCGATAGCTGTCCAACCCCTCCCAGCCGTCCTGCAGCGCCCCGCGCACACATTCGCCCTTGGTTTTGCCCTCCAGGCGGCCGATGATATTGCCGAAGGAATCCATATGCACCTCGCCGTGAAAGCCCGGCACGCGGGCCAGCAGCCCCGCGTCATGGCTCCAGTCCTCCAGCCCCTCCGCCTCCGGCCGAAGGAAGCGGGGGCCGGGCACATACGTGATGTCCTTGTAATTCGGATCGTTGAAATTCCAACCCAGCCGGTCGTGAGGCCGCTGGTTCAGGATCGCGCGAATTCTCTCCTTGGCGGTCATGACGTCGCCCTCCCCCGTTCTCTTGTCAGTCGATCTCCTTCAGCTCCACGACCTCCCACTCGCAGTCGCATTCGCTGGCGGTGAGGCCCCGGGATTCGGTCTCCACCTCGCCGCACTGGCTGTCGTAGGGGTCGATGCGGGTGTGCTTCTTCGGCGGGAAGAAATCCTGCTGATAGTCGGCGCAGAGCACGATGCGCCAGGGCTCCAGATTGCCGAAATAGAAATTCCAGCGGTCCAGATTGCCCTTTCGCCAGGCGCTGCCGCCATAGGAGCAATCGCAGAACAGCCAGCCCCGGCCCTCGATGTAGAACTGCGCCCAGTCGTGGTTGCTGATGTGTTTGGGCAGCTCCATCTCCAGGCCCGACTGCCAGCGCGCCGGAATGCCCGCCACGCGGCACAGCGTGATGAAGCACAGCGCCTGAATGCCGCAGTCGCCCTTCAAATTGATGGCGGCGTATTCGGAGCCGTTCTCGATGGTCAGATAGCTGCGCATGAAGGTGTAGGTCACCCGGGTGGTGCAGTAGTCGTAGAACCGCCGCGCCACCCGCAGGGGATCGGTCTCGGCCCCCGCCAGCTCTCTGGCCAGGGCGCGCATGTAGGGCGTGAACAGGATGTGCGGGGCCAGCTCCGCCGTGTCCTCCGGCCGCACCGGCGCGGCGTCCGGGTAGACGACGCCCTGTCCCGGGCGGGAAAGATCCACATACTTCACCGCGTTGTCAAACTCATACTCCACCGTGAAGCGCCTGTTTTCCGCCAGCTTTTCGCGGAAGCACACGGTGCGCTGGGCCTGATCCGCCGGAGCCACGATCATGCCCGGGTCCTGGGTGAGCAGGCGGATGTTCTTCATCTGCGCGGCGGGCAGGGGGATCGGAATATGCACGGTGTAGGTCTCTCCCGGCGCGAAGGCGTCGTCCTCCACGTACACGGTGTGCTTCACCCGGGCGTGATAGGTCAGCTCGCCCTTCTCCTTCACCCGGGCGATCACCTCGTCCAGCGCGGAGGGGCCCTCGGTCAGCGGCGCGCCGGCCCGGGCGGCCAGGTCGGGATTCACCTTCAAAAGCGTCTGCAAAAAGCGGCGGAAATACTTCTTTTTCCCCATCACATAGATGTAATCCAGCTTGCCCGCCAGCTCCAGCGCGTCAAATTCCCGCTCGGTGAAATCCGGGATGCGCTCCTTCACCTTCGCGATGGCCTCGTCCCGGGGAATGGGATAATCCCTCGGCAGGCGCTCCAGAATGATCCTTTCCATTTTCAGGCTCTCCCTGAGGGCCTCGGGCAGGCGCTCGTCCTTCAGTCGGGCCTCGATCAGCGCCATGGCGCCCTGAAAATCACCCGCCCACTTCGCCTTCAGGATATCCTCCGGTAATCCGGCGCTCAGCGCGCCCCAATTTTCCAGCATAACGTGCCTCCTGATCCAATCAGATTTTCATGCTACCATCATAATACATTTCCGCCGGGAAAGCAAGGGCGGCGCGGGAAACTTCGGCCGGCTGAAAGGCAGGAATTCGGGCGGCCCGCGCCGAAAACAAACACAGGACAAACAACGCGACAGGAGGGATTATCCATGGCTCTCTGGAACAACGATCCAAACGTCATGCTGGTGGCCGGGCATCGCGGCGCGTGCCACATCCGGCCTGAAAACACCATGACCGCGTTTCAATACGCCCTGGACGCCGGGGTTGACATGATCGAGACCGACATCCGCCAGACAAAGGACGGCCAGCTGGTGCTGATGCACGACGCGAAGGTGGACCGCACCACCGACGGCGCCGGCCTGGTGCGGGAGCACACCTTCGCCGAATTCCGCGCGCTGAACGCCGCGGCCCATCTGGAGGGCTTCGCGCCGGAATGCCCGCCCACCCTGGAGGAGCTGCTGGCCCTGGTGGCCCCGCGTCCCGGCATGCTGCTGAACCTGGAATTGAAGGAATACCCCCACGTGGAGGGCGAGGCCATGGCCTATGACACCGCCGACAAGACCATCGCGCTGGTGGAGCGCTACGGCCTTGGGGATCGCGTCATCCTGAACAGCTTCAGCGGCAAGCTGCTCCATTACATCGCGGAGAATTACCATCACCGCTATCCCCTGCATGGCTTTTACCCCTACTTCTACCTGGGCCCGGACCCGGGCGACCCGGAGGATTACCTCAACGTGGCCTGCCTGTTCCACGCGGAGATGAAGGACGGGAAAATCCACGGTCTGCCGGGCCAGGTCTGTCCGAAGGAATGGTTTGACGCCCTGATCGAAAAGAACATCGAGCCCTGGGTGGGCGCGGGCGTGACCAGCTACGAGGATCTGGCGCTGGCGTTCCAGCGGGGCGCGCGGCTGGTGACCACCAACAACCCCATCGAGACGCTGGCGTTTCTGCGGCGCATGGGGCACCACAAGTGATCGTATGACGCGAAAAAGGCGGGGCAAAACCCGCCTTTTTATGTTATGTTGTCCAATTTCGGCATGTCGATGATGATTTTCAGGCCCTTGTCGCCGTTTTCGGCCCGGACGGTGCCGTGGTGCCGGCGGATGATGGCCTGAACGATGGCCAGGCCGATGCCCGCGCCCTGACCTTCCCGGCCCGGGGCGTGATAAAAGCGCTCGAACAGCCGCCGCAGGTCCTCCTTCGCCACGCCGCCGCCGTCGTCCTCCACCGTGCAGAAGAAGGCGGCGCTGGTCTCGTCCAGGCTCACCCGGATCAGCCCGCCCTCGTCGGTGTGCTCGCAGGCGTTTTTCAGCAGATTGCGAAACGCCTCGCCCATCCACTTCGCGTCGCAGCGCAGCCGCGCGCCGCCCCGAATCTCCAGCCGGCGATGGGGCCAGACCGGGGCCAGCTCATCCCAGGCCGCGCCCACGATGTCCTCCACCCGGTGCTCCGCGAAGCTGAACTCATAGCCGTCCGCCCGCAGCCGCTCCAGGCGCAGCAGCGCGGAGATCAGCGCCTCCATGCGCTCGATCTGGCGCAGCTCCCCCTCCAGGTGCGCGCCGCCGTCCAGCTCGCAGAACAGCTTCAGCGAGGCCAGCGGCGTCTTGAGCTGATGGGAAATGTCGGCGGTCAGGTCGCTGGCGCGCCGGTATTCCTCCCGCAGCCGCCCGTCGGCCACCGTCAGGCGGTTTTCCAGCTCCGCCGCCGCGTTGTGCAGCGGGGCCAGGCTGTCCTCCCGGACGGAAAAATCCAGCGGCCTTTCGCTGGTGACGAGGAAATCCTCGATGCGCTCCGCCAGACGCCGCACCCGCCGCCGCTGAATCAGCCGCGCCGCCATCAGCGCGATCACCGCCGCTCCCAGCGCGGCCGCGATCCATCCGGTCAGTCCTGCCATTGGTAGCCCACTCCCCGTATGGTGCGGATGTGCTCCGCGCCGATCTTCTCCCGCAGACGGCTCACGTGCACGGACAGCGTGTTGTCGTCGATGTACTTGCCGCCGTCATCCCAGAGCGCCTCCAGCAGCCGCTCCCGGGCCACAACGCCATGCCGGCGGGCCAGCAGGGAGAGGATGCGGAATTCGGTCAGCGTCAGCGGCACGGATTGGCCGTCCTTTGTCACCTGCAGCCGGGATTCGTCGATGGCGATACCCCCGCGGGCCGCTTTTTCATCGCCGCGCCGCAGCAGCGCCCGAACGCGGCTGAGCAGCTCCATCATGCGGAAGGGCTTGGTCACGTAGTCGTTGCCGCCGGCGTCCAGGCCCCGCACCACGTCGAATTCCTCGTCCTTCGCGGTGAGAAACAGGATGCCCTGACGCACCCCGGCGGCCCGCCATTCCTGGCAGAGGGATACGCCGTCGCCGTCCGGCAGGGTCACGTCCAGCACGATCAGGTCGATGTCTGCCGTCAGCCGCTGGCGCGCCTCCCTGGCGGTGGCCGCCTGCGCGACGTCATAGCCCTCCCGGCCAAGCAGCTCCACAAGTCCGCTCCGCAGCGCCGTGTCGTCCTCCACCAGCAGGATCCCATTCGCCATGGTGGCACCTCCTTCCGCTTCAGCCGTATTATACAATAGTTTCACCGGCCTGTCAAAGATTGCCGTCCCGTGCTGGACAAACCGGCCGCACCCGGCTATAATGAGAGCAATCCCACAAATGAAAGGGGTTTGCCCATGCAGGATATACTCAGCCGCCTCCGCGCCGCGCCGGGCAGCGCTGCGCTCTACTATCGCCCGCTGGACGGCCAAAGCCCGGCGGTGACCTGGCGGGACGACGTGCCCTTCGTCGCGGCCAGCGTCATCAAGCTGCCCATCATGATCGAGGCCTTCCGCCAGTTCGAGGCGGGACTCCTCGATCCAAACGAGACATACGCCCTGCGGCCCGAGCACAAGCTGCCGCCCTGCGGCGTGCTCACCTTCCTGCACGACGGGCTGCAAGTCACGCTGATGGACCTGGTCACCCTCATGATCATCGTGAGCGACAACACCGCCACCAACATGGTCATCGACCGGGTGGGCATGGAAAACGTCAACCGGACACTGCGGGAGCTGGGCGCCACGGACACCGTGCTGCGCCGCCGCCTGTTCGACCGTGAGGCCTCCGCCCGGGGCATTCAGAACAGCGTCACCGCCCGGGACATCGGGCGGCTCCTGGAGGGCCTTTACGCCGGGCGCGTCGTCTCCCCCGCCGCCAGCCGCCGGATGCTGGACATCCTGCTGGCGCAGCAGCTGAACGGCAAGCTGCCCTTCTACCTGAGCTGTGACGTGGCCCACAAGACCGGCGAGGACGACGGCATCACCCACGACGCGGGCATCATCTACGCACCCCGCCCCTTCGTGCTGTGCCTGTTCTCCGAGAACACGGATGTGCCCGCCTTTGAGCGGCTCATGCAGGACGCGGCGAAGAGGTTATACGAGATGAATGCGGGATAAAGGCAACATTGCCCCAAAACCCACAAAGCCCCCTGCCGGATCGCTCCGACAGGGGGCCGATTTGTCCTTTACCCTTCGATCATGATGGTCTTTTTCACGGGCAGCTCTCTCTCTTCCTTCTTCGGGATGTTCAGGCTCAGCACGCCATGCTCCAGCTTCGCGCCGATGTCCTTCTCCGTGAGCGCGTCGCCCACATAGAAGCTCCTCTGCATCGTGCCGCTGTAGCGCTCCTGACGGATGACTCTGCCCTTCCGCGTGGTCTCGTCTTTATCGAGGCCCTTCGAGGCGGTGACGGTCAGATAGCCGTTCTGCAGCTCCAGCGTCACATCTTCCTTCTTGAAGCCAGGCAGGTCGATGTCCACTTCATAGTGGTCCTCGTGCTCGTGCACGTCGGTCCTCATCTCGCGGGCCGCGTTCTTGCCGTACAGCTGGCGGTCCAT
>CADARO010000097.1 GCA_902790345.1 uncultured Eubacteriales bacterium | reverse complement strand
GTGCTGCTGGATGAGGCCACCGCTTCCCTGGACGTGGAAAACGAAACCAAGGTGCAGGGGGCGCTGTCCCGGCTGCTGCAGGGCAAGACCGTGCTGGTGATCGCTCACCGGATGCGCACGGTGGAGGCGGCGGATATAATCGTGGTGTTGGCTGACGGCCAGGTGGCCGAGGAGGGCAGCCCCGCGGACCTGATGGGGAAGGACAAGGGCATCTTCCGCCGCATGACACAGTTGCAGGCGGCCAGCGCGGACTGGAGAATCTGACAGAGTCTGTTTCCGAACGGCGCCGGCTGCTTCTCATCCCATTCAGGATGAATTCGGAAAACTGATCCCGAGTCAAAACAAAAAAACAGGCCTGCAATCCGGCTCGTAAGAACCAGATTGCGGGCCTGCTGCGTTATTCCGTTGTGATCTCACTGTACTCCCCGGAAACCCATTCGACCTGGCTTCCGATCTTCACGGCCTGGCTCGCCAGCCGGCACTACGACCAAAGCCGGTACCGCCTGCTCAATCTCCATGCGGTGTGGCAGGAGGGCACCATCGAGTTCCGCGCCTTCAACAGCAACCTCCGCGCTGGAGAGGTCGAGGCCTATATTGGCTATTTCGCTACACCAGATCGCTCCTGTATGATGGATAGCCATGACCGCTGCCTGGCGAAGCAACTCACCGCCACGGCGATGGCAGCGAACACGCCCATCAGCGCGATTTTCGCCACCATGCACATGATGAGGCCAAACACACCCGCCGCCCCCAGCGTGAAGGGCAGCCCCGCGAACGCGCCGCCCAACACCGCGCCGATGAAGAAGCAGATCAGCATCAGTGCGCCCGCCGTGAAACCCGCCAGCGTCTTGGAGACCACATAATCCCGCTTCTTTGAGCGCACCGCAAACAGGTTCTTCGCGTAGCCGCTGCGGAAGTCCTCGGCAATGAACAGGCAGATGTACACGCCCGCCATGAAGAAGATCAGGTTGATGTTGCATATGGCCGTCATGTCCATGGCCATCATGCCGCCGCTGGAGCCGATGATCTGCCAGGCGCTTGTGAACGCCTCCATAGTCGTTTCAGTACCGGTCTGGGGATCCACCACCGTCGTGCCCGCCACCATGGAGGTCATTACCAGAATGAGGATGGGCATCACCAGCGACGCGCCGCAGAGTATGTACAGCATGGAGGACGTGAGCATCCGCCGGAAGTCCACCCGCAGCATGCTGTTCAGTCGATTGTGCTTTTTCATGCCCTTCTTTCCTCTCTCTCTGCCATCAGGTCAGTATAATACTCTTCCAATCCAACCTTGGCTTTTTTGATTTCGCTCACGATCACACTGTTGTCGTACAGGAGGGACACGATCTCCTCCGGCATGGCGTCATCATAAACGCGAATCGCGTCGCTCTCGTCCTCCTTTACCTGCGCGTATGCCGAGGTCAGCAAGCGTCTCGCTTTATCCTTCTCCTTCACACGCAGGGCGATATAGGTGCGGCAGCTGTCCTCCAACTGCTTCGCGGTCATCTGGGCGATCATGCGGCCGCCGCGGATGATGCCGTAGTGGGTGGCGATCTTCTCCAGCTCCCCAAGGATGTGGGAGGAGATCAGCACCGTGCAGTCGTGCTTTTGCGTGACGTCGGTCAGCACCTCGCGCATGATGCGCATGCCGTCCGCGTCCAGGCCGTTGATGGGCTCGTCCAGCACCAGCAGCCGGGGCCTGCCCAGCAGGGCCATGGCGATGCCGATGCGCTGCTTCATGCCCAGCG
The DNA here is from genome assembly GCA_902790345.1 of uncultured Eubacteriales bacterium. Classification (GTDB taxonomy): domain Bacteria; phylum Bacillota; class Clostridia; order Christensenellales; family Aristaeellaceae; genus Firm-10. The sequence goes on along the minus strand of CADARO010000097.1, from coordinate 10,000 downwards.
AGCAGTTTTTGAATTTGTTGGACGCCGCGCCCTCCATGCGTACGGTCTTGAGCACCTTGGCGATTTCCCTTTCCGGGTTCTTGATGTCCAGATTGGCAGCCTGAATCATCATGTTGTTCCACACGCTCAGGTTGGGAAAGCAGCCCGGTGCTTCGATCAGCACGCCGATCTTTGAACGCGTGGTATCGTCCCGGTAATCCTTGCCGAACAGCCTGATACTGCCGTCGTTTGGCACCAGCAGGCCGCAGATCATCTTCTCGGTGGTGGATTTGCCGCTGCCGTTTTCGCCGATGAAGCCGTAGATGGCCCCCTCCGGCACGGTCATATTCAGGTTGTTCACGGCCTGCTTGCTGCCAAACTGCTTCGACAGGTCTCGAATCTCGATGGCGTTCATTTTCTCCACCTCCTCAGTACACGTCGCTGCGGGACAGCACCAGCGTGCCCAGCGCGTTGCAGGCCACGGCCCACAGGCAGGAAATCACAACACAGACCAACAGCGTGAAGATATTGCTGCTCAGGCAGGCGTACACCGACGCGCCGTACAGGAATACGTTCAGCGCTGGAGTGTTGCCCAGGATCGCCGCCGCGCCGATGATCGGGATGCCCGTGCCCAGGATGAAGCTCAGCGTAATGGACACGCCGAAGTACCGCCGCAGCACCACGTTGATGAAGGTGTACAGGCTGGCCCAGCCCAGGCTCATGACGGCCTTCCCGAGAAGGGCGATGAGCAGCGAGCCGACATTCACATCCATGTCCAGCCCGGCGAGGATGCCGCCCGCCATGCCGCCCAGCAGGTATGTTCCGCACATACAGGCCATGGCGAAGGCGCACACGATGGATTTCGACAGCATGTAATCCAGCTTTTTCGCGTGGGTGGTGAACAGCTGCTTCACGTAGCCGCTGCGGTAGTCGTGGCCGATGAAGATGGACACCATGATGCCGCCGAAGATGAACACCATGTTCATGTTGGCGTAGTCGCCGATGTCCCGCACCACGTACAGCGGCGTGTCGGCGGCGATGATGTTCCACATGTTGGTGTAGAGCGGCGCGGCCTGCGCCATTCCGTCCGGGCCGCCCATGCCGGCCATGCTCACCACCATGGCGGGAATGATGGCGGCGATGGTCAGGAAGATGTAGTACATGGGCGTGTGGAACAGTCGGTAGAAGTCCACGCCCAGCATGCTCCGCATGCGTTGGGTCAGGGTAGGGGACTCAAATCGCAGCAAGGCTTTTCCCTGCATTTACTGTCCCTCCTTCCGGCTCATCAGCTCGATGTAGTATTCCTCCAGGCCTACGCGGTTCTTCTGGATTTCGCTCACCACGTGGCCGTTCTGCATCAGGTAATCCACAATGGCCTCGGTGTCGTTCACGTTGTACACGCGGATATGGCCGTCCCCGGCCCGCACGTCGTCGAAGCGGCGCTTCAATGCGCCCATGGCTCCGAACATGTCGGCGGTTCTGAGCGTGGTGAAATTGCGGCAGCGGCCTTCCATCTCGGCGGCGGACAGCTCCTGAATCATTTTGCCCTGCCGGATGATGCCGTAGTGGGTGGCGATCTTCTCCAGTTCACCCAGGATGTGAGAGGAGATCAGCACCGTGCAGCCATAGTTGCGGGTGATGTCGACGAGGATCTCCCGCATGATGCGCATGCCGTCCGTGTCCAGGCCGTTGATGGGCTCATCCAGGATCAAGAGCGCCGGGTCGCCCAGCATGGCCATGGCGATGCCGATGCGCTGCTTCATGCCCAGAGAGCATTTCTTGAACTTCAAGCCCGCCTCGCCGTCCATGCGGACGATCTTTAGCACCCGTTTTATTTCCGCATCGGGGTTTTTCAGGCTCAGGTTGATGGTCTGCATCATCAGATTCTGCCAGACGGTGCTGTTCGGGAAGCAACCCGTGTTTTCGATCAGCGCGCCGACGCGGGCGCGGACACCTGGGTCGGTGTACTTCTTCCCAAAGAGGTGGATCTTGCCGCCCGTGGGCACCAGATGCCCACAGATGAGCTTCTCCGTGGTGGATTTGCCGCTGCCGTTTTCTCCGATGAAGCCATAAATCGCCCCCACCGGCACGGTCATGTCCAGCCCGTCCAGCGCGTACAGACCCCGGAAGGACTTTTTGAGGCCCCTTATCTCAATCGCGTTCATTGGCTCTCTCCTTTCGTCAGGCGTGGGCGGGAACGGACTCCATGGCCGCCGCCCTGACGGCGGGCGCCTTAACCTTCCCGGTTTCGATCAGCCACTGAATCTCGTCGTGCATGGTTTCCTGATAGCTGCGGGTGCGATAGCCCAGTTCCTGCATGGCCTTGGTGGAGTCGAAGCAGTTGTTCCGGGCCAGATTGTACACGGAGAAGGAGGTCATGAGCGGCTTGGTCCCCTTGCGCTTCGCCTGCTTTTCCATCATCCTGCCCATCAGGTTTGCCATGCCCAGCGACAGGAACATCCGCATGGGCTTGATGCCCGCTTCCTCGGCGACCATGCGGGCGAAGTCGCGGAAGCGCACCTCGCGGTTGCCCAGAATGTAGCACTCGCCGCTGCGGCCCTTCTCCGCGGCGCGGATGGTGCCGTCCGCCAGATCGCGCACGTCGCACAGGTTGAAGCTGCCGTCGATGCCCGCGGGCATCTCGCCGTTGATGATCTTGATCATAGTGGAAGTCGTCTCGCCCACGGCGTAGTCCTCCGGCCCCATGATGCCGCTGGGATGGACGACGCAGGCGTTCAGCCCGCGCTCATGCACCGCGTCCAGCACCGCCTGGGTGGCCAGCGCCTTGGACTGGCTGTAGCAGTCGCGGAGCACGCTGTCGTCGAAGTGGTCCACCTCGCGGATGGGCTGGCCCTTGGGCCGCTCCGGAATCGCGCCGGTGGAGCTGACGTACACCAGCTTTTTGCACTCGGGATGGGCGAGGCACTGGTCGATGATGTTCATCGTGCCTCCCACGTTCACGTTCATCACGGTCTGGTTGAAGCCTGGGTTCACCGTCACCACACTGGCGCAATGGATGACGACGGTCTCGGTGCCCTCATCCACCTGGAAGAAGCGGGACAGGGATTCCATGTCGGTCAGGTCGCCCTCGCAGATCTCGGCGGCCTCGGGCACGAACTTCATCGCCGGATCGTTTTTCAGCACGAAGGCGCGCACATTGTCGCCCCGTTCGATCAGCTGGCGGCAGATGGCTCCGCCCAGGAAGCCCGCCGCGCCGGTCACCAGATACTTGGTATTGCCATTGTTGGTGTTATTCATTTTCGTCATTTTGATAATCCCCTTTCATCGATCGTCCGCCCGGAGGCGGTTTGCTCTCACTTGATGGCCTCATTATAGGGCGGGTTTATTCCTGAATTGTTTGAGATTTGTTTGAGAAGTATTAATGCGAAAGGGACATGAAAAAAGCGCCTCCATCCGGAAGCGCCCGATAAAACGCGATCTCTATTCCCTTTTCTCCGCTCTTTTCAGCAGCTCCGCCACGCGCGGCGCGGCCTTTTGCCGCTCGCGCTTCAGCAGCCGCTCGTAGAACGCGGGCATGGCCGCCATCACCGCGATGCCGCAGCAGCCCGTGACGATGCCCGGCGCCATCAGATGAAACTCGATCACCATCGACAGCCCACCGCCAAACACCAGCGTGCCAATGACGCCTACCGCAACGGCCTTTATCGTAGCCTGCCGCGTGACCTCACGGTCGATTTTCTGCAGGGCGGCAAGGTCGTACTCCGGCGCGTCGACGGCGTAGCGCCGGCGCAGGACGTCTATCTCGCGCTGTTCGTCCGCCGTATAGCGGTATGTGGCGCGATTTCCTTCATTCGGCATGATCGTCCCTCCGAATCCGCACGGTGAACGCGCTGCCCTCGCCCTCCGCGCTGGTCACGTTCAGTTCGCCGCCTGTGAGATACACCACCCGCTTCACCAGCGCCAGGCCAAGGCCGTTGCCCTCCGTGGCGTGAGAGGTGTCGCCCTGATAGAACTTGTCGAACACATGCCTGAGCGTCTCCGCGCTCATGCCGCAGCCGGTGTCGGTCACCGTCACGACGGCCCATTCGCCCTCCGTCTTGACGGACACGCCCACCGTGCCGCCCTCGCCGGTGAACTTGACGGCGTTGGAGAGGAGGTTGTTCCACACCAGCGTCAACAGCTCAGGGTCGGCGTGCACCGTCACGCCCTCGTCGATGTCCGCGTCTATGTCCAGCTTCTTCTTCTCCCATAGCTCCTCAAAGCCGAGAAGGCACTGCGTCACCTGCTCGCTCAGGTCGAAGGTCTCGGGCTGCGGAGCGATTTGCTGGTTTTCCAGCTTGTTCAGCTTGAGGATATTCGTGATGAGGGTGGACATGCGCTCCGTCGCGCCCTCGATGCCTGCGGCGTATTCCCGGCGCTCCGCATCTGAAAGGCCGGGCTGTTTCAACAGCGCGGCGTAGTTGCGCATCACGGCCAGCGGCGTCTTGAGCTCGTGAGACACGTTGGACACGAAGTCCGTGCGCAGCGTCTCCGTGCCGCTGAGCTCCCGCGCCATGGTGTTGAAGTCCTCCGCGATGTCGATGAAATCCTTGTTGTAGTGCGGCAGGTCGGCCGTATCGTTGCGGGCGGTCAGGTCGCCCTCGGCCATGCGCCGCGCGGCGTCGTGGATGCGCTGGATGGGCTTGTCAACCGTCCACCGCCGCAGCAGCCACTCCACGCCGCAGCAGAACAGGCTGAGCAGCAGGATATTCAGGAACGTCAGTGGCGCGTTGCGGCGAATGAGCGCGATATCCAGCTCCATGGAGTGGAAGAACAGGAAGAACGAGCAGGTGATCACGAAGGCGATCAGCAGAAAGAACGTGGCATAGCGCCAGATGAGGAAAAAGCGCTGTTCCCGCTTCACGAGATCACCGCCTTGTAGCCCAGCCCGCGCACGGTCACGATCTGGAAATCCTGGCAGGCCTCGAACTTCTCCCGCAGCTTGGTCATGTAAACGTCCACCGCCCGCAGGCCCGTGGCGGATTCCGCGTCCCAGAACTCGTCCATCAGCTGGGCGCGGGTGAAGGTGCGGTTGGGGTAGGAGAGGAGCTTGTAGAGAATGTTGAACTCCCGCGCGGTGAGGAGAATGTCTTCGCCGTTCAGCGCGCAGGTGTTGGCGTCGGCGTCCAACGTCAGGCCGCCCACAGTGAGGGTATGGCTGGAGGCGATCTTCGCCCGCCGCAGCAGCGCGCCCACCCGCAGGACCAGCTCCTCCAGGTCGATGGGCTTGACCATGTAGTCGTCGCCGCCCACGGCGTAGCCCTGCCGCTTCGCGCCGAAATCCTCCCGCGCCGTCATGAACAGGATGGGAATCTCCCGGTTCAGGCCGCGCACGGTTTTGGCAAACTCGAAGCCGTCCATGCCCGGCATCATGATGTCGGAAACGATCATGTCGAACATGGCGCCGTACATCTCGTTGAAGGCGTCATTGGCGGTGAGACAGCCGGTGGCCTCGTAGCTGTTCAGGCGCAGGTATGCGCACACCTGCCGGTTCAGCTCGGCGTCGTCCTCCACGACTAGGATCTTGAACATAAGCGCCACCTCCGATTGTGATGCCCCTATTGTATCAATTCCTTGTTATCGGCCTGTTGGAAAAGTATTTGAGAATTATTAATGCGCGCCATGGTATTGAACCGCGGGATGGGAAAGGGCGTTACAACTTCCCACGCGCTCAGGCTGAGCAGGAGGCGAAGAAACGCCGCGCTGCCCGCAAGCCCAAGGAGACCGTCTCCGAGGAATAACGCATACAAAAAGAGAGCCAACTGACCATAGCATAATCAGTTGGCTCTCATTCCGCGAATGATGAAAAAGTGTTGCCAAATCGTTGCCACGAGGAGTGGCGGAGGCTCAAAAGCCCAATGAAATCAAGGGGTTTCGGGGCTCAGGCATGACTGACTGATGCCAGCAAACCGAAGCAAGATCTTTCTCCTTTAAGTCCTTGTCGGTCAGCACTTTCCAGAGCCGTTTGTACGCAACCTGCACTTTTCCATTCTGGACGAATACTGCAAAAACTACCCTGGCGGGTATCTGGCCGTGGCCAAGAAGATTGTCAGGGAAGGCATGGATGAACTTCTTTCCCAGGTGCCGACATGCCGTTATGGCGCGCTGACCGCCGTGGATCTGGAGGAAATTGAGAGCTACCGCGCCATCAAAGTCCTGATGGACGATTACATTGTCAAATACGATGCAAATGCCGGAAAGACGCTTCAGCCTCTGTCTGTGGTGGTGTTCGGAGCCCCTGGCTCCGGCAAATCGTTCGGCGTCAAGCAGATCGCCAGGAGCAGCGGCAGATTTCAGATCACCACGCTCAACCTTTCCCAATTCGAGAGTTGCAATGAGCTGTTTCGGTCTTTGAAAGAGGCCCTGATCACGGAGGACGGTAAACTCCCATTGATCTTCTTCGACGAGTTTGACAGCGCTCTGAACGGCCAAAGTCGTGGATGGCTTAAATACCTGCTGGCGCCCATGCAGGATGGAGAATTCACCCTGGACGGCAAAACGGAGACAATCCCCTGCGGCGTGTTCGTATTTGCGGGCGGTACGGTCTCGGCGTTTCAGGATTTCCTTCCTGTGAACGCAGAACAGGAGCTTGCCTTCAAGGCCATCAAAGGGCCGGATTTTGTCAGTCGCCTGAAAGGAACGCTGAACATCAAAGGGCCCAATCCCAGCGATGTGACGGATCGCAGCCATATCGTTCGCAGAGCCATGCTTCTGCGGGATATGATTCTGCGGAATCAGCGTAGCCTGTATGACGAAGCCACGGGAAGGATCGCCATTTCCGACTGCCTGCTGTCCGCCTTGCTGCGGGTATCTGAATATCGGCATGGCAATCGTTCCATAGAATTTCTGCTGGCGATGAGCCACATTGCCGGCAATGCGAAGTTTACGCCCTCCTGCCTGCCCCTGCCCGCACAGCTGAACCTGCATTTGGACAGCGATGACTTTACCCGAAAGCTGATGTTTGAGCAGTTGGCCGGGGACAAGGTGGATCTGTACGGGCGAAACTCCTATGAAGCGGAAATGAAGCGCAAAGGCATCGAAGACGCTCTTCCTTGGGAGAAACTCTCCGAGGAACAGCGGGAGGAATGTGCTCCTTTGTTAGCCACGTCGTCTCCTTTAAGCGGGGCTTTATGTCGCGGGTATAGATTTCCGCGAACGCCTCGAAGCTCATGTCCATGTCGGAGGAGGTCTGCATCTGGAAGGTATGTTCCCACTCCTGCGCCTCCCGCCGGGTCTGAAAACCACGCTTGCACTTCTGCCTGCGCTCGCCCTTCCAGTCGGTATAGCGGGCCATGACATACCAGCTGTTGTTTGCCTCGTTCTTGAATACCGGCATTATGATTCCTCCTCTCGTAGTGCGCCGTTTTCAGCACTCTTAATCCCATAGAACCTTTCAGCGGAGTACTGGCGATTGATCCGGCCCGCAATGGTCAGGTAGCCCTTCTCACGAAGTTCTTTGTTCATCTGCTGAATCAGCTTGTACGCATAGGCCTTCGATATATCCAGTTCCTTCGCCACGTCATCGGCGCGAATAAACTTATCGCTCATTTCAATCCCTTCTTTCCACTTTGCTTTTGCATTTATGCCTAAGTATATTTACTTAGGACATCTAATTGCTATTATACGAAGTAAATTCGCTTAGGTCAATAGTCCAAGAAAAATGTCACAGCAGGGAGGCGAGAGATCATGGCAATCGCGGAGAGGATACGGTTTTTCCGCACAAAGTGCGGCATGACCCTGAAATACTTTGGCATGGCGCTGGGTTTCCCGGAGAAGAGCAGCGATATTCGCATCGTGCAGTACGAAAACGGCTCGCGCAAGCCCAAGGCAGACCTGACGGCCAATATGGCCAAGGTACTGGGCGTATCGCCTCGGGCGTTGAAGGTGCCCGATATCGACACGGACCTCGGCCTGATGCACACGCTGTTCACACTGGAGGACACGCGGGGCTTTAAGATCGGTGAATTGGACGGCAAGACCTGCCTCCGCATCGGCAAACCGACAGATGCCGCTTCCACAGCCCTGTTCGACATGTTCGAGGAGTGGAAGGCTGAGGCGCAGAAGCTGGAGCGTGGAGAGATCACGAAGGACGAGTACGATCATTGGCGGTACACCTACCCTCAGGCTGAGATTGAGCGCGGCGAAGAGCGCCGGGCCGCAGCGAGGGCAAAGCGTACCAAAGAACAAAAGTAAAAATAGCACACAAAAAGCCCTTGCGGAAAACTCAGTCCGCAAGGGCTCAAATAATATGGATGCTATCGTCGAAAGCCAGCCGGAACGATTCCGGCACCTCAAATCCACCGGATATGTGGAATAATGGCTCTCGGGCAAGGTGTTATCAAATCGTTATCAAGAGACGTGGGTAGGAACCGAAAAGCCTTACGGCGTAAGGGATTTCGGGCTTCGCGCCATCATTCCCACTCTAGAGCCAGACCCCTTTCTCCTGTGGTAAATCCGGGTTTCAGTTCGCTTTTTATCCATGAAATCCACGTTTTTCAGGGATTTCAGAGAGTCCGTGAGAATTTTGTAGCCACTGGATTTATGCGCATTCAGAGTGCGCATAGCCGGTGGCTACGATTGCAAATGAATGATACCTTCAATTTTCATCCAGCAAAAACGCCATGTACAGCGGCAAAGTCAACATCTGCCCGGAGCGTCCAACGTTGTAATCTCCCAGCTTGACGGCTTGCCTCACATGATACTTCTCAGGATGATTCAGGATCGTCTTAGTACTTTTCGTGTTACCGGACGTCGCTTTGACTTCAACCAGCGTACACTCACCCTTATATCGAATCACAAAGTCCACTTTAAGGCCGGAATCTTTATGAAAGTAATACAGCTTGCGCCCCATCTTGGTGAAAATATCCGCGATCAATCCTTCAAAGATTGCCCCTTTATAGCCAAAAAGATTTCCCTGCAGGATGTCGAACTGCGTGCCATCTTCCAGCATGGCCACGAAGAGCCCCATATCCCGCATGTAGACCTTGAAAACATCCTGTTCAGCGTTCCCTGCCAGCGGGAGCTCCGTTATCGACAGGTTGTAGCACCGGGAAATGATTCCTGCATCCTCAATCCACTGCAGGCTGCCTGCAAACTTCGCAGCGGTCGCTCCCTTTTTGACAACGGAATACTGAAATTTCTTGTTTTCCTTGCTCAACTGCCTGGGGATGGACTGGAAACACTCCCGGATGACAGGCTTATCCTTCTTCTCCGCATACTTCACCATATCATCCTCATAAGAGCGCACGATATCCCGCTGAATTTGAAGCACCTCGTCCATGCGCTTCGTATTGACAAACGTCTGCACGGCATCCGGCATTCCGCCAACGACAGTATATTGCAGGAGCAGATCGCGCAGGCGCAAGTGCAGCGCGTCCGGCACCGGCGTTTCATCCTGCAGATGCGTTTTCAGCAGGGTAATGATCTGCTCCGAAATCCCGTTGGCCCACAGGAATTCTTCAAAATCAAGGGGCGTCATGTCGATGACTGTTTCATAACCGACGGGAATGGACTTTGGCTCCTTGTCGCCATAGCCCTTGACGCCCAGCAAAGATCCAGTTCCAACCACATCGTAGCGTCCATCCATCTTAAAAAACTTCAGCGCGGTTCTGGCGTCAGGGCAATCCTGAATCTCGTCCAGAATGAGGATTGTTTTCCCGGGCTCAAAGATCGCGTCACATCCCATCAGCGCGGACAGGAGCATGGTGATGTGATCGACCTCCAGCGAGCCGGAGAACACCGAGGCGTATTGCGGATTTTCATAGAAATTCAGGTACACGACGTGCTCATAGTTCTTCTTTGCGAAGTCCAGCACAGAAAAAGTTTTCCCGCACTGCCTGCATCCCTTCACGACCAAAGGCTTGCGCTCGGGCGTTTTTTTCCAGTCCATGAGCGTCTGTTCTATTTTTCGCCGCAGCATCGCTGGTCCTCTGTCAAGAAAAAGCACATAATAAAGTGAGTGACGACATAGAAAAAGGAAGGCGTCAGGGCTGTGGAAAGCGTGGGAAAGGGCCGTGGACTT
>CADARO010000096.1 GCA_902790345.1 uncultured Eubacteriales bacterium | reverse complement strand
CCTGATATACCGATAGCCGTATTTCTCATACAGGCCCACGTGATCCGTGGGAATATAGGTTCTGTCAAAGCCCAGCGACTTCGCGTATTGATTGGCGAAGTCGATGAGCTTGCCGCTGATGCGATGGCCGCGATACTCCTCGCTCACGAAGATCATGGAGATCCAGGGGAATATGTCGGGCAGCGGATAGTAGTCGGTCTTCGCGATGGTGACCATACCAACGATGCGGTCGCCCGCCAGGGCCACGAAGGGCGTTTCCCAGTCCTCAAAGGCCCAGTCGCCGATGGCCTGCACCGTGTGCTCCTTCACTTCCAGCCAGGAGAAGCCCTGAACGAAATCCAGCAGCTTCGCGGCCAATTCCGTGCCTTTGTCAACCTTGCGAATCACAATCGCCGCGCCGTCCATTTCATCCGCCCTCCATTGATCCTTGTCTTCGACATAATGATTATATCATCGCGGTTCAGCGCGGTCAACCGCCAAAAGAAAGGAGGCGTCTTCTCCGCGAAGCGCCTCCTCTGGTTATGCATTTTTCCGTCAGGAAACCGTGGCCTCGGCGATCTCGTTCTGCCGATAGATCAGCGTGGGCTTGGCCTTGCCCAGCACGGCGTCCTCGGTGATGACGCACTTCTGCACGTCGTCGATGGAGGGCAGCTCGTACATGGTGTCCATCATGACGCCCTCGATGATGGCCCGCAGGCCCCGGGCGCCGCTCTTGCGCTTCAGCGCCTGCTGGGCGATGGCGGACAGCGCCTCGTCGGTGAACTCCAGGTCCACGTGGTCCATCTCCAGCATCTTGCGATACTGCTTCACCAGCGCGTTTCTGGGCTGCACCAGGATGTTTTTGAGGGCTTCCTCGTCCAGCTGGTTCAGCGCCACCACCACGGGCAGACGGCCGATGAACTCCGGAATCAGGCCGAATTTCAGCAGGTCTTCCGACTGCACCTGGGCCATGATCTCCGGGGTCGCGCCTTCGCTGGTGCTGTGGATGTCCGCGCCGAAGCCCATGGTCTTCTTGCCAATGCGGTTCATGATGATCTTTTCGATGCCGTCGAAGGCGCCGCCGCAGATGAACAGGATGTTGGTGGTGTCGATCTGGATGAACTCCTGATGGGGGTGCTTGCGGCCGCCCTGGGGCGGAACCGACGCCACCGTGCCCTCCAGGATCTTCAAAAGCGCCTGCTGAACGCCCTCGCCGGACACGTCCCGGGTGATGGAGGGGTTCTCGCTCTTGCGGGCGATCTTGTCGATCTCGTCGATGTAGATGATGCCCCGCTGGGCGCGCTCGATGTCGTAGTCCGCGTTCTGGATGAGGCGCAGCAGGATGTTTTCCACGTCCTCGCCCACGTAGCCCGCCTCGGTGAGGCTGGTGGCGTCGCCGATGGCGAAGGGCACGTTCAGGATCTTCGCCAGGGTCTGGGCCAGATAGGTCTTGCCGCAGCCCGTGGGGCCCAGCATGACCACGTTGGACTTCTGCAGCTCCACGTCGCTGTCGCCCCGGGCGCTGCGGTTCAGGTTCTGCAGGCGCTTGTAGTGGTTGTAAACCGCCACGGAGAGCGCCTTCTTCGCCTGCTCCTGGCCGATGACGTACTGATCCAGCACCTCTTTGATCTCAGCGGGCTTTTTCAGCGCCACCCGGCCGTCGGCGGAGGGGGCGATTTCCATATTCTCGGTGATGATCTCGTGGCACAGCATGACGCACTCGTTGCAGATGTACACGCCGGGCCCCGCGATCAGGCGCCGCACCTGGTCCTGCGTCTTGCCGCAGAACGCGCAGCGCAAAGAGGATTTGTTCATATCCTTTGCCATATCTTACCTTTCCAAAACCTAGCGCCGGGGCGCGATGATCTCGTCAATCAGGCCGTAGTCCTTCGCCTCGGCGGCGGTGAGGAAGTGGTCGCGCTCGGTGTCGCGCTCGATCTCCTCCAGGGACTTGCCCGTGTTCTTCGCCAGAATCTCATTCAGATTGCGCTTGATGCGCAGAATCTGCTCGGCGTGAATGGCGATATCTGTCGCCTGGCCCTGAGCGCCGCCCAGAGGCTGATGGATCATGATCTCGGCGTTGGGCAGGGCCTTGCGCTTGCCCTTCGCCCCCGCGCTCAGCAGGAACGCGCCCATGGAGGCCGCCATGCCAACGCACAGGGTGGACACCTCGCAGCGCAGATACTGCATGGTGTCGTAGATGGCCAGGCCCGCGGTCACGGAGCCGCCGGGGCTGTTGATGTAGAACATGATGTCGGCGTCCGGGTCTTCCATTTCCAGGAAGAGCATCTGGGCGATGATGAGGTTGGCGGAATCGTCGTTCACCTCGCCGCCCAGAAAAACGATGCGATCCTTCAGGAGGCGCGAGAAAATGTCATAAGACCGCTCGCCCTTGCTGGTCTGCTCAACTACATACGGAATAAGATTCATTTCTTACGCACCTCCATCCACATTATGCGCGTTTTTGTATCGGTGTATTCCCTTTTTATTCGGCCTTCACCACAGCCGCGGCCTTCAGCAGGTCGACGGTCTTCTGCATGCGCACGGCGCTCTCGAAGTACTTCCGATCGTCCTCGGTCAGGCTGGCCTTGAACTTCTCGGCGTCGCCGGAGGCCTGGGAGGCGTACTTGTCGATTTCGGCGTTGATGGATTCCTCGTCCGCCTGCACATCCTCGGCGTCGCGGATGGCTTCCAGCACCAGGCGGGTGCGCACCTCGCGCTCCGCGTTCTCCTTCAGCTGCTCGCGCAGGGTGTCCTCGGTGACGCCGGTGATCTTATAATAGGTATCCATGTCGATGCCCTGATAGCGCAGGTTCATGCTGAACTCGCGGATGCGCTCGTCGATGCGGTCCTCGATCATGGCCTGGGGGATGTCCACCTTGGCGTTCTCAACCACCGCCTCGATGACGGCGCTCTCGAACTCGTTCTCGTCCTTCTCGGCGGCCTTCTTCTCCAGATCCGCCTTCACGGAGGCCCTGTACTCCTCCAGCGTCTCGAACTCGGACACGTCCTTGGCGAACTCGTCGTCCAGCGCGGGCACGTCCTTCTCCTGGATGGCGGTGACGGTGCACTTGAAGGTGGCGTCCTTGCCCTTCAGGTTCTCGGCGTGATAGTCCTCGGGGAAGGTCACCTTGACCTCCACTTCCTTGCCGATCTCCGCGCCCACCAGCTGATCCTCGAAGCCGGGGATGAAGCTGCCGGAGCCGATCACCAGGTGCTGGTTCTCGGCGGTGCCGCCCTCAAACTGCTCGCCCTCGCAGAAGCCGGCATAGTTCAGGGTGACCTGGTCGTCCAGCTTGACGGGACGGTCTTCCACGTCGATGTAGCGGGACACGCGTTCGCGGGCGCGCTCGATCTCGGCGTTCACGTCGTCGTCGGTGACCTCGGTGGTGTGCTTCTCGGCCTCCACGCCCTTGTACTGGCCCAGCTCCACGTCGGGCTTCACGAACACCTCGACGGTGAACTCAAGCTCCTTGCCGGAGCCGATCTGCTTCAGGTTGAACTCGGGGCGATCCACGGGGGTGATGTTGTGCTCCTTCACGGCCGCGCTGTACACCTCGGGGAAGATCTCGTCGATGGCGTCCTCATAGAACACGCTCTCGCCGTACATGGCCTCGATGACCTTGCGGGGGGCCTTGCCGCGGCGGAAGCCCTGCACGTTGATGCGGCCCACGTTCTTCTTATACGCGGCCTGCATGCCCTTTTCAAACAGTTCCGGCTCGACGGTGAAGTCGATCTTGACCTTGTTGGAGCTGAGTTTCTCGATGGTGGATTTCATGAAAATCTATTCCTCCTGTGCCGCAGCCGTGCTGCGATGTTGATCGGTATTATGTTGTAAACACACAAACACTAGCGTAGTGTAGCATATTGAAGGGCTTTTTTCAAGCGTCCGGGGCGCACTGCTGCGTTAATATTTGGCAATGGAAACCCTCAGCCCCCCAGGGAGGCCAGGTAATCGATCTCCTCCGTCCGCATGGAGAGAAACAGCGCCTTCATCCGCCCGGAAAACAGCATGGCCGGCAGGGCCGCCCGCTCCCCCGTCAGGCCGGAAAGCCCCTGCTCCGCCCGGGCCGCCAGCGCCAGGAGCGGCGACACCACCCGGGGGTCCGCCGCCTCCCCCGCCGCGGCCGCCAGCCGCGACCGGGCCTCCTCCAGCGCCGAGCGCTGCTTCTCCAGCACGGCCGCGGTCCCGAAGGGCCGCCTCGCACCCGGTCAGCGCGGCGGTCTGCTCCGCCGTGGCCGTCACCCGCAGCCGCGCCGGGCCGCACACCAGGCTCACCGTGTCGCAGCTCATGCCCTCCTTTTCCCGCAGGCCGTCCCGCACCGCGTCGGCCTCCTCCGCCGTGTCGTAGCCCGCCGCCAGCACGTGCCACACCTCCCGCCGGAGTATGAAGCCCGCCGCGCCCCGGGAGGCGTAGCGCGCCGCCTCCACCCGGGCCGCCGCCTCCGAATCGCACACCGCCGTGCGCACCGCGTGCAGCGCCAGCGGGTCGAACACCACCTGCGCGGCGGTCCGTTCCGCGTCCCGGGCGCTGAGGATGGCCGCCACCGGGTCGCCCCGCCGGGCCGTCAGCCAGACAAAAGCCCCCAGCGCCAGCAGAAACAGCGCCGCCGCCCGCCGAACCGGCTCCACCCGGCGCACCCGCACCATGCGCGTCTTCATCAAGCATCCCTCCCCCGCGATGCTCCAGCCTATGCGCCGGAAAGCCATGCCATGTTAAACTTGCGCTTGTCAAGAGAAAAACCTTGACAGCGGGGAGAAGCGCTGATATAATGATCCAGTCGTCAAGCCGGAAGGCTTTACAGGAGGCGCTGGCGCATGGAGAAACGGGTGGAGCTGACGCTGCTCATGGATTTCTACGGCCCGCTGCTCACCCAGCACCGCCGGGAGATTCTCCGCCTCTACTGCGAGGAGGACATGAGCTTTCAGGAGATCGCCGACCAGATGGGCATCAGCCGCCAGGGCGTGCACGACGCCGTGAAGGCCGCCACCGCCCAGCTGACCCGCTACGAGGCGGCGCTGGGGCTGGTGGACCGCTACCGGCGCATCCGAAGCGAGGTGGCCGCCTGCCGGGCGCTGCTGGATTCGGTCAGTACCGACGGGGCCAGCCAGGCCGCGCTGAGCGAGGCTCGGGCCGCGCTGGACCGGATCAGCGGCATCGAGACAATGGAATAACCGGCTTCATATAGTATCATTCAGACAGAGAGGTGACTCACCGGCATGGCATTCGAAGGATTGACCAGCAAGCTCACCGCCGCGTTCAGCAAGCTGCGCAGCAAGGGCAAGCTGACAGAGCAGGACGTCAAGGCCGCGATGCGCGAGATCCGCATGGCGCTGCTGGAGGCCGACGTCAACTATGCCGTGGTGAAGGATTTCATCAAAAAGGTGACGGAAAAGGCCGTGGGCGCGGACATCCTGGAGAGCCTGACCCCCGGCCAGCAGGTCATCAAGATCGTCAACGAGGAGCTGACCGAGCTCATCGGCGGCACCAACGCCCGCCTCACCTACGCGCCTCAAGCCCCCACCATCTACATGCTGTGCGGCCTGCAGGGCGCCGGCAAGACCACCATGGCGGGCAAGCTGGGCCTGATGCTGAAAAAGCAGGGCAAGAAGCCGCTGCTGGCCGCGTGCGACGTGTACCGCCCCGCCGCCATCCAGCAGCTGAAGGTCGTGGGCGGCCAGGTGGGCGTGGAGGTGTTCGAGAAGGGCCAGATCAACCCGGTGGACATCGCCAAACAGGCCGTGGAGCACGCCCGGTACTACGGCTTCGATCCCGTCATCCTGGATACCGCCGGCCGGCTGCACATCGACGAGGCGCTGATGCAGGAGCTGCGGGACGTGCGGGACACCGTGCGGCCCCAGGAGATCCTGCTGGTGGTCGACTCCATGACCGGTCAGGACGCGGTGAACGTGGCCGACACGTTCAACAAGAACCTGGGCGTGGACGGCGTCATCCTCACCAAGCTGGACGGCGACACCCGGGGCGGCGCGGCCATCTCGGTCAAGGCCGTCACGGGCAAGCCCATCAAGTTCAGCGGCACCGGCGAGAAGCTCTCCGACCTGGAGCCCTTCTACCCCGACCGCATGGCCAGCCGCATTCTGGGCATGGGCGACGTGCTGAGTCTCATCGAGAAGGCCCAGGAGAGCTTCGACGAGAAGAGCGCCAAGGATCTGGAGCACAAGTTGCGCACCTCCTCCTTCAACCTGGAGGACTACATGGAGCAGCTGGGCCAGCTGAGCAAGATGGGCTCCCTCACCGACATGCTGAAGATGATCCCCGGCGTGGGCAGCAAGCTCAACGACGTGGAGATCGACGAGGGCGCGGTGAAGAAGGCCCAGGCCAAGAACGTGGCCATCATCTCCTCCATGACCCGCATGGAGCGCCGCAATCCGGACATTCTGAACGCCAGCCGCCGCCGCCGCATCGCCGCGGGCAGCGGCACCACCGTGCAGGACGTGAACCTGCTGCTGAAGCAGTTTGAGCAGACCCGCCAGATGATGAAGCAGGTCATGGGCGGGGGCAAGCGGGGCCGCCTGCGCTTCCCCGGCTTCCGGGGCAAGTAATTCGGAATCAAGAATCACGCATTCTTTATTCATAACAAGCTATCTTATTTAGGGAGGAACAACACCATGGTCAAGATTCGCATGAAGAGAATGGGCATGAAGAAGGAGCCCTTCTACCGCATCGTCGTCATCGACAGCCGCAACGCCCGCGACGGCCGCGCCATCGAGGAGCTGGGCTACTACAACCCCATCACCGATCCCTCTGAGCTGAAGGTCAACGCCGAGCGCGCCAAGTACTGGCTGGGCGTGGGCGCGCAGCCCTCCGACACCGTCCGCGGCCTGCTGAAGAAGAGCGGCGTCATCTGATCCTTCGGGAGGATAAATCGCCATGCTTGAACTCATCAGGTATATCGCGCAGTCCCTGGTCGAGAACCCCGATCAGGTGGAGGTCATCGAAAAGGAAGGCGCGGATTCCATCATCTACGAGCTGCATGTCGCGGCTGATGACATGGGCAAGGTGATCGGCCGTCAGGGCCGCATCGCCAAGGCCATCCGCACGGTCGTCAAGGCGGCGACCGCCAAGAGCGAGAAGCCGGTTTTCGTCGAAATCGTGTAAGTGAGAGGGGCTGCCGCCGCGGGAAGCGGCGTCGGTCCTTCTTGCGTTATGGAGGGACACAAATGAAAATCGTTACATTCAACCTGCGCTGCGACAACAACTGGGACGGGGAAAATCGCTGGGAATTCCGAAAGGGCCTGGTGCTGGACCGGCTGGAACAGGAAGCGCCGGACGTGGTGGGCTTTCAGGAGGTCAAGCCGGAAATGGCGGATTTCCTCCGGAAGCACTGGAACGGCTATCTGTGCGTGGGCTGCGGCCGGGGCGTCGTCTTCGACGGCGAGAACAACATGATCGGCTTTAGGCCGGACCGGTTCGAGCTGATGCAGCTGGACACCTTCTGGCTCTCCGAGACGCCCTACAAGCCCGGCTCCCGCTATCCCGGCCAGTCCGACTGCCCCCGGGTGTGCACCCACGCGCTACTGCGGCCGGTGGAGGGCGCGAAGCTGTTCCACGTGTACAACACCCATCTGGACCACGTGTCCGACGAGGCCCGGGTGCTGGGCGCTCAGGCGATTTTGAAGAGGATCGCGGAGGATCATGCCCTCTGGCCCGCGCCGCTGCTGCTGACCGGCGACATGAACGCCTTCCCGGACAGCCCGGCCATCGCGCTGTTCGAGGCCTCCCTCAAAAACGAGACCCCCGGCTTCACCGCATCCTACCACGGCTTCGGCACCTGCCCGGAGCACGAGCAGATCGACTACATCTTCTCCCGGGGTTTTGCCGCGACTCAGCCGCCGGTGGCCTGGAGCGAGCAGTCCTTCGGCAAGTACCTGTCCGACCACAACGCGCTGTGCGCCTTCCTGAACCTGGAATAATCAACGAAATGCGAGGTGTTTTCCCCATGCTGAGCACCCATCTGATGATCGGCGAGATCACCAAGCCCCAGGGCATCCGGGGCGAGGTGAAGGTGCGCCCGGCCACCAATGACCCGGCCCGCTTCTACGACCTGGACCACGTGTTTTTGAAGCGCGGCGAGGAATACGTGGCGCGCAAAATCAGCGTGAGCCGGGTGGACGGCGACGCGGTGTACATGACCTTCGAGGGCGTGACCGACCGAAACGGCGCCGAGGCCCTGCGGGGCGAATTCCTCTACATCGACCGCGAGCACGCCGTGCGGCTGCCCGAGGACGCCAACTTCATCTGCGATTTGATCGGCTGCCGGGGCACGGACACCGACGGCCGGGATCTGGGCGAGATGACCGACGTGATGCAGCCGGGCCGCAACGACGTGTACGTGTTCAGGGGCCCCCTGGGCGAGGTGCTGGTGCCCGCGCTGAAGAGCGTGGTGGTGGAGGTGGACGTGGCCGAGAAGCGCATCCTGTTCGACGCGAAGCGGCTCAACGAGGTGGCGGTGTTCGATGAGGATTAAGGTGCTCACCATCTTCCCGGAGATGCTCCGGCCCATGCTGGAGACCAGCATATTGAAGCGGGCCATCGACGCCGGGCTCATCGAAGTGGAGCTGATCGACATCCGCCCCTTCTCCGAGCTGAAGCATAAGAACACCGACGACTACCCCTTCGGCGGCGGGCCGGGCATGGTGATGCTGGCCCAGCCCATCGTGGACGCGGTGGAGAGCGCCACAGGCGAAGGTTTTCACGGCAAGCGCCTCTACCTCTCCCCCCGGGGCCGCACCTTCAGCCAGAAAATGGCCGAGGAGCTGTCAAAGGACGAGGAGCTGCTGCTCCTGTGCGGCCACTACGAGGGCGTGGATCAGCGGGCCATCGACCTGGTGATCGACGAGGAGGTGTCCATCGGCGACTATGTGCTCACCGGCGGCGAGCTGGGCGCGCTGGTGATCATCGACGCGGTGGCGCGGCTGATTCCCGGCGTGCTGGGGTCGGACGAGTCCAGCGAGGACGAGAGCTTCTCCTCGGGCCTGCTGGAATACCCGCAGTACACCCGGCCCCGGGAGTATCGGGGGCTGGCGGTGCCGGACATCCTGCTCTCCGGCGACCACGCGAAGATCGCCCGCTGGCGGCGGGATCGCGCGCTGGAGCTGACCTATGAGCGGCGGCCGGAGCTGCTGGAGCACATCGACATGGACAAGAAGGACAGGGTGTTCATGAAGGCGCTCAAGGAAAAGCGCGAGGAATCGTGATATTTTACGAAACGTTTCCTTGCCGGCGGTCTGTTCCTGTGATATAATACTTCTGTTATCCGGGCGGTCCGCTGCCTGCGCCAAGACGCGCCAGGGCATGAACGTCTGTAAATTAGGAGGAAGATTCCCATGAATGAGATCATCCGTTCCATCGAGAACGCCCAACTGCGTTCCGACATCCCCGAGTTCGCCGTCGGCGACACCGTTCGCGTCGAAGTGAAGGTCGTCGAAGGCTCTCGCGAGCGCCTGCAGGCGTTCGAGGGCGTGGTCATCGCCCGCCGCAACGGTTCCGTCCGCGAAACCTTCACCGTGCGCCGCACTTCTTACGGCGTCGGCGTTGAGCGCACGTTCCCGCTGCACTCTCCGCGCGTCGATTCCATCAAGGTGACCCGTCGCGGCAAGGTTCGCCGCGCCAAGCTGTACTACCTGCGCAATCTCAGCGGCAAGGCAGCCAAGGTCAAGGAGAAGTAATCTTCGTACAGGAAGACCGCGCTCGCGCGGTCTTTGTTTTTTTACCGCCCGAAAGAAGCCGGAGGTTTTCTAGAAATGAACAATTCGATCGCCATCCGCAGCGAGCGCGTCTCGCCGGAAGAATACATCGACTTTCTGAAGCGCACCGACCTGGGCTCCCAGTATCCGAAGGAGCGGTTCGAGGAACGCGTCGCCCGGCTGGTGAAGAACGTCTCCATCAGCCTCATCGCGCGCAATGACAGCGGCCTCATGGTGGGCGCGCTGCTGGGGCTCACGGATTTCGCCTACTGGCTGTACGTGACCGACCTGGGCGTGGACAGGGCCTACCTGCGCCGCGGCATCGGCAGGCGTCTCATGAAGGCGGCGCACGAGCTGGCCGGCGGCGAGAAGGACATCGCCGTGTACCTCATCGCCAACGAAAAGGCCGTGCCCTTCTATGAAAAACTGGGCATGGAGAAGGCCGACGACGTGATGCAGTACAACCACATCGAGTGGACGGAGTTCACCGTGCAATAGGGCCGCGAGGGCCAAGCCCGCGTCCGTTCCAGATAAAACGCGTTTCCGAACGAGGTGCCGAAAGCCAATGTCCGCAAGCAATCTCCTCATCCAGGCCGTGGGCCTGATCGGCACGGCGCTGTACTTTCTGTCCTTTCAGTGCCGCAGAAACCGCAGCCTGTTCCGGGTGCAGTTTCTGTCGTATCTCTTCTACACCACCCATCTGCTGTTCCTGGGCGCGGTGACCGGCGGCGTGAGCTACATCATCAACACCCTGCGCTCCCTGTGTCTGGGAAGCAAGTGGAAATTCGCGCGGACATGGGCCATGTGCCTCATCATCTGCCTTTTGCAGATCGCGACCCTGATCGTCACCTGGTCCGGCTGGATTTCCCTGCTGCCCGTGGCGGCCAACATCGCCTCCACCATCGGCGGCTACACCCACAACCCCCGCAAGATCCGCCTGGCCGGCCTGTTCATCAACTCGCCCCTGTGGATCGTCTACGACATCATCGTGGGCTCCTGGGCCGGGCTGGCGGACGAGGCGGTCAGCGATGTATCCATGGTGATTTCCATCATCCGGTTCGGCTGGAAGAATCTGGACCAGGTGGAAGGAGGCGAGTGATCCGTGACAAACTACAGCCAGCGGCACAAAGAGGCCTGGGAATACGACGCCTACAACTTCTGGGTGGCCCACGCCGGCGCGCCGGAGGAACGGGCGCGGCAGGACATGGAAAACCCGAAGGCCATGCTGCGGCGCTACGCGGACTACTTCGACCGGTTCCAGGGCGTCCGGGTGGCCAACATCTGCGGCTCCTGCGGCAAGAAGGCCATTCCCCTGGCCCTGCTGGGCGCGGAGGTGACCATCTTCGACATATCCGAGGAAAACCGGCGCTACGCCCTGGAGGTGGCCGAGGCCGCGAAGGTCAACATAACCTTCGAGGTGGGCGACGTGCTGGACATCGACCGCGCGAAGTATGGCGGGCAGTTCGACGTGGCGTTCATGGAGGGCGGCGTGCTGCATTACTTCCACGACATCGACCGGTTCATGGCCGTCATGCGTGTCCTTTTGAAGCCCGGCGGAAAGATGATATGCAGCGACTTTCATCCCTTCAACAAGATCACGGACGCGCTGGGGCTGGAGCAGCCCGCCCTGGGCTACTTCTCCACGGAAATCGTGGAAGGCGAAATGGCCCACGCCCGGTTCTACGACGGGGAAACCCGCGCCCGATTTCCCAAGTGCCTCTACCGGAAGTACACTGTCAGCGAGATCATCAACGCCATCATCCGCGCCGGCTTCACCCTCACCCGCTTCGACGAGCACCCCGCCTGGGAGAACAAGGCGCTGCCCGGCGAGTTCACCGCCGTGGCCGTGAAGGGTGAATAAAACGATCAGTCACCCAAGGAGGTGTTTCCCTTGCCTGAGATCAACTGGTACCCCGGCCACATGGCCAAGACCCGCCGGCTGCTGGCCGAGCAGCTGAAGGGCGTGGACGCCGTCGTCGAGCTGTGCGACGCCCGCGCGCCCCAGGCCACCCGCAACCCCGACCTCAACTACCTCTGCCGGGGCAAGACCCGCATCCTCATCCTGAACAAGGCGGACCTGGCGGACGACGCCGTCACCTCCCAGTGGCTGGCGCACTATCGGGACATGGGTCTTTCCCCCATCCGCTTCAACTCCACCGGCACACGCACCCGGGACGTGCTCTCCGCCATCGAGGCGGCCTGCGCCCCGGCCATCGAGCGCATGAAGGCGCGGGGCGTGAACAAGACCGCCCGGCTCATGGTCATCGGCATCCCCAACGTGGGCAAGTCCACCTTCATCAACCGCATCTTCGGCCGCTCCATCGCCCAGGCCGCCGACCGGCCCGGCGTCACCCGCTCCAATCAGTGGGTCAAAGTGGGGCCCTATCTGGAACTGCTGGACACCCCCGGCATGCTCTGGCCCAAGCTCAGCGACCAGGGCGACGCCCGCATGCTGGCCTACCTGGGTTCCATCCGGGACGAGATCCTGGACAGCGAGGGCCTGGCGGTGGACCTCATCAAGCTGCTGTACGGCATCGCCCCGGAGGCCGTGTGCCAGCGGTTCCACATCACCCCCGAGGACATCGACCCGCCGGAGCCGGAGTACGACGGCACCTGGCACGACACCCCCACCGTGCTGGATCGGGTGTGCGCGGGCCGGGGCTGGCTGCTGAGCAGCGGCCGGCCGGACATCACCCGGGCCTCCGCCCTGGTGCTGAACGAGTTCCGCGCCGGGCTCATCGGCAAGATCTCCATCCAGCGGCCCGGGGAGCAGGCGGTGGACGAGGCCCCGGTGCCGGTGCTGCAGGCCCAGCTGGACGACAAGCCCGCCATGAAGCGCCGCGCGCCGAAGCCAGACAGACCCGCTCCCCGCGGGACAGACAATGGCCGGCCGGGCAGGCCGTCAAAGCCGGGCAGGCCGGGCGGACGCGCGCCGCAAAACGGGCGCGGTCGGAAGTGAGGCGGCGGCCATGAGAGAGACCGACGCCCAGCGCCTTCAGCGCATGATCCAATACGAGACGCCCCTGTGGGACGCGGAGCTGCAAGTGGCCGGCATGGACGAGGTGGGCCGGGGGCCCCTGGCCGGGCCCGTGGTCACGGCCTGCGTCGTCATCCCCCGGGACAGGCTGGTGCCCGGGGTGAACGACTCCAAGAAGGTGGCGGAGAAGAAGCGGGAGCGGCTTTACGACGCGCTGCTGGAAGCGGCCACCTACGCCCGCACCGGCTGGCGCAGCCCGCAGGTCATCGACGAGATCAACATCCTGAACGCCACCAAGGAGGCTATGGAGGAGGCCGCCGCCGGGGCGGTGGGCGCGCATTTCCTCATCGACGCGGTGACGGGGCTGGCCCTCCCCGGGGAGAGCACCTCCATCATCCACGGCGACGCCGTGAGCTTCATGATCGCGGCGGCCTCCATCGTGGCCAAGGTGACCCGGG
>CADARO010000095.1 GCA_902790345.1 uncultured Eubacteriales bacterium | reverse complement strand
GGCGCCGCTGCACAAGACGGTTCAGAAATTCCGCCGCCAGAGCATGCAGGAGCGGGAGCGGGCGGTCAAGTCTGTGGAGGAGCACAGGGCCATTTACGAGGCCATCGCCCAACGGGATTCCGAACGGGCCGAGGCGCTGATGGCGGAGCATGTTGAGAACGCGCTGAAGAACATCATTGAAAAGGAGTTGTGAGTTATGGGCCTTACCATCGCTCAGAAAATCATCAAGGCGCACCTGGTGAGCGGCGACATGACGCCGGGCAGCGAGGTGGCGCTCCGGATCGACCAAACCCTCACCCAGGACGCCACCGGTACCATGGCCTATCTGGAATTCGAGACCATGGGCATCGATCGGGTGCGCACCGAGCGCAGCGTGGCCTACATCGACCACAACACCCTGCAGTGCGGCTTTGAAAACCCCGACGACCACCGCTACATCCAGTCCGTGGCGAAAAAGCACGGCATCTGGTTCTCCCGGCCGGGCAACGGCATCTGTCATCAGGTGCACCTGGAGCGCTTCGGCATCCCCGGCAAGACCCTCATCGGCTCCGACAGCCACACCCCCACCGGCGGCGGCCTGGGCATGCTGGCATTCGGCGCGGGCGGCTTGGACGTGGCCGTTGCCATGGGCGGCGGCGCGTACTACATCACCATGCCGAAGATGATCAAAGTGAACCTCACCGGGCAGCTCCGCCCCTTCGTCACCGCCAAGGACGTGAGCCTGGAGATCCTGCGCATCCTCTCCGTGAAGGGCGGCGTGGGCTCCGTCATCGAGTGGGGCGGCGAGGGCGTGAAGACTTTGTCCGTGCCCGAGCGCGCCACCATCACCAACATGGGCACCGAGCTGGGGGCCACCACCTCCATCTTCCCCTCCGACGAGGTGACCCGGGCCTTCCTGAAGGCGGAGGGCCGGGAGGCGGACTGGACGCCCCTTTCCAGCGACCCGGACGCCGAATATGACCGGATCATCGACATCGACCTCAGCGCCTTGACGCCCCTGATCGCCTGTCCCCACAGCCCGGACAACGTGGTGACAGTGGCCAGCCTCAAGGGCGTGAAGGTGGATCAGGTGTGCATCGGCTCCTGCACCAATTCCTCCCTTCTGGACATGCTCAAGGTGGCGGCGCTGTTGAAGGGCAGGACCATTTCGCCCTCTGTGAGCCTGTCCATTTCCCCCGGCTCCAAGCAGGTGCTCTCCATGCTGGCGGAGCGCGGCGCCCTGGGCGACATCCTGGCCAGCGGCGCCCGGGTGCTGGAATGCGCCTGCGGCCCCTGCATCGGCATGGGCTTCTCGCCCAACTCCGGCGGCGTGTCCTTGCGCACCTTCAACCGCAACTTCGAGGGCCGCAGCGGCACGGCGGACGCCCGGGTCTATCTCGTGTCGCCCGAGACGGCGGTGGCCGCCGCCCTCACTGGCGAGATCACCGACCCGCGCCTGCTGGGCGACATGCCGGCCGTGACGCTGCCCGAGACCTTCAAAATCGACGACAGCGCCGTGCTGGCTCCGGCTGAGCCGGAAGAAGCGGCGTCGCTGCAGGTTGTGCGCGGGCCAAACATCAAGCCCTTCCCGGCCAGCCGCCCGCTGACCGACCAGATTTCCGCGCCGCTGACGCTGAAGGTGGGCGACAACATCACCACCGACCACATCATGCCCGCCGGCGCGAAGATCCTGCCTTATCGCTCTAACATCCCGTATCTGTCCCAGTTCTGCTTCGGCGTGTGCGACAAGACCTTCCCCGAGCGGGCGAAGGCGGCGGGGCAGAGCGTGGTGGTGGGCGGCTCCAACTACGGCCAGGGCTCCTCCCGGGAGCACGCGGCGCTGGTGCCGCTGTATCTGGGCGTGCGGGCGGTGGTGGCCAAGAGCTTCGCCCGCATCCACGCGGCCAACCTCATCAACGCCGGCATCCTGCCGCTGACCTTCAAAACCCCGGAGGACTACGACAGGCTGAATCAGGGCGACGCGCTGCGGCTTGACGACGTGTTCGCCGGCATGGACAGGGGCGAAATCATCCTGACCGACGAGACCACCGGCGCGGCCATCCCGCTGACCTGCGCCTTCACGGCGCGCCAGAAGGCCATATTGAAGGCGGGCGGCCTTCTGCCCTACACGAAGGAGGAAAATGACAAATGAACGCGATTGACAAGGCTGTAGACCAGTTTCGGACCCTTCTGGAGGAGCAGATCGCCCGGGCGGGCCGCATGAAGGACGCCGCCCCGGCCAAGGACTTCACCCGGCTTTCCACCGTCACCATCGGCGTGATCGACGGCGACGGCATCGGCCCTATCATCACCGGCCATTCCACCCGGGTGCTGGAGGCGCTTTTGAAGGATGAAATCGCCGCCGGAAAGATCGTCTTGAAGCGCATCGAGGGGCTGACCCTTGAAAACCGGCTGGCGAAGGGCCAGGCCGTGCCGGATGACATCCTGGCCGAATGCAAGGCCTGCGACGTGCTGCTCAAGGGCCCTACTGAGACCCCCAAGGGAGGCACCATGGAGAGCGCCAACGTGACCCTGCGCCGGGAGCTGGATCTGTTCGCCAACGTGCGGCCGGTGAAGGTGCCGGGCGAGGGCATCGACTGGACCTTCTTCCGGGAGAACACCGAGGGCGAGTACGTGCTGGGCAGCCGGGGCGTTGAGATTCCGGACACGCTTTGCATGGACTTCAAGGTGACCACCCGTCCCGGCACCTACCGCATCGCCCGGGCGGCCTTCGAGTTCGCGAAGAAGAACGGCAAGAACAACGTGGCCATCGTCACCAAGGCCAACATCATGAAGAAGACCGACGGCACCTTCTCCGAGATCTGCCACGATGTGGCGAAGGACTATCCCGGCATCGAGGCGGAGGACTGGTACATCGACATCATGACCGCCAAGCTGGTGAACACGGAGGCCCGGAGCCGCTTCCAGGTGTTCGTGCTGCCGAATCTGTACGGCGACATCATCACCGACGAGGCCGCTCAGATCCAGGGCGGCGTGGGCACGGCGGGCAGCGCCAACGTGGGCGATCAGTACGCCATGTTCGAGGCCATCCACGGCTCGGCCCCCCGCATGATCGAGACCGGGCGCGGCGATTACGCCAACCCCGCCAGCATCCTCCGCGCGGCGGAGATGCTGCTGCGGCACATCGCCCTGCCGGCAAAGGCCGACGCCCTGGCCGCGGCCATGGACGCCTGCCCCCTGACCATCACCGGCGGCAAAGACGGCGCCACCTGCGCCGAATACTGCGACGCGCTCATCGGCGCGCTGAAATGACGGCATAACGGCATAGGAAACCCCCGACGCGTGATTCGCGCCGGGGGTTTATCCATCGGTTGCAATGATTCGCCGGGAATGGTATAATCAGGCGTAGGGGGCCCGCCCGCACACGCTCTGGGGCCGCTCCTGGGGCGACTCAATGCCGTAGACCGCCAGCATCTCCTCGTCGTAGGGCATGCGGCGGCCGGGGCAGTCGATCCGCGGGCAGAGCATGCAGTTTTCATACCGCGCCTCGGATTCAAAGTAGATGCCGGAGCCGGATTTGTAGGGCAGCATCAGGAAGGTGGGGGTGAGCTCCAGGCCGATTTCGTCCGGCCCGTCTCCCAGCAGGTCGAACAGCGGCCGCTGGCAGGACAGGGGAAAATCCCGAAGGGAGCCCGGGTTGACGCTGTTGATGTGGCCCAGCCCGTAGGTCTCCTGAACGGCCTTGCGCAGCCGCGCGCCCACCACCCGAAGCGCCGCCTCGGAGATGCCGTCGATCCAGTAGCGGCAGAGGGGATCCTCCGTGGCCCGGGCGAAGTCGTACAGCTCCCGGCCGCAGCTGATGACATAGGGAAAGACCCGGCTGAGGCCCTTGAAATTCATGGACAGCACCCGGCTGTCGAACCGCCGGCCGCCCACGATGGTCTCCCGGCCTTCCTGAGACACCGAACATTCGGTGAACACGCCCTTGGGCCGGGCGATCTTCAGGCAGTCCTCGTAAACCTCGCGGAATTCGTCCTCGCAGTCCTCGTTGATGCGCAGCCGCTTGGCCAGGGCGTCGAAATCGCCCTCGTAGCGGATGGAAATGGTGTTAAGCTCCATGCGCGCCAGACCCCCATAGATATAAATCGTTTCAGCCAAGTCAGAATAACACATTGACAGGCTCCTGTCAAGGCAAATTGCTTTTGTGGGTGAAGGAGGTCATCTCATGAGAAATGTCTACGACGTCATGAAGGAGAAGAACATCGTGCTGCCCCAGCCGCCGCCCAAGGGCGGGGTGTACGCCCCCTGCAAAATCGTGGGGAACATGGCCTATATTTCCGGCTGCGGCTGCGTCATAGACGGCTGCGAGGCCGCGGGCAAGCTGGGCAAAGACTACACCGTCGAGCAGGGCCAGGCGTTCGCGCGGAACTGCGCGCTGAACATACTGGCCGTGCTGCAGCGGGAAATCGGCGACCTGAACCGGGTGAAGAGCGTGGTGAAGCTGCTGGCCTTCGTGGCCAGCGACGACGAATTCTATCAGCAGCCCCAGGTGGCCAACGGCGCCAGCGGCCTGCTGGGCGAGCTGTTCGGGCCGGAAGCGGGCATCCCGACCCGCTCCGCCATCGGCGTGAACGTGCTGCCGGGCAACCTGCCGGTTGAGATTGAGGCCATTTTCGAGATCGAGTGAGGGAAGCGCCATGTCTGTGACGAGAATACGCGGCGGCCTGATCTACGACGGCTCGCTGAACGACCCCATATTGGGCGACGTGTGGCTTGAGGGAGACAAGATCATCTCGGTGGGAGAGGGCGGCCCCGGCCGCGCGGCGGATCGGGAGATCGACGCGGCGGGCCGGATTGTCTGCCCGGCGTTTGTGGATATCCACCGCCATCCGGACGTGAAGCCCTTCACCGACTGGACGGGGGAGGTGGAGCTGCGGCAGGGCATCGGCACCACCGTGGCGGGCAACTGCGGCATCTCCATGACGCCCGCCAGCCCCGCCCACGCCGCGGAGCAGTACGCCTTCGACGAGCCGGTGCTGGGCCCGATGTGCCCCAATCCACCCATGAGCTACCGCGATTATATGGACGCGCTGGAGCGGCGGCCACTGCCCCTGAACATGGCCGCCATGATCGGCACGGGCTCCGTGCGGGTGAGCCTGAAGGGCTTTTCGGACGCGCCCTTCACTCCGGAGGAAATGGCCGCGGCCCAGGCGCTGATCGCCGACTCCCTGGACGCCGGCGCGCCGGGGGTGTCGCTGGGCATCATGTATCTGCCGGAGTGCTACGGCTCCATCGACGAGTTCAGCCGGATGCTGCGGCCGGTGGGGGAGAAGGGCGGCCTCATCGCCACCCACATCCGGGGCGAGGGCGACAGCATGGTTCAGAGCGTGGCCGAGGTGATTGAGATCGCCCGGCGCGCGGGCTGCGCCCTGGAGATCAGCCATTTCAAGAGCTGCGGCGTGAAGAACTGGCGGCGGGACATCCACCGGGCCATCGGGCTCATCGAGGCGGCCCGGGCCAATGGGCAGGACGTGACCTGTGATTTCTATCCCTACGAGGGGGGCTCCACCGCGCTCACCACCATGCTGCCGCCCGCCTACGTGGGAGGCGACATGGCCGCCGCCCTGGCCCGGCTGGGCACGGAGGAGGGCGTGGAGGCCTTCCGAAGGAGCGTGGCGGTGGAATATCCGGACTGGGACAACTTCGCGCTGACCCTGGGCTGGGAGCGCATCCTGATCAGCGGCGTGGTCAATGAGGCCAACCGCCGGTTCCTGGGTCTCACGGTGACGGAGGCCGCCCGGCGCTTCGGCTTTGAGGACGCCGCCGCCCTGGCCGCCTTCCTGATGCACGACGAGGCGGGCAGGACCGCCATCATCAACATGAGCATGTGTCAGGAGGACATCGACGCCGTGGCGCGACTGCCCTACAGCGCGGTCATATCGGACGCCATCTATGCCGCCACCGACACGCCCCATCCCCGCATGTTCGGCGCCATGCCCAAGCTCCTGCGGGAATACGTGGGCGAGCGGCACGTGCTCACCATGCGGCAGGCCATCCACAAGATGACCATGCTGCCCGCCCGGCGCATGGGGCTGGCGGGGCGGGGCGAGCTGAGGCCGGGGGCCTTTGCCGACGTGCTCATGTTTGATCCGGCCCGGTTCACCGATCACGCCACCTTTGAGGATCCCGCCCGGCTGGCCACGGGGTTGGATTTGATGCTCCTGAACGGCCGGACGGTGATCGAAGACGACAGGCTCCTGACCAGCGGCGCGGGGCGCTGCCTCAGGGTCAGGCGATAGAGGAGGCTGAGAACCATGCGGGAGGACGCGGCCTACAGGCTGGCGAATGAGGCGGACATCGCCTCGCCGGCGCTGATCTACTATCCATCCATCATCCGGGAAAACACTGAGCGGGCCATCGCCATGGCGGGCGGGGCGGAGCGGCTCTGGCCCCATGTGAAGACCCACAAGATGGCCGAGATGATCGACATGCAGCTTGGCATGGGTATCGAGCGCTTCAAGTGCGCCACCGTCGCCGAGATGGACATGACCTGCTCCCGGGGGGCAAAGCATGTGCTGCTGGCCTATCCGCTGCTGGGGCCGAACATCGGCCGGTTCCTGGACACGGCGGCGAAATACCCCGAAACAGTCTGCTATGCCCTGGGGGATTCCATGGAAGCGCTCACTCAGCTGGAGGCGGCCTGCGCGGCGAGAGGCGCAACGGTCAACTGGCTGTGCGACGTGAACCTGGGCATGGACCGCACCGGCGTGCCGCTGGACTGCCTGGCGGATTTCTGCCGCCGGGCGGCGGAGCGGTTCGGCCACCTGCGCTTCATGGGTCTGCACTGCTACGACGGCCAGAATCACCAGAACGACCCGGCGGAGCGGCAGGCTGCTGTGGACGGCCAGATGGCGCGGGTGTTTGAGGCCCGGGCGGCGCTGCGGTCAGCCGGCGTCGACACGCCCATCGTGATCGCGGGGGGCTCGCCCACGTTTCCCTGCCACGCGGCGGAGGCGGGCGTGTTCCTCTCGCCGGGCACGGTGTTCGTGTGGGACTGGGGCTATCAGGTCAATTATCCCGATCTGCCCTTCAAGCCCGGCGCGGCGCTGCTGACCCGGGTGGTGAGCCATCCCGCCCCCGGCGTGTTCACTCTGGATCTGGGCTACAAGGCCATCGCCGCCGACCCGGCGGGCCAGCGGGGGTATCTGCTGGAGGGAAACGGCGCGTATCCCCTGTTCCAGAGCGAAGAGCACTGGACCTGGCGCATGCCTGAGGGCCGGGAGGAGGATCGCCCGGCCATCGGCCAGGTGATGTATGTGATTCCCACCCACATCTGCCCCACCACGGCGCTGCACCGGGCGGCGAAGCTGGCCGAGAACGGCCGGGCGGCGGGAGAATGGCTGGTGGCGGCGCGCAACAGGGACTGAGGAGGGAGCGAGGAGAAAGCCATGCGATACACGAATCCCATCCTTCAGGGCGATTACTCCGACCCGGACGTGGTCCGCGTGGGCGAGGATTTCTACATGATCGCCTCGTCCTTCACCTATCTGCCGGGCATACCGGTGCTCCATTCCCGGGATCTGGTTCACTGGGAAACCATCGGCTACGCGGCGCGCCGGCTGCCCTTCGCCCACTACGACCGGCCCGCCCACAAGCGGGGCACCTGGGCTCCCAGCATCCGGCATCACGACGGGCTGTTCTACGTCTACGTGTGTCTGCCGGACGAGGGCCTGTTCGCCTTCACCGCGGCCGACCCGGCGGGAGAGTGGGAATGTCACCACGTGCTGGACGTGTGCGGCTGGATCGACCCCTGTCCGCTCTTCGACGACGACGGCCGCGCCTGGCTGATTCACGGCTTCGCGGCCAGCCGCTGCGGCATCAACAACATACTCTATGTCCACGAAATGTCCCCAGACGGCCTGCGAATCCTCGACAAGGGGCGTCTGGCGTACAGCGGCGAGGATCACGGCGACACCACGGTGGAGGGCCCGAAATTCTACAAGCGAAACGGGCATTACTGGATCCTCTGCCCGGCGGGCGGCGTGACCGAGGGCTATCAGCTGGCGCTGCGCGCGCCCGGTCCCTTCGGGCCCTATGAGCGCCGGGTGGTGCTGCGGCAGGGGAACACGGCGGTGAACGGGCCCCATCAGGGCGGCTGGATCGACGACGGCCGGGGCGGGGACTGGTTCATTCATTTCCAGGACGCGGGGGTCTATGGCCGGATCACGCACCTGCAGCCGGTGGACTGGTCGGATGGCTGGCCCGTCATGGGCTGGAACGGCGAACCCGTTTCGGAGGGCGACACGGGCCTGCCCGCCTTCGAGGCGTCCATCTCCATGTCGGACGACTTCGCTTCCGGCCTGGGGATTCAGTGGCAGTGGCAGGCGAATCCCAACGCCGCCTGGTATCGCGCCTTGAAGCCCGGCCTGCGGCTGTACGCCTTCCCGGCGGAGAGCCTGTTTCACGCAGGGCAGTTTCTCTCCCAGCTGATGCAGAAGCGCCGCTTCAATATGGATGTGTCCTTCCACCTCCACGGGCAGGCGGGCGACATCTGCGGCGTGGGCGTCATGGGCTACACCTATCATTATCTGGCACTGACGGCGGGAGAAATCCGCCTGGTGCGGGGCGAGGCGGCGGAGGTCAACCGCTGGACGCCGGAGCGGGTGGAGGAGACCGTGCTGGCATCGCGCCCATGGGAAGGCGACGGCGTGATCTTCCGGCTCCGCGTGGAGGACGGCGTGGCGTCGTTCTTCTGCCGGGCGGCGGAGGAGGCAGAGTGGCAGCCCGTCGGCGGCCCCTGTGCCATGACCTGCGGCGGCTGGACCGGCGCGCGGCCGGGCATCTTCTGCCTGAATCAAATGGGGCAAGAAGGCGGCTGGGCGGACGTGGAATGGGTGCGGGTGGAGTGACCGCACCGGAAAGAGAGCATAGAAAAACCCCGCTTTCCCGGGATGGGAGAGCGGGGAAAACTGTATGCGGTTTATTATGACCTCAATTACTTCAGCTCGGCGAAGTACTTGATGGTGCGGACCATCTGGCTGGTGTAGCTGTTCTCGTTGTCGTACCAGGACACGACCTGCACCTGATAGGTGT
>CADARO010000094.1:498-10630 GCA_902790345.1 uncultured Eubacteriales bacterium | reverse complement strand
CTCCAGGCCGTAGCCCGCGTCGATGAGCAGCGCCCGTTCCTTTCCCGCGATCAGGGTAAAGCACACGCCCAGCGCGTCCTGGATGTGGCAGACGCCGGGCAGCGGTTCGCGCGCTGTAAATCCCATGCCAGGCTCCCTCCTCCCTATTTGCCTCGCAGAACAGCGCGCGGCGAGCCAAACGACCCGCCGCGCGGTTGTATTTTTCTGTCAGCCGTCGATCCGCCGCGCGAACATCCGCCCGGTGGTGGCGATCAGATGAAGCACCTCCGGCATGAGCTCCCGGTCGAACACGTTGCAGGCGTTGAAGGTCTCGAAGCTCAGGTTGCCCTGATAGCCCACATCCCGGATGCCCTGAATGAAGCGGTTCCAGTCCAGTATGCCCATGTACGGCGCGATGTGCTGGTCGCTCAGGCCGTTGTTGTCGTGGATGTGCAGCGTCTCCAGGCGATCGCCGATCTGCATGATGGCCGTGTAGATGTCGTGGCCCAGCAGCAGCGCGTGACCGGTGTCCAGGCAGAAGGCGAAGCACTTCTCTCCGGCGATGTCGTTCAGCTCGTCGATGTAGGCCGCGGCCTCGTTGAAATCGGAGCAGATGGCCTCGTAGATCTTGCCCTTGTGGCCGGTGAACATGTTCTCCAGGCAGCAGGTCACATGGCACTTTTTCAGCACCGGAATGAGCGCGGTGTACAGCTTGATGTTGGCGTCCCACTCGGTGTCCGGGTCCATGCGATTGTCATAATCGAAGAAGGCGGGATGCACGATCAGGTGCGGACAGCCCACATAGGCGCAGATCTCCACGCACTTTTTCAGCGCGTCCAGCACCTTGCCGTTCACGAAGTCGTTGTCCTTCACGTAGCTGGGGAAGGGCGCGTGGGCCTGACCGAAGGCCACGCCGTATTTCTCGGCCGCTTCCTTGTAGGGCCGCATGGCCTCCAGAATGGCGTCCATGTCCTGATCGAAGAAGCCGCTGAATTCGCCCTTGCGAATCTCCTGGCCGGTCATCCAGTGATCCACGTTGAAGTCAACGCAGTCGAAGCCCGCCTCATGAATCAGCTTGAAGCCCGTCTCCGGGCCCACCTGTCAGTTCTCCCCCGCGACGCGCCGGGCGAACAGCCGCCCCGTGGCCGCCGTCAGGCGCAGCGCCTCGGGAATCAGTTCCTCATCGAACCGGTTCAGCGCGCCGCTCGTCTCAAAGCACAGGCCGCCGGCGTACTCCGCGTCGCGAAGGCCCCTGACGAAGCGATCCCAGTCCAGCCCGCCCATGTAGGGGGCGAGACGCTGGTCTGTCCGGCCGTCGTTGTCGT
Organism: uncultured Eubacteriales bacterium; assembly: GCA_902790345.1. Lineage (GTDB taxonomy): Bacteria > Bacillota > Clostridia > Christensenellales > Aristaeellaceae > Firm-10. The sequence continues at coordinate 9,326 of CADARO010000094.1, read as the reverse complement.
GAATGCACACCGCCTCCAGGCGGCCGCCCAGCTTCATGATGGTGGAGTAGATGTCACGGCCGGAGAGCAGGGCGTGGCCGGTATCCAGGCAGAGGGCGAAGCGCTTGCCGCCGGCGAAGTCGTTCAGCTCGTCGATATAGTCGCAGGCCTCGTAGGGATCGGCGCACACCGCCTCATAGGCCTTGCCCCGCCTCGGCTGAACCAGGTTTTCGAGGCAGCAGACGACGCCGTTTTCCTCCAGGGCGGGCACCAGGCGCTTGAACAGCGCCATGTTGACGCGCCACTCCTCCTTGGGGTCCTCCAGGATGGCGGGATGAACCGTCAGGCGCGGGCAATTCAGCTCGCCGCACAGCTGGACGCACTTTTCGAGCGTCTGCGAGAGATACTCGTTTCGCGCGGCGTCGCCCGGCCAGTAGAGCGGATATGGCGCGCTGGCCTGCCCGAAAGCCACGCCACAGCGGGCAGCGGCCTCCTTGTAGGGGGCAAGCAGCGGCCTGATCTCCTCAAACGGGCGGTCGAACACGCCGGTGAGCGGGTTCTTCTTTTTCTCCATGTTTCGCAGCGACCCGTCCAGCGCGTCGCAGCTGAAATCAACAAAGTCGAAGCCGCATTTGCCGAGCAGGCGGAACGTCTCCTCAGGCCCCAGCCGCTCCAGCAGTACCGCCGTCATCACGCCGATTTTCAGCATGGCCATTTTCCTCCGTCCGTTGGTCTGCGCTATCTTCTCTGGCATTTTCATTATAGTGCATCCGCCGGCAAAATGCAATTGAAAAAATGATGGCGAAATGCTATAATGAGGGCCGGAACGGGTCCCCCATTATAAAAAATGAAAGCCGGGTGAACGCCATGCGTCGCCGTTTCCGCGAAAGCAGCTTCTATCGCCTGTTCAATTTTGAGAGCGAACGCGCCCAGGGGCGCTGCGTCATGCTGGCCTCCTCCGTGCTGTCAAACGTCATCAGCTGGCTCACGGGCAGCCTCTTCTACACCAGCTTTCTCATGGCCAACGGCATCGACCTGGTGAAGATCGGCGTCATTTCCTTTGTGCCCTACATCGCGAACCTGTTTTCCGTGCTGTCGCCCAGCATCCTGGAGCGCTTTCCAAAGCGGCGATGGGTGCTCTTCGGCGGTCGGCTGACCTATCACACGCTGAACATCTTCGCCATCACCATCATGCCCATGCTGGTGCGCGACCAGAACGCCCGCACGGCCTGCTTCGTGGCGCTGGTGTTCGCCGCGAACATTGTCAACGCCCTGTTCTCCAGCGGTTATTCCGCCTGGCATCTCAACTTCATTCCGAACAACATCCGGGCGGAGTACTTCTCCACCGCCTCCATGATTGCCAGCTTCATCGGCATCGGCACGGGGCTGATCTCCAGCCTCATCGCGGACGCCTTCGCCGCCTCGCCCCACGCCTACACCATCATCGTCACGCTGCGCTTCGTGGCCTATGCCCTGGCGCTGGCGGAGATGTGGGCCCTCAGCCGGCCGGTGGAGTATCCCTATGAGAAGACCGTGGACAAAGTGCGCCTGTCGGACATCGTCACCAAGCCCTTCGCCCATCCGAAATTCATCCTCACCGTGGCGGTCATCATGACCTCCACCTTCTTCGTGAACACCAGCGCCTCCTCGGTGAACTACTACCTGCTGAACAACGTGGGCACCAGCTACACCTACGTCTACTTCCTGAACATGCTCTATCCCATCACGATGCTGTTTCTCATCAAGCCGGCCCAGCGGGTCATCAACCGCTTCGGATGGTTCATGACCTATGCCGTCGGCGCCATCCTGTACGCCATGCCCAGCTTCCTCTATTCCTTCGTCACGGCGGGGAACTACCTGTGGATGCTGGCCATCGTGCGCATCTGGCAGCACGTCACCGGCGTGGCGCTGAACACGGCCAGCTCCAACCTGCCCTTCGTGAACATGCCCGACACCGACCGCACCAACTACCTGGCCTTCCACACCATCGCCGCCAACGCCGCCGCGTTTCTGGGCATGCTCTTCGGCACGCTGTTCATCAAATTCTGGCCGAACATGAACATCGTCATCGGCGGCTTCAGTTTCTGCAACATCCAGGTGCTGATGTGGATCGAGTCCTTCGGCCGACTGCTGGTGGGCCTCATGGTGCTGAAGCTGCGGCCGCGGCTGGAGCCCGACGCCGAGTAGAAAGGAGGCCGTCCCGTGATCCTTCACGATTTTTCCTATATCGTCCTGCCGCCCCGCGCGGGCGACCTGGCGGAGGATGTCCGCGCCCTGCTGGAGGCCAACGATAAGGCGAAGACCTATCGCCACGTGCGCGACGTGGCCGAGGCGAACGCGGCCATCGCCCGGCGGTATCACCTGGACGATGACAAATGCCGCGCCGCCGCGCTGCTGCACGACGTCAGCGCCGTTATCCGTCCCGCCGACATGCTCGCCTGGGTGGACAAACACGGCCTTCCCACCTGCGAGGCGGAGCGAAAGCACCCCTTCCTCCTGCATCAGCGGCTGTCGCGCGTGATGGCGGAGGAATACTTTGGCGTGGCGGACGTGGAAATCCTGGCCCCCATCGAATGTCACACCACGCTCAAAGAAAACGCCACGTCATACGACATGGCGCTGTTCATCGCGGACAAGCTGGCCTGGGATCAGGAGGGCACGCCGCCCTTCTTCGACGCGGTCAGCGACGCGCTGAATCATTCTCTCGAGGCCGCCAGCCTCGCCTATATGGACTACATGGTGGACAACGGCCTGCTGCTCTGCCCGCATGTCAACTGGACGGCGGCGCAAGGCTGGCTCAGGTCGCTGTGAACACGTAGCGGCCGCCGTGGCCGCCGAACACCTGCCATTCCCCCTCATCCAGCAGATCGAAGAAGGCCCTCCGCTCCATAGCGGCCAGGGCTTTATTGTCGTCCACCGAGCCGAGAAGAATCGGGCTCAGGGCGTTGAAGGCCGCCTGCGCCGGCGTCTGCGCCTTCAGGTTGCAGAACACGTCGCCAGTGAAGGCGATCCTCTGCCGCCGCTCGATGTAGACGCACTCCCCCGCCGCGTGGCCGCCCAGCCCCTCCCAGGCCTCGAAGCGCAGCCCGCCCGCCGTCATCTCGCCGATGAAGGCCAGCGGCGCGTCGCGGCCTTCCGACCTCCTGCCGACAGCCCGCAGCCGGTCCAGCGGCGGCGTGGCATAGCCCGTCAGATGGCGGATCACTCGCTCGTAAGCGCCCTGCACGGCGTCGCGATCCCGCAGGTTGGGCCCGCCCGCCGCCTCGCTGACAAAGCCGCTCAGGCATGTGCCGCTCATCCACACCTCGTCCGCCAGAGCGCACAGCCCGCTGTGATCCACGTCCGCGTGGGTGAGAAGCATGAGCCTGCGCCGCGCGTCGAAATCCGGCACAGCGCCGCGCATCGCGGACAGCATCTCCTCCCGGCAGCAGGCGAACCCGCCGTCCACCAGCACCAAGGTCTCCCCCGCCTCCATCAGGCAGGCGCTGCAACCCATGTCAGGCTCCACCAGCCACACCGCCGCGCCGCCCGCCGCCTCATGCCGCGTGACCCGCGCCGGGCCCCGCTTCGCCCGAAACGCCGCCACGAACGCCTCCGCCGCCTGCCAAAACGCGCCCTCATCCGCTCCCCGCGCATGGGCAGCCCTCGCCATTACCTCCAGCCCTTCCCTTACAACCTCATCCATTCGCGTCGCCTTTCAAAAAAGAGCGTGGCAAGCCACGCTCAAATTCAGTCTGACTAAAATTTCTTATTTTCTCGTTTCCAGTTCCTTTTCAAAGATCACGCCCAGCCGCTTCACGCCTTCCACGATGCGCTCGTCGGTCATGGTGGAGTAATTCAGGCGCAGCGCGCTGCAGGGCTTGTCCATGTCCACCATGAAGGTGTTGCCCGGCACGTAGACCACCTTGTTGGCCGCGCAGGTGGGGGCCAGCTTCAGCGTGTCGATGCCGTGGCCCAGGTCGCACCAGACGAACAGGCCGCCCTTGGGGGTGGTGTGGAAAACGCCCTTGGGGAAATAGGTCTCGATGGCGTCCAGCATGGTGGCGCACTTGTGGGCGTAGTTGGCGCGCATCTTCACGATCAGCGCGTCGATGTCGAACCGGTTCATGAATTCATAGGCCAGCAGCTGCGGCAGCATGGCGGTGTGCACGTCGGACACCTGCTTCGCCACGACCACCTTCTGCACGATGGCCTTGTCCGCGCACATGAAGCCCACCCGCAGGCCGGGGGCCAGAATCTTCGAGAAGGAGCCGCAGTAAATCACCAGACCCTCCGTGTCCATGGATTTGATGGTGGGCAGCTTGGTGCCGTCGAAGGTCAGCTCGCCATAGGGATTGTCCTCGATGATGACCACGCCGTGCTTCTTCGCCACCTCGTAGAGCGCTTTGCGCTTTTCCACGCTCATGGTGGCGCCCATGGGGTTCTGGAAGGTGGGAATGGTGTAGATCAGGCGCACGTTGTCGTTGGCCTCGATGGCCTTCTCCAGCGCTTCGATGTTCATGCCGTCCTCGTCCATGGGCACGCCCACCAGATGCGCGCCGTAGGAGCGGAAGGCGTTGGTGGCGCCGATGAAGCTGGGCTCCTCCACGATCACCGTGTCGCCCTCGTTCACCAGCGCCTTGGTGGACAGCTCAATGCCCTGCTGGCCGCCGGAGACAATGATCACGTCGTCGCCCTCCCGGTCGATGCGCTCCTTCTCCTTCAGGCGGGCCTTCACGGCCTCGCGAAGGGGCGTATAGCCCTCGGTCACGCCGTACTGCAGCGACAGAACCGGCTGGTTTTTCAGAAGATCCTGGGCGATTTCGGCCAGCTGTTCGTTGGGGAACAGCTCCGGCGCGGGATTGCCGCCCGCCAGGGAAATGACGGAGGGATCTGCGGCGAATTTGAAGATCTCGCGAATGGCGGAGCCGCGAATCGCGCTCATTCGGTTGGAAATGTGAAACTCCATATCTCTGCCTCCCGCCTCTGTCAGTGGTTGTAGCCCAGGTCGAACGCCTTCAAATTCACATCCAGGAATTTCGGCGGCACGGTGGCCTTCAGCGTCTCGATCCAGCGCTCATAGGGATTCTGGGTGTTCTGCGCCATCAAGCCGATGAGCACCACGTTCACCGCGCGGCTGTTGCCGGCTTCCTTGGCCAGGGCCAGCGCGTCGATGGCCGTCACGTTGGCCTTTTCGCTTAACTTCTTCGCGATGTCCGCGGGATAAGCCGCCGCGCCGGTGATGACCGGCATGGGGTCGATGGCCTGCTCGTTCACGATGATCCGGCCGCCCTTTTTCAGATACGGCAGCGCCCGATAGGCCTCCAGAAGCTCGAAGGCCAGCACGATGTCCGCCTCGCCTTCGCCGATGATGGGCGAATACACCTTCTCGCCGAACTTCACATAGGTCACGACGCTGCCGCCGCGCTGGCTCATGCCATGCACCTCGGACACCTTCACGTCGTAGCCCTCGCCGATGACGGCGTTGCCCAGAATGCGGCTGGCCAGAAGCGTACCCTGGCCGCCCACGCCCACGATCATGATATTGGTCGTCATCACGCCTCCGCCTCCTTCTCAATCGCGCCGAAGGGACACACGTTCACGCACAGGCCGCAGCCGTTGCACTGGTTGGGGTCGATCCTGACCGCGCCGTCCTTCAGGGAGATGGCCGGGCAGCCCAGCTTCATGCACATCTTGCACTTTTTGCAGCGGTCGGTGACCACGCAGCGGCCGGTGTACTTCACGTATTTCAGCAGCGCGCAGGGCCGCTGCGCGATGATGACGGAGGGCTCGTCCCGCTCCACTTCCTCGCGCACCACCTGCTCGAATTTCTTCACGTCGAAGGGATCGCACACCACCACATGCTCCACGCCCACGGCCTTGGCCAGCAGCTCCAGATCCACCTGCTTGGTGGCCTCGCCGCGAATGGTCTTGCCGGTGGTGGGGTTGTCCTGATGGCCAGTCATGCCGGTGATGGAGTTGTCCAGGATGATGACGGTGTTGGCGCCCTTGTTGTACACGATGTCGATGAGTCCGGTGATGCCGGAATGGATGAAGGTGGAGTCGCCGATGACCGACACCAGCTTTTTGTTGAATTCCGGGCCCCGGGCCTTGGCCATGCCCAGCGCCGCGCTCACGGACGCGCCCATGCAGATGGTGCTGTCCACCGAGGCCAGGGGCTGCGCCGCGCCCAGAGTGTAGCATCCGATGTCGCCGGACACGGTGAGGCCCAGCTTCTTCAGCACGTAGAAGGTGCCCCTGTGGGGGCAGCCGGGGCACATGACCGGCGGGCGCACCGGGATGGGCTCGTCCGCCTGAACCGGCGCCTCGGGCTCTTTGCCCAGCACGGCCTTGGCGATCATGGCGGGGGTGTATTCGCCCAGCATGGTGAAGGCTTCCTTGCCGATCACCTGGATGCCCAGCGCCTTCATGTGCTCCTCGATGAAGGGATCCAGCTCCTCGATCACGAACACCTTGTCGCACCTGGCGGCGAAGTCGCGGAGCTTCTTCTCCGGCATAGGATAGGCCATGCCCAGCTTCAGGTAGTTCACGCTGTCGCCCAGGGCCTCGTGGGCATACATATAGGAGATGCCGGAGGTGACGACGCCGATTCGGCTTCCGTTGTCCTCAACGCGGTTGAGATCGGTGGTCTCGGCAAACTCGGTCAGCGCCTTCGCCCGCTCTTCCACCACCACATGCCGCTTGATGGCCATGGCGGGCATCATCACGTTCTTGGGAATGTTCTTCTCATAGGGCTTCAGCTCGACGTCCTGGCGGGGCTCGGTCTCCACCAGGCTCTGGGAGTGGGACACGCGGGTGGACAGCCGGATGACGAAGGGCACGTCGAAGCGCTCGCTCAGCTCGAACGCCGCCTTGGTGAAGGCGCGGCACTCGCCGGAATCGGCGGGTTCCAGCATGGCGATCTTGGCGGCCTTGGCGTAGTGCCGGGAGTCCTGCTCGTTCTGGGAGGAATGCATGCCGGGATCGTCCGCCACGCAGATGACCATGCCGCCGTTCACGCCGATGTAGCTCACGGTGAACACCGGGTCGGCCATGACGTTCAGGCCCACGTGCTTGCAGCAGGTCATGGACCGGGCTCCGGCCATGCTGGCGCCGATGGCCACCTCGCAGGCCACTTTTTCATTGGGCGCCCACTCCACGTAGACCTCCGGATACTGAACCATGCTCTCGGTGATCTCCGTGCTGGGCGTGCCGGGATAGGAGGCGACCACGCGAACGCCAGCCTCGTAAGCGCCCTGCGCCACGGCCGCGTTGCCGATCAGAAGTTTAGCCATTTTCGTAACACCCCTTATTTGAGCGCTTCACGGACCGCGCCTTTTTCGCAATCCGTGAAGCCGTTTTTCATTTTTCGATCTGCTGGGCCACCAGGCTCTCGCCGCAGTAAATGCTGCGCAGCTTCGGCTTCTCGATCTTGCCGGTGGGATTGCGGGGCACATCGGCGAAGATGATCCGGCGGGGCCGCTTGTAGCGCGGCATGCCGGTGCAGAACTCGTTCAGCTGCTCCTCGGTGAGGATGAAGCCGGGCTTCACCTCCACGATGGCCGCGGCGATTTCGCCCAGCCTCGGATGGGGCAGGCCGATGACGGCCACGTCCTTCACCGCCTCGTGGCGGCGGATGAAGTCCTCGATCTGCACCGGATACAGGTTCTCGCCGCCGGTGATGATGACGTCCTTCTTGCGGTCCACCAGGAAGATGAAGCCGTCCTCATCCTCCATGGCCATGTCGCCGGTGAAGAGCCACTCGCCCTTGAGCACCTCGTTCGTGGATTCCTCGTCCTTGTAGTAGCACTTCATGACGCCGGGGCCCTTCACGCACAATTCGCCCACATCGCCCCGGGCGACTGGCTCGCCCTTTTCGTCCACGATCTTCACCGTCCAGCCGAAGCCGGCCTTGCCGATGGCGCCCACCTTGTCGATGTTGCCCAGGCCCAAATGCACGCAGCCGGGGCCGATGGACTCGCTGAGGCCGTAGTTGGTGTCGTAGTCGTGATGCGGGAACACGGACAGCCAGCGCCGGATGAGAGACGGCGGCACGGGCTGCGCGCCGATGTGCATCAGCCGCCACTGGTCCAGCTTGTAATCGGACAGCTTCACGTCGCCCCGCTCGATGGCGTCCAGGATGTCCTGCGCCCAGGGCACCAGCAGCCACACGATGGTGCAGCGCTCGTCCGAGGCGGCCTTCAAAATCCACTCGGGCTTGGTGCCCTTCAGGAGCACCGCCTTGCCGCCCACCAGGAAGCTGCCGAACCAGTGCATCTTCGCGCCGGTGTGATACAGCGGCGGGATGCAGAGGAAAACGTCCTCATGGGTCTGGCCGTGGTGGTTCTGCTCGGTCAGGGCCGCGTGCATCAGCGCGCGGTGGGCGTGCAGGATGGCCTTGGGGAAGCCGGTGGTGCCGGAGGAGTAGTAGATCGCCGCGTCGTCGTCGTCGGTCAGCGGCATGTGGGGCGCGTGGGAGGAGCAAAAGCCGATCATGTGATCGTAGCTGTCCGCGAAGGAGGGGCAATCCTCGCCCACGTAGAACATGTGGCCGATCTTGGGGATCTTGTCGCAGATTTCCTCCATGCGGCCCACGAACTCCGGCCCGAAGGCCAGCATGGTGCAGTCCGCCTTGTCCAGGCAGTATTTGATTTCCTCCGCCGTGTAGCGGTAATTGAGGGGCACGGCGATGGCGCCGGCCTTGAGAATGCCGAAATAGATGGGCAGCCATTCGATGGAGTTCATCAGCAGGATGGCCACCTTGTCGCCCTTCTTGCAGCCCCGGGTGAGCAGCAGGTTGGCGAAGCGGTTGGCCTTCTTGTCGAAGTCGCTCCAGGTGAGCTCCCGGCGGAACATCTCGCCGGGCTGGG
>CADARO010000094.1:0-489 GCA_902790345.1 uncultured Eubacteriales bacterium | reverse complement strand
ATGAGCGAATACTCGCGCCAGGTGATGCGGCTCTCCGGCTGGAATTCCGGATTGATCTCCACCAGCGCCGTCTCGTTTCCGTAAAGCTGTGCGTTCTTCTCTAGAATCTCGGTGATTGGCATGGTAAAACCCCTTCCCTCCTGATTTTCGTGCAGAAGGTTATGAAAAAGCCCTCTGCATCCTGGTGCAGAGGACGATAAATACTTACCGCGGTACCACCTCTATTGCCGGCATTGCCGACCACTCCGGTACGGCGGCGCGAGGCCGCATATACCTTCCCGCTGTGACGGGCGAACCCGGCGCGTCCTACTGGATAAAACTCGTTCAGCGCGCGACTCACAGGATGTATTCCCCGAAGAACCCACGCCGCCTCTCACCGCCCGGCGGCTCTCTTGGGAAGGCCCTCTCCGGCTACTTGTTCCCGGTCATTGTCTTTATTGCGTATTATATAACGCGATTTTCATTTCGTCAATACCTTTTTTCCCGCCC
>CADARO010000093.1 GCA_902790345.1 uncultured Eubacteriales bacterium | reverse complement strand
ACGTGCACGTGCTCCCCGCCCGGGGCGGGCTGGGCATGGCGCTGGAGACCTAGGCCGGCAACCTGGCCGCCGAGATCGCCCCCGCGCTGGGCGGGCGGCATTCCCTTTTGCACGTGCCGGATTCCATCTCGCCGGACGCGCTGAAGGCGCTGAGGGCGCTGCCGGAGATCGGCGAGACCCTGGACGCGCTGCACCACACCGACGTGCTGCTCTATGGCATCGGCCGGGCGGAGGTCATGGCGGCCAACCGCTCCCTGCCCGAGGCGGAGCTTCAGGGCATCCTCAGCCGGGGCGCTGTGGGCGAGGCGGTGGGCAACTACTTCGGCGCGGACGGGCGGCTGGTGTTCCAGGCCAGCGAAGTGGGCCTCAGCGGCGAGGAACTGCGGCAGGTGCCCCACGTGATGGCCATCGCCGCCGGAGCGGCCAAGGCCAGGGCCATCATGGCCGTGATGCGGCATCACCACCACGAGCTGCTGGTGATCGACGAGGGCGCGGCCCGGGCGATCATGGCCCTGATGTGATTTTTTTGAAAACGCGGGCGGAAAAACCGGCGTTCCGCAAAAAAACCTTTGCCAGTCAATGGAAACTGTGGTATGATAGTAAAGTAAGGGTATTCTGGGCCGGAAGCGGCAGACGCTTCGGCCGTTAACAAAGCGAAGGAGGATCACCCACCATGAACAAGAAAACCGTGAAGGACATCAACGTCAAGGGCAAGAAGGTTCTCATGCGCGTCGATTTCAACGTGCCTATGGACGGCGAGCGCATCACCGACGAAAACCGCATCAACGGCGCGCTGCCCACCATCAAGTATCTGCTCAGCAACGGCGCCGCCCTGATCCTGTGCAGCCATATGGGCAAGCCCCACAACGTGTTCAACAGCACCCTGAAGCTGAACAAGAAGGAAAAGGCCAAGATCGAGGCGCTGCCTGAGGAAGAGCGCGCCGCCGCCACCGAGAAGGCCCTGGAAAAGGCCAAGGGCGACGTGAAAAAGTTCAACCTGGCGCCCGTTGCCAAGCGCCTGAGCGAGCTGCTGGGCCAGGAAGTCATCATGGCGGAAGACGTCATCGGTCCCGACGCCCAGGCCAAGGCCGCCGCGCTGCAGCCCGGCCAGGTGATGGTGCTGCAGAACCTGCGCTTCCACGCTGAAGAAGAGAAAAACGATCCCGAGTTCGCCAAGGCGCTGGCTTCCATGGCTGAGATCTACGTGAACGACGCGTTCGGCACCGCCCACCGCGCTCACGCCTCCACCGAGGGCGTCACCCACTATCTGCCCGCCGTCTGCGGCTTCCTGATCGAGAAGGAACTGCGCATCATGGGCAAGGCTCTGGAAAACGCCGATCGTCCCTTCGTGGCCGTGCTGGGCGGCGCGAAGATCGAGGACAAGCTGAATGTCATCAACAACCTGCTCGAGAAGGTCGACACCCTGATCATCGGCGGCGGCATGGCCTTCACCTTCCTCAAGGCCAAGGGCTACGAGGTGGGCGAGTCCCTGCTGGACGAGAGCAAGATCGATTACTGCAAGGACATGATGAAGAAGGCCGAGGAGAAGGGCGTCAAGCTGCTTCTGCCCATCGACTCCGTGTGCGTGAAGGAGTTCCCGAACCCCATCGACGCCCCCATCGACACCCTGGTGGTGGATTCCGACAAGATTCCCGCCGACATGCAGGGCTGCGACATCGGCCCCAAGACCGTGGAGCTCTTCGGCGAGGCCATAAAGGCCGCCAAGACCGTGGTCTGGAATGGCCCCATGGGCGTGTTTGAGAATCCCACCCTGGCCAAGGGCACCCTGGGCGTGGCTCAGGCCATGGCGGACAGCGACGCCGTGACCATCATCGGCGGCGGCGACAGCGCGGCGGCCGTGCAGCAGATGGGCCTGGCCTCCAAGATGACCCACATCTCCACCGGCGGCGGCGCTTCCCTGGAGTATCTCGAGGGCAAGACCCTGCCCGGCGTGGCGGCCCTGAACGACAAGTAAGATTCAATTCGCAATTGGCGATTCGCAATTCGCAATTGAGAGAGGCTTCAAGGCGCACCCTGGCGTGCGCCTTGAAGCATGTTTGGATGCTGTTTTAAGATTTGATTATAAGAGTTAAATGGAGGTAATTACCATGCGCAAGCCCATCATCGCCGGCAACTGGAAGATGAACAAGACCCCCGAAGAAGCCAAGCAGCTCGTGACCGAGCTGATCCCGCTGGTCAAGGACGCCAAGTGCGACGTCGTGGTGTGCACCCCCGCCGTGTGCTTCGCGGCCGTGGCGCCCGTGATCGAGGGCACCAACGTGAAGCTGGGCGCTCAGAACGTGCACTTTGAGGCGAAGGGTGCCTTCACCGGCGAGCTGTCCGCCGACATGCTGAAGGCCTCCGGCGTTGAGTACGTCATCATTGGCCACAGCGAGCGCCGCCAGTACTTCGGCGAGACCGACAAGACCGTCAACAAGCGCACCATCGCGGCCGTGAAGGCCGGCCTGAAGCCCATCGTGTGCGTGGGCGAGGTCAAGGAAGAGCGCGAGACCGGCTACACCGACATCATCGTCACCTATCAGACCCAGATGGCGCTGCACGGCCTGACCGCGGAAGAGGTCGAGGGCGTGGTCATCGCCTACGAGCCCGTGTGGGCCATCGGCACCGGCCTCACCGCCACCGACGAGCAGGCCAACGAGACCATCGGCGTCATCCGCCAGGCCATCGCCGCCAAGTACGGCGAGGAGACCGCGGCCAAGGTGCGCATCCAGTACGGCGGCTCCATGAAGGGCTCCAATGTGAAGGGCCTCATGGCTCAGCCCGAGATCGACGGCGGCCTCATCGGCGGCGCGTCCCTGAAGGCTCCCGACTTCGCGCAGGTGGTGAACTACTGATGGCTGTCACCGCGCTGATCATCATGGACGGCTTCGGCAACGGCCGTCCTGACCCGAAGAGCAATGCGATCTACGCGGCGAACACGCCCAACCTCGATCGCTTCAAGAGAGACTACAGCGTGACCGAAATCGGCGCTTCCGGCCTGAACGTGGGTCTGCCGGACGGCCAGATGGGCAACAGCGAGGTGGGCCACACCAACATCGGCGCGGGCCGCGTGGTCTATCAGATGCTGGTGAAGATCACCAAAGACATCCAGGACGGCGTGTTCTTCGAGAACAAGGCCATGCTGGCGGCCATCGAGAACTGCAAGAAGCACGACTCCGCGCTGCAGCTCATCGGCCTGGTGTCTGACGGCGGCGTGCACAGCCACATCGACCACATCCTGGGCATCGTGGAAATGGCCGCGCGCCATGGCCTGAAGAAGGTCTATCTCCACGCGCTGCTGGATGGCCGCGACGTGTCCGTCACCTCCGGCGCCGGTTTCGTGAAGACCGTGCGCGACAGGATGGAAGAGCTGGGCGTTGGCACCGTGGCCTCCGTGGGTGGCCGCTACTATGCTATGGACCGCGACAAGGCCTGGGACCGCGTTGAAAAGGGCTACGCCGCCATGGTGTACGGCGAGGGCAATCAGGCGGACGACGCCGTGAAGGCCATCGAGGACAGTTACGCCGCCGGCGTCACCGACGAGTTCGTGGTGCCCACCGTCATCCGCAAGGAAGGCATGATCAAGGCCAACGACTCCATCGTGTGCTTCAACTTCCGCCCCGACCGCGCCCGTCAGATCACCCGCGCCTTCGTGGATCCGGAGTTCAACGGCTTCGAGCGCCGCAACGGCTTCTTCCCCGTCACCTACGTGTGCATGGCCCAGTACGACGCCGCCATGCCCAACGTGCTGGTGGCCTATCCGCCGGAGCAGCTCAAGATGACCATGGGCGAGTACCTGGCCGTGAACGGCAAGACGCAGCTGCGCATCGCCGAGACCCAGAAGTACGCCCACGTCACCTTCTTCTTCAACGGCGGCGAGGAGCGTCAGTTTGAGGGCGAGGATCGCATCCTGGTGCCCTCTCCCGACGTGCCCACCTTCGATCTCAAGCCCGAGATGAGCGCCTACGAAGTGACCGACAAGGTGGTCGAGGCCATCAATTCGGACAAGTACGACGTGATCATCCTGAACTACGCCAACTGCGACATGGTGGGCCACACCGGCGTCATGAGCGCGGCCATCAAGGCCGTGGAGGCCGTGGACACCTGCGTGGGCCGCATGGTTGATTTGATCATCTCCAAGGGCGGCAAGGCCATCATCACCGCCGACCACGGCAACGCCGATCAGATGATCAACTACGAGACCGGCGAGCCCTTCACCCCCCACACCACCAACCCGGTGCCCTGCATCGTCATCGATCCGGAGCATCCGAAGCACGAGCTGCGGGCGGGCGGCAAGCTGTGCGACCTCTGCCCCACCATGCTGAAGCTGATGGGCATGCCCCAGCCGAAGGAAATGACCGGCGAGAGCCTGTTCTGAGGAACAAATCAAAAAAAGCGAGAGCGGGAAGGCTGTTTCGGCAGTCTCCCCGCTCCTTTTTTGCGCGTCAGTTCAGCGCAGGCTGAACACATGCATGTCGATGCGCTCATAGGGGCTTTCCTCCCCCGCCTCGCAGACCAGCGCCACCCGCCCATCCGGCAGCCGCGCCAGGTCGCTGTAGGCGGCGGGGCCGGGCTGGATCACCCGCTCCACCGTCCATGTGGCTCCCCTGTCCTTCGAGCGGCGCACCGTCAGGTTCTCGCGGCGCGTGGAAGCCGCGTTGCTCAGCAGCGCCTCCTCGCCCCATGCCGTGCGCACAGTCAGCACGCTGCCCTGACACACCGGGTCGATGAGTTCGGGCCGCAGCGCCGTTTCGGAGAAATGGTCGCCCCCGTCCGCCGAGTACGCCTGCGCCCGGCAGTGGGGATTCTCCGCCCCGCCGAAGGGGATATAGCGCGCGTTGGCCAGCAGGCCGCCGTCCGCGAAGGGAGCCAGCGCGCATTCGTTGGTGCCGGGGCCCAGGTCGGGGCCGAGGCGCCAGGTGTCGCCGTGGTCGTCAGAATAGATCACGTGGGACATGTACGGCCCCGAGCGGCCCGCCGCCCGGTCCAGCACGGCGTGGTTGCAGCCGAAGATCAGCCGCCCGCCGGGCAGCGCCGCGCCATGGCAGGGCCCCAGGGCGTACCACGTCCAGTCCGGCTTCTTCACGGCCGCCGTGATGTCTCTCGGGGCGGACCAGGTCTCCCCCTCGTCGTCGGAATACACCAGGTGCACCGTGCGCGGCCCCTCGCCCCGCAGGATCATGGGCTCCGGCTTGTCCGCGTCGTTTGCGTTGTACAGCAGAAACAGCCGACCGGTGGCCGGATCCTGCACGGGGCAGGGATTGCCCACGGTGTTTCCGTCGCCGCGAATGACCACCCTCGCCGGGCCGAAGCGCAGGCCGTCCCCCGCCCGGGCCACGATGTCGATGGAGCCCGAATCGCTCAGCGAATCCCGCCGGGCCTCGCAAAACGCCAGCACCCGCCCCGATTTCAGCGCGATGATGGTGGGGATCCGATAGGCGAACGCTCCTTCGCCCTGCCTGAACAGCGTCTGTCTGATTTCATCCATCGACGCCGCCTCCCTTCGCGTCCAGTATACGCGCTTTTCCGCGTCGGGGCAAGGCTTTATGAAAATTATTGGCGTCTTGTAAAAAATCGCGCTCAATTTGGGAAAATTTCATGTCAAAACTGATTGAAATCCGCCGCGAAAAGAAGTATCATAGAGGAAACAGGAGGTGTTTGTATGCCCTTCCCCATCGATCATGACATGCACTGTCACACGGTGCTCTCTTCCTGCTCCTCCGATCCGGCGCAGAGCGTTCAGGCGCTGCTGGAGCACGCGAAGCGGCGCGGCTACACGCTGCAATGCGTCACCGACCACCTGTGGGACAGCGCCGTGCCCGGCGCCAGCGGGTGGTATGCGCCCCAGAACATCGAGCATGTGTCTCAGAACCTGCCCCTGCCCCAGGACGATCAGGTGCGGCTGGTGTTCGGCTGCGAGACGGAATTCCTGGGCGGCACGCGGCTGGGCCTGGATCCCAGCCACTACGACGCGTTCGACTTCATCGTCATCCCGCCGAACCACTTCCACATGAAGAACTTCGTGCGGCCCGACACATACGACACGGAGGAGAAAATCGCCGCTCTGTTCGTTCAGCGGCTGGAGGATATCTCAAACCTCCCCCTGCCCTGGCGCAAGGTGGGCATCGCCCACATGACCTGCTCCCTCATCTTCAAGGAGGGCGACCAGTACCGCGTGTACGAACTGGTGGACGAGGCCCGCTTCCGGGCGGTCATGAGGAAATTCGCCGACTTCGGCGCGGGCATCGAGATCAACCTCTCCTGCTTCGGCCCGGGCTGGCGGGATCACGAGAGCGCCATGCTGCGTCTCTACCGGCTGGCGAAGGAGGAGGGCTGCAAATTCTACCTGGCCAGCGACGCCCATCACCCCGCCGAGTTGGACCTGGTGCCTCAGCGCGCGCCGGAGGTGATCGCCGCGCTGGGCCTCACCGAAGACGATCAGTTCATTTTGACATAAAGGAGCGCCATCATGAGCCAATACATCATGTCCCTCGACGCGGGCACCACGTCCAGCCGCTGCATCCTGTTTGACCGGCAGGGCCAGGTCGTGAGCATGGCCCAGAAGGAATTCACCCAGTATTTCCCCAAGCCCGGCTGGGTCGAGCACGACGCCACCGAAATCTGGCTCACCCAGTACGCCGTGGCCGCCGAGGCCCTGGCCAGCGCCGGCGCAAACGGCGCGGACGTGGCCGCCATCGGCATCACCAACCAGCGCGAGACCACCATCGTGTGGGACAGGGAGACCGGCGAACCCATCGCCCACGCCATCGTCTGGCAGGATCGCCGCACGGCGGACTTCTGCGAGAGCCTCATGCAGCGGGGCTTCACCGAGCCCTTCCGCCGCAGGACCGGCCTGGTCATCGACCCGTACTTCTCCGCCACCAAGATCCGGTATCTGCTGGACACCGTGCCCGGCGCGCGGGCCAAAGCCCGGGCGGGCCAGCTGCTGTTCGGCACGGTGGAAACCTGGCTCATCTGGAAGCTCACCGGCGGCAAGGTGCACGTGACCGACTACTCCAACGCCTCCCGCACCATGCTGTTCAACATCATCGACCTGAAGTGGGACGAGGACATCCTGCGGGAGCTGGACATTCCCGCCTGCATGCTGCCCGAGGTGAAGCCCTCCAGCTGCGTCTACGGCGAGACCGAGGCCGACCTGTTCGGCCATGTCATTCCCATCGCCGGCGCGGCGGGCGACCAGCAGGCCGCGCTGTTCGGGCAGACCTGCTTCAAGCCCGGCGACGTGAAAAACACCTACGGCACCGGCTGCTTCCTGCTGATGAACACCGGCGAG
Source organism: uncultured Eubacteriales bacterium (assembly GCA_902790345.1). Taxonomy (GTDB): domain Bacteria; phylum Bacillota; class Clostridia; order Christensenellales; family Aristaeellaceae; genus Firm-10. The sequence goes on along the minus strand of CADARO010000093.1, from coordinate 3,147 downwards.
ACCCCCGTGTTCTCCGAGAACGGGCTGGTGACCACCATCGCCTGGGGGCTGGACGGCAAGGTGGAATACGCGCTGGAGGGGTCCATTTTCGTGGCGGGCTCCGCCATCCAGTGGCTGCGGGATCAGCTGAAGCTGCTGGATTCAGCGGTGGACAGCGAGTACTTCGCGAAGAAGGTGCCGGACACCAACGGCTGCTACGTGGTGCCCGCCTTCACCGGCCTGGGCGCGCCCTACTGGGATCCCTACGCCCGGGGCGCCATCGTGGGCCTGTCCCGGGGCGTGAACCGGTTCCACATCATCCGCGCCACGCTGGAATCCCTGGCCTTCCAGACCTACGACGTGCTCAAGGCCATGGAGGCGGATTCCGGCATCGCCCTGTCCACGCTGCGGGTAGACGGCGGCGCGTCGGCCAACGACCTGCTGATGCAGATCCAGTCCGACATCATTCAGGCTCGGGTGGCGCGGCCGGTGTGCGTGGAGACCACTGCCATGGGCGCGGCGTATCTGGCCGGGCTGGCCGTGGGCTATTGGGCCGGCCGGGAGGACATCGTGGACAACTGGCGGATCGACCGGGTGTTCCAGCCCGCCATCGAGGCGCAGGAGCAGGCCCGCCGCATCAAAAAGTGGCACAAGGCCGTGGCCTACACCCGGGGCTGGGAGAAGGACGACGACTGACGCAAATCAGCCTGCAAAAACGACAGGAGCGGCGCGAAGCTGCTCCTGTCGTTCTCTGTATTCGTCAGCGGTTTTTGAGGATTTCCTCCGCGTTGGAGAGCCGGGTGAACATGTCGCGGAAGATCTCGGTGCGGTTGAGGCGGCGCACCACGCGGATGAAGTGGCGGCGGTTGTCGAAGCTGTAGCGGTCCTCCAGGGAGAGGATCGGGCTGTGCACCAGCTCGGTGGGCGCCCACTCGGGATGGGCCAGCGCGGCCACGGCGGCGGCGTCCCAGATTTCCTTGGCCCAGCCGTAGTGGTTGTCGGAATACTCCGCGAACAGCTGGCACAGGGCGTCGCACAGGGCATTTTTGCCGCCGATGCAGGCGTCCAGCTCGTAGGTAGAGGCCGTCATGTGGGAGGCCACGCCCATGCAGGGCACCAGCACCAGCGGCACGCCGGAATCCAGGATGATCCGGGAGGCGGGCTTGTCCTGCATCATGTTGAACTCCCGGGTGTCCGGCCAGGAGAATTCATGCCCCGCCAGCCAGACCAGCACGATCCTGTTCACCAGCTTCGGCTCCATGAGCAGCGCCGAGGCCACGTTGGTGATGCAGCCGATGGCCACCACGTAGAGCGGATCGCCCTCGGGCCGGGCCATGGCGCGGGCGATGAGATCCCGGGCTGCGGGGCTGTCCACGGGGGTTTCGGCGTCCGGCAGGTAGCTGCGGGAGCCCTCGAACACGAAGCCCTCCGACTTCACGTTCACCGTGCCCAGCAGCCGCACGATCTCGGCGTAGCTCTTCACCATGCCGTCCTCCGGGCCGTTGGAGCGGGTGTTGTGAAAAGGAGCGGCGTACACGGCCCTGAGCGTCACGCGATCCGGCGAGAGCAGGCTCAGGCACAGGGCGAACTGATCGTCCACCTCGTTGTAGGTATCGGTATCGAGCACCATGTCAACGGGTCTGTCCGCGGGCGGGTTCAGGCGCGCGATCTGCGCCTCAAAAGACAGTTTCGGCCATTCCATAGCGAGACCTCCTCAGTCAGTTCTGTCAGTCCTCCTCCAGTTGGCGCATGAGCCCCTCCAGCTCCGGGCCGGTGAGATTGCGCCAGTGGCCGCTCTTCAGGCGGCCCAGCTGGATGTTCATGATGCGCTCGCGGCGCAGCGTGAGCACCTTGTAGCCCAGCGCCTCGCACATGCGGCGAATCTGCCTGTTCAGGCCCTGCACCAGCACGATGCGAAAGCGCATCTTGTCCTCCTTGGTGATTCGGCAGGGCAGCGTCACCGTGTCCAGTATGGGCACGCCGGAGGCCATGCTGTTCAGGAACTCCGCCGTGATGGGCTTGTCCNNCATGCCGGCCCGCGGCCCGCAGGATGCGGTTCACGATCTCGCCGTCGCTGGTCATGAGCAGAAGGCCCTCGGAATCCTTGTCCAGGCGGCCGATGGGAAAGATGCGCTCCGGGTGGCCCACATAGTCCACCACGTTCATGGGTTCCCTGGGATCCGCCGTGCACACCACACCAACCGGCTTGTTCAGCGCGATGTAGACCTGCTGGCGCTTGGTCTTTGCCCGCACCTCGCGGCCCTCAACGCGCACCACCATGCCGGGCAGCACCTTGTCGCCCAGCACGCCGATTCGCCCGTCGATGGTCACCTTGCGCTCGGCAATGAGCCGATCTGCCTCCCGGCGGGAGCAGGTTCCGCTTTCGGCGATCCATTTATTCAGCCGCACGCCGTCGCGGCCGGACATATCGTTCATCTCAAACACCTCACGCACAGCATACCATATTTGACGCCGCGTTTCGTTAAGCGCAGGTTATTTCGACTGTGGCTTTCTCCACCTTGCCGTTGGCGTAACCGGCAGAATAAATGTGACATGTTTGTAACAGATGGAAGAATTGAAAAAAAGATACTTGTTTCTTAACAGGCCTGTGCTAATATAGGAATTACTGGAACAATAATATGAAAGAAGGCGTTTTTTCATGAAAGTCAAAGGCCGTGTTCACTATGTCAGCGCGAAGGGTTCCGCCGAGATGGTCGCCGAGGCGATCGCCCGCGAAATGAAGGTCGTCAAGGAGCCCCTGCTGCCCGCTTATATGCCCGAGGGCGTCGTGCTGATGTTCCTTGGCTGCGAAGGCACCAAGGCGGACAAGACCACCATGGAATTCATCAAATCGCTGAACAAGAGCCGCGTGGCCAACGCCGCGCTGTTCGCCTGCAACGGCAAGAAGAGCGACGCCGCCATCCAGCAGATGGCTGCCGCGCTGAAGAGCGTGGGCGTCAACGTGCTGCCCAAGACCTTCGTGTGCAACGGCAAGGGCGGCCTGTTCGCCGGCGGCAAGCATCCCTCCGAGCAGGAGCTCAACGATGCCCGTAAGTTCGCCGATGAGTGCGAAAAGCTGGTTCTGGGCGAATAATTCCCCCAAACGCGCCTTTATGAGCGCCCGCGATGTCACGTCGCGGGCGCTTCGTGTTTTTTTATAATGCCTGG
>CADARO010000092.1 GCA_902790345.1 uncultured Eubacteriales bacterium | reverse complement strand
CAAGCTCTCCAAGTATCCTGAGAAGTTCGGCACCGGCATCATCGACGGCATCGCCGCCTCTGAAGCCGCGAACAACGCCGCCACCGGCGGCGCCATGGTGCCCCTGCTGTGCCTGGGTATCCCGGGCGGCAACGCGGCCGCCGTTATGGCCTCCGCGCTGGCCCTCAAGGGCGTGCAGATGGGCCCCCGTCTGCTGAACGTGCAGCCTGAGTTCCTCTCCGCCACCTTCATCACCATGATCATCACCAACATCCTGATGGTCATCGTGGCCATCGGCATCGCGAAGGTCTTCGCGCAGATCCTGTCTGTTCCCTACTATTACCTTGGGCCGATCATCCTGCTGCTGGCCACCGTCGGTTCCTTCTCCGAGGGCAACTTCGTGGGCGTCACCGTCATGGTGATTGCGGGTATCTTCGGCATCGTGGTCAAGTACATGCACCTCAACAGCGCGGCCATCGTGCTGGGCCTGGTGCTGGGCGGCATGTGCGAATCCCACTTCGGCCGCGCCTTCCAGACCGCGCACACCGTGACCCATCCGCTGGAAACGGGCGACATCATCGCGAAGGTCTTCGGCGCGCTCTTCGGCACGCCTATCGCCGCCGTCGTGATGACCGCCTGCATCCTGATGCTGCTCAGCCCCATCTATATGCCGATGATCAAGAAGCTGCGCGGCAAAGCCTGACCCACCTTCGCCTGCCCTGGCGTTCCGTCTTCTTTGAGAGAAAGTGTCTGTTTCTTGTCGGAGGAAGGGGTGGGTGCGCCATACCGTTACCATGCGGTATGGCGCTTTTTTCGTGCCCGGAGCGCAAAAAAACACCGCCTGGCAGAGGAGCTGAAACGAACTGCCCGGCGGTGCGCTGCGGCTGCCGCTCTGACGGAATGGCTGCCGCTCCCCTATCATAGCGGAGGACGGAGGGGAAAAGCAAGGGGTTTTGGGGATGGAGGAGGTTTCTTAGCAAGGGGTTAGCGGGGGGAGCGGGATGGGGCGGTTCCGCGCCGGAGGAGGCAGGAAGGACTTCTCAAACAATTGTGGAAATGCTATAATGGAAGAACCAATTGACACATGACCGTTTTTCCCGAGGAGGATGCTCTATGCGCCGCGCTTCTTTCCATATTGCCGGTTTCCTCATGGCTGTGCTGCTGACGGTGCTGGTGGCCGGCGCCGCGTTCGCGTCCGTCACGCTCCCCGGCGGCCTGACCGCCATCGAGGCGGAGGCCTTCATGGGCGACCGCGCGATGACGGGCCTGGTGCGGATTCCCGCCGGGGTGAACACGGTGCGGGAGGATGCCTTCACGGACACCGGCGTGTTTGCGATGGAGCTGCCCGCCACGGTGCGCACGGTGGAGGCCCAGCGCCTATCCGGGCTGACCTACATGCGGATTGAGAGCCGCTCGGCGGATCTGGTGAGCCTCCCGGACACGCTGAAATACATCGCGTCGCCCAAGGGCGGTCTGGTGCAGTATTACGCGAACTTCCATCATGTGGATTTTTATCCGGTGGACACGCTGATTGCGGACGGCGGGTTTTACTATGTGCCGAACGACACCGGCCTGACCCTGCTCTCCGCCGTGGACAATAGCGCCGTGCCTGCTTCCGTGACGATCCCGGAGAATGTGGACGGCCAGTGGGTGAATGCGGTGAGCGCCTACGCCTTTGCGGGATGTCCGCAGGTGACAAGCATCGCCCTGCCCGTGGCTTCCGAGGGCCATGTGCCCGCCTCCGCGACGGCGGACTGCTCCGGCGCGCGCGTGAGCTATTACGGCAACGGCCCGCTGGTGATCAAGAGCGTCAAGGCCAGCAACGAGGAGCCGCTGGTCGGAGAGGCTGTGACGTTTACGGTGGAGGTGGAAGGGGGAACGGGGCCGTATACGGTGGAGTATAAGGTTTTTGACAAAGGTATACAAGAAAACATAGATTCAGGGAACATCGAAGGTACTAGTTTTACATACAAGTTTTCAGAAATAGGTAATTATATTATCTTTGTGACAATAAGAGACAGTCAAGTTTCGTCCTCTGATTCTCGCATTGAAATGACCGTTTATTCAGATGAATTTGATTTCAGTATACCGGAAGCAATTGAAGCTGGTAAAGATTTGCCCATTCAATTACACCCAGTTGCAAACGCTGATGGATATCATGTTATTGTCCGGGAAAAATCCACAGGAAAAATCGTTACAGAGATGACCCCAACAGTCAAGCTATATTATACAGATGACACATACGACGTTACAAAACTATCTGTTGATGGCTTTATGTTGTCAGCAAGTAAAACATATACGGTAACGGGATATGCTTATGGAGAAGCTTTTTCTACGATCAAACCAATTCAAAGGGAAGTAACGGTAACAGGAAAAAAGCCAGCTGCGCCAATTCCAGATTCTGATGAATTCACATTGACAAATATAGACAATCATGTCACTATTCCTTTTAGTAATTCCGAGTTATTCCAGGGCGTCTTTTGCATGACAAATGGAGACACAAACACAATAGTCTATTGGTATGATTTTAGTGACAGAGAGATTAACTATGGGGCATATCAAGATACAGTTGTGCAGTTTACTATGAAAATCAACGGGATGTGGACGGAATGGACGGAACCTATAACAATAACGTACCAACAAATCGAAAAACCTCAGCCACCGTTCATTGCCATTGTCGAAGAGGAAATACGGGCTGGTGAGCCTATTACAATTATCATTGGAGAAACGGAAGGAGCTACAACATATAATATTGTAATTACAGATACCAATGAGCGATATAGTTCAAGAATCTATTATTCTACCAAATATCGTGCCGGTACGTATGTACTCGACAAGATAGCGCCTTCTCTGCATGCAGGTCCTTTCAGATTATCAGCAGAAGCATTTGTTAATGGTTCTTGGACAAGTCAAAATGTAGTTGACTTTGTCGTAAAAGATCAAAAACGTCCTCAGAAACCAACTGCTCGCTTCCAAGGCTTAGGTGAAGCTACACCCACTGATTTAACTACCTTAGAATTAATAGAAAAGAACAAAGAATTTATAGCGGATGATCCTTTTATGATAACAATAGATAAAGGTCAAGAGGGAATAGATAGCATATTAATGAATTATACATACAGCGATGACTTAACAAATGAGTTTAGTGGAACGACTAAAACACTTAAGACAGTATCTGAAGAACAAATCATACAAAACGAACAACACTTTGATTCTTCATGGGCAAATCATAGCATACCATATAGAGTTGCCGTTTCCAAGAATGGTGTATGGTCAGAATGGAGCGAGATCATAAGAGCAAATCTAATTGAAAAACCTAAATGGGAAAAACAAATCACATTGCTTTCAAAGCGACAGTTTAAGAATGGTGAAAATATAGAAATATCCTTTGAGCCAGTTGAGAATGCAGATTATTATCGTCTTCAGTTGAATGGTGGAGATGGAGTGCCTTTCTCATATCTGTATTATGACCGCACATATGAAACAAAATTTGAACTAGAGGGATATATGCTAGATAGTGTGCGAAACTATTATCTTTATATAGCAGCACACAATCCTATACTCAACCAGGAGTGTGAATTATCAATTCCTATTACATTAGTGGGTGATAAACCTAAACCAAGCAAACTAAATACAATTCTCAACAAAACATCTGGGATGCGAGGTGAAACACTACAACTCAATATAGAGACATCGAATGCAGAGAAAATTGCTATTAATACAATGTCAAATGGGCAAATTCAGCACAGCTATTTTTCTAAAGGAATCGACCGGTATACAGATGTAATAAAGACAACTGGTGACAATACAGAATGTAGGGTTAACATTCCTCTTGATTGGAAGGAAAGCATCATTCAATACAGTATCTCGGTTTATGAGAACGGTCTCTGGACAGAATGGTCAGAACCCATCACGATCACGATCGTTGATGAATAGTTTGCCGGCTGACCCTCATCAGTCAGCCTGACGGCTGACAGCTTCCCCCAGAGGGGGAAGCCCATGTGCACCGAACATATCGGAGTATACCCCGACAAACTCACCTAAATGAGGAAGTTTATCGGAGTATACTCCGATTTACTCATTGAATCCGGGAAGTTTATCGGAGTATAACCCGATCAACTTCATTACCCGTGTAACCATTGGCCCGTTTCGGCATCCAAACCCAGCACCTCGCAGACTTCCTGATGAGCGACGCGTGGTGACCACAAAAAGACCAGCCGATGGAGCAAATCCAACGGCTGGTCTTTTGCTTGCGCAGAACGCAAATCAGATGGTATTCACCAGATCATACAGATAGCGGTTGAAGGAGCGCTTGGCCTGCAGGGCCTCGTCGATGGCCATGTAGAAGACCTTGCCTTCCTTCATGCCGATCACCTGGTTGGAGATGCCGTCCTTGAGCAGGCGCACGGCCAGGTTGCCGGCCTCGAAGGCGAAGGCACTGTCGCGGGCGGTGGGCTCGGCGCCGCGCTGGGTGTAGCCGATCACCGTGGAGCGGGCCTCGATCATGCCGCACATCCGCTTGAGGATGGAGGCCAGGCGCATGGAGCTGATGGGCTCGCCGGCGTAGCACTTCTTGCCGTGGCTGTTGAGGAAGGTGAACATGTCGAAGGGCTCCATGGACTCCCAGCAGCCCTCGGCCACCACGATGGTGGTGCGGGTGTTGCCCTTGGCGATCTGCTGGTTCAGCCGCTTGGCCACGTCCTCGATGCGCCACTCGACCTCGGGCACCAGCACGATCTCCGCGCCGGTGGACACGGCGGTGGTCAGGGCGATGTCGCCGCAGTGGCGGCCCATGACCTCGACCACGTGGGGCCGGTCGTGGCTGCGGGAGGTGGCGCGGATGGCGCGCACGGCGTCGACGCACACGTTGACGGCGGTGTCGTAGCCGAGGGTCATCTCGGTGTAGGGCAGGTCGTTGTCGATGGTGCCGGGGATGCCGATGCAGGGGATGCCCAGCTGGCACAGGTACTCCGCGCCGTGGAAGGAGCCGTCGCCGCCGATGACGACCAGGCCCTCGATGCCCATGGCGCGCAGGGTGTCCGCGGCGATCTGACGCCACGCGGGATCCATAAACTCCATGCAGCGGGCGGTGCGCAGGTAGGTGCCGGGACGGTCGGCGATATCCAGCACCGTGTCCAGGTGCAGCTCTTCCATATCGTCGAAGAGGCTGGAGGATTTGCGCAGCAGGCCGTTGTAGCCGTGCTTGATGCCCACCAGGGGCATGTTGTAGTAGGCCGCGCTCTTGGCCACAGCCATAACGGTTGCGTTCATGCCTGGCGCGTCGCCGCCGCTGGTCAATACGCCGATCTTGTTCATAGAGATGGCTCCTTTTCTATCTTCAGTCCGCCGCGCGCCTTATGAGGCCGCACCGCAGAGGGATGGACAACAGTGACAGTATAACATGAATTGAGTGGAATGAAAAGAAGTTTGGAAAAACTTATGTGTATGAAAATAGCCTTCCCGACGAATGGAAGGCTATTTTCATTGCGTATTTCGCTCCATCCTCAACGGGCGACGCAAAGGGTTGCAGGGGGCTCGGAGCGCCCGGAAAACTCCATGTTATGGAGTTTTCAGCGGAGAGCGGGCGGCAGCCCCGGACCGATCGCAAAGCCCCCTGCCTGCGCCCGCATGCGCGGAACTCCTGCTTATCTCCAAACGACCCAAAGATAGATATATCCGGCCATGACCGCGGTCAGCGTCAGCGGCACGCCGATGCGCATGAACTGCCCGAAGGACACCTCCTCGCCCTGCTTGCGCAGCAGGCCCACCGCGGCGATGTTGGCCGAGGCGCCGATGGGCGTCAGGTTGCCGCCCAGGGTCGCGCCGCTCAGCAGGCCGAAGTACAGCAGATAGGGCGGAATGCCCATCATGCTGGTCACGCTCTGCAGCACGGGCAGCATGGTGGCCACATAGGGGATGTTGTCCACGAAGGCGGAGATCAGCACGCTGCCCCACACCACCACGGTGTACAGCAGGAAGAGGTTGTTGCCGCCGGCCTTGGTGATCCACCCGGCCATGTCCTCGATGACGCCGACCTCGGTCAGGCCCGCGATGACGCAGAACAGGGACGCCAGCAGTAGCAGGGTCTCCCAGTCCAGGGCGGAGATGGAGCGTTTGGCCCCGGACCAGTCGCGCTTGGTCAGGCCGTCCAGCAGGATGGTCAGCACCGCCAGGGTGATGCAGATGACGCCGTTGGTGATGTCCGCGCCGTCCGGCAGCACGATGCCCCAGGGCAGGAAGGACGCGATGATCAGCAGAATAACCACCAGGCAGAGCATCACGGTGGGCATCACGCCCTTGACCTCGGTGCGCGCGCCGGCCTTGACGGGCTGGGTGTCCTTGCGGAAGAGGAACATCAGCACGGGGATGGTCGCCAGCGCGCCCAGCTCCACCGCGAAGAAGATGCCGGGACGGCCGTTCATCCAGAAGAACTCGATGAAGTTCATGTCCGCGTAGCCGCCGAGCATGATGGACGTGGTGTCGCCCACCAGGGTCGCCGCGCCCTGCAGGTTGGAGCTGACGGCGATGGCGAGGATCATCGCCACGGGCGAGATCTTCAGCTGCTTGCAGATGGCCAGGGCCACCGGCGCGACCATGAGCACCGTCGCCACATTGTCGATGAAGGCGGAGATGATGCCCGCGAACAGGGACATGAGGATGGTGACCCACTTCACGTTCTTGGATTTATCCAGCAGCACGTCCGCGATGCGGTTGGGCATTTTGGACTCGATGAAGTAATCCACCACGATCATGGTGCCGGAGATCATCATCAGCACGTTCCAGTTGATGACGTGCAGCACGCGCCCCACGGGCAGGATGCCCAGCACCAGGCTCAGGCAGGCCGCGCCGAAGGCGACCCACACGCGCCGCTTGGGCAGGGTGATCATCAGCGCATACAGCGCGATGAAGAGGATGATGGCCATGGTTTTCAGATTCAACGGAAAAAACCTCCTCTGTTGGTTTCCATCACGGTGAAAGGGCGAAGGGCGAAGGGGTGGAGGGGGCGATCGCAAAGCCCCCTCCCCGCGCCCGCAGGCGCGGAATCTCTTCTGCGAAACCCGATGGTTTCAAGAGCATAAAAAGAGACTTCGCGCCGTAGACTGCGAAGTCTCGCCACTTGCTCACATAGACCGGGTGCGAACACCGTCCTGACGATCCAAGGAACACAGCCGGAGCTGTGCGGGCTACTCCCTTCGGGGGCAAGCATAGCAAAAGGGGAGAGCCTTGTCAAGCGCGGGGAAAAAATTAGCGCGGCGGAAACGGACGGAGGTCGCCCGGCTGCCGGCGCGCCCGCCCATCCCCGGCGTTTTCCGCCGCAGATCTGATTCTTTAGCGGTAAATTAGCGGCGGTTGATAGTATGATGGAAACGGTCATCGCCCGGACAAAAAGCGCATGCCGCCCGGCACCCGGAGGCTGCGCTCGCGAAGACCGATCAAAGGAGGATGGAACATGAACGGAAACAAATCGAACCTCGCGAAGGCCAGGGACGTGATACTTGGCTGCGTCACGCTGGCGCTCAGCATCGCCTATCTGGTCATCGCCCAGCAGATCAAGACCCGGCCCAAGATGGTGCCGTCCTACGCCAACAGCCGCATCGTGCCCACCCTGCTGGGGATCGTGCTGCTCGTGCTGTCCATCCTGCTGATCGCGCAGGGGCTGCGCAAAATGCGGCAGCCCGCCGACGAGGCCGCGGAGAAGAAGCTGGGCAGGATGGATATTCTCTCCATCACGCTGACCTTCGCGGTCATGCTCCTGTACGCGGTCACGCTGCCCTACCTGGGCTTCATCCTGGCCACGATCCTCTACCTGTTTCTGCAGTTCATCATCCTGGCGCCGAAGGAAAAACGCAATCTGCCGCTCTTTGCGGTCATCGCTGTCGGCTTTACCGCCCTGGTCTTCGTCGCGTTCCGCGTCGGCCTGAGCCAGATGCTGCCCCGCGGCTCCATCGAGAGCCTGCTGGGCTTCTGATCGGATGAAAACGGCAGAAAGGAGATACAGCTTATGTCAACCCTGCAACTGATCGGCGGCGGTTTCGCCACCGTCCTGACGCCCACCGGCATCTTCCTGATGCTTATCGGCGTGGCCGTGGGCATCGTGTTCGGCGCGCTGCCGGGCCTCTCCGCCACCATGGCGATTGCCCTGTTCCTCCAGGTGACCTATGCCATGACGTCCTCCAACGCCATGACCCTGCTGATGGCCCTGTTCATCGGCGCGATTTCCGGCGGCCTGATCTCGGCCATTCTGCTGAGGATTCCGGGCACGCCCTCCTCCGTGGCCACCTGCTTCGACGGCCATCCGCTGGTCAAGAAAGGCCAAGCCGCGAAGGCCCTGGGCGTGGGCGTCGTGTTCAGCTTCCTGGGCACCATCTTCTCCACCGTGCTGCTGATGTTCATCGCGCCGCAGATCGCCCGGGCCGCCGTCAACTTCGGCAACTTCGAGTTCTTCTCCATCGCCATTTTCTCGCTGACGATGATCGCCACCCTCTCCTCGGGCAACATGGTCAAGGGCATCATGGCCGGCGTGATCGGCTTCATGTTCTCCACTGTGGGTACAGACGCCATCGAGGGCACCGCGCGCTTCACCTTCGGCCTGACGAGCCTCAAGGGCGGCTTCGACATGCTGGCCGTGATGGTGGGCCTCTTCGCGGTGGGCGAGATCATCGGCGCGGCCGAGACCAGCCGCCACACCGGTGAAGAGGTGATTCAGCCCAGCATGAAGGGCATCAAGGGCTTTGGCTTCACGATGAAGGAATTCTGGAGTCAGGGCTGGAATGCCCTGCGCTCCGCGCTGATCGGCATGGGCATCGGCATCCTGCCCGGCATCGGCGGCGGCACGAGCAATGTGCTGGCCTACACTGTGGCGAAGAATTCCGACAAGCACGCCGACGAGCTGGGCCCGCTGGGCACCGGCCGCATTGACGGCGTCGTCGCCTCCGAGACCGCCAACAACGCCACCATCGGCGGCGCCATGGTGCCTCTGCTGACCCTGGGCATCCCCGGCGACACCACCACGGCCATGCTGCTGGGCGCCCTGACGCTCCACGGCCTCACCCCCGGACCCCTGCTGTTCCAGAACCAGGCGGACGTTGTGTACGGCATCTTCGCCGCCATGCTGATCGCCTCCGTCATCATGCTCTTCATGGAGTTCTTCGGCCTGCGCGCGTTTGTCAAGCTGCTGACGATTCCGAAGCATATCCTGCTGCCCTGCGTGTTCGTGCTGTGCACCATCGGCGCCTACGCCCTGAAGAACAATATGAGCCAGGTCTTCGCCTGCCTGATCTTCGGCGCGCTGGGCTTCGCCTTCAAGAAGCTGGGCATTCCGTCCACACCCTTCATCCTCGGCTTCATCCTT
>CADARO010000091.1:9381-11493 GCA_902790345.1 uncultured Eubacteriales bacterium | reverse complement strand
TGCTGCTCAGGCGCAGGCCGCCGGACACGGCGTCGCGGCAAACGCCCGTTTCCAGGCAGGCGGCGCTGTGCGCGCGCAGCGCCCCGATGAGATCCGGGTCGCTTGATTCATCCATGACGCCCAGCATGTGGGGGATGGCCAGCGCTTCGGCGGCCGCCGCCACCGCGCCGGGGAGATCCTGATAGGCGTTCGCCTTCAGCCAGGGGTGCTCGTCCGAATGGAACAGATCGAGGGAAGCGCGGCACCGCGCGAGCATGGCGCGGGCGCGCCGGGCGGTGTCCTCGTCGCCGGCCATGGCGCAGAGGCGTTCGATCAGGCGCAGGGCGCACCAGGTCTTGACGAACACGTACAGGTTGCCGGAGGCCTCCAGCAGGGAGTGATCCAGCGCGTCGTAGGTGGTGCTTTCCAGGCCGCAGGTTCCGGCCCGGGTGGAGGACGCCTTGAGGATGCCGTTGCGGGAGGCCTCGTCGGGCGCGTCGCGGTTTTCCAGGCTTTCCATGAGGCGGGGCAGGAGGGAAGCATGCCGTTTCAGCCAGGCGTCGTCGCCGCTGTACAGCGCGTATCCGGCCAGGCAGTAGATGCCGTTGAGCAATTCCTCGGTGGTCATATAGAAGTAGAAGCCCTTTTCCGATTCGTTGCTTCGCTCGTAGGCGCTGAAGCCGCGCTGGGAATAGGTGAAATAGCAGCCCATGTCATGGGTGAAGCTGATTCCGCCCGGGTATTCTCCGGGCAGGCCGGGATAGGTCACGGTGTCGGTGTAGGAGTAATCCTCGATGAACTCGTCCATCAGGCAGCGGACGATCCAGGCGTTGCGGCGCAGCTCCCAGGCGATGTGATCGGCGCAGAGATCCATCGTGTTGCGCCAGAGGTACGCGCCTTCGGCCACGTTCCAGCGGACCCGGCCGTTTTCATCCTCAAGCAGCTGCGAAGAGGCGTAATAGGCCCGCACGGCCTGGCAGAAGAGGGAAACGCGGGCGGGGTCCTGCCCTTCGCGCAGCAGCTCGCGATCTACCGCCGCGCTCATCTCGCGCAGGTCTGCGGCGTGATCCAGCACGGCCCGGGCGCCTTCCGTCAGGCTGTGGAAGTAGCTGTTGTAGTAATAGGTGGTGGTGCGGAGGCCGTTGCTGCCTTCCCGGGCGAAGACGCTCCAGGTGAGAGTGAGCGTCTTCTTTTCACCGGCCTGGGCTTTCACGCAGAGGAAAGCCGGCCCGTTCTGCTGGATGAAGGGCACGCCCTGGGCCAGCTTGGCCGCCGCGTCCATGCCTCGGATCAGGAACACGCCGTCCTCCTGACGGGCGGCGAAGGCCCATTCGTTGCGGAAGCGTATGCCGCACAGCCCATCCTCCTGGAAGGCGTAGGCGCGCTTGGCGTCGTACAGCATGGCGCCGAAGAAGACCAGGCAGGGGTCTGTCCCGGCGGTGTTGTCCACCGTGACCTCGATCAGGATGCCCGGCAGGCAGCTGAGCGGGGGAATCGGGCCTTTCTCCGGGTCGGGGAGCGCGGCGTAGGGCGTATAGACGGACAGTGACACGTTCCCGCTGGTGAACGTATCAACGGAAGGAGTCAGCGCGCGGCGGATTTCCGACTCCGGTATCATGCCGTAGGCGGCCATCATGCGGCCTGTGCGGGAGTTGCCGGCCTCCTTGCTGCCCTCGGCGGTGAGGTTCACGCCGCTCTCGCGGGGAACATCCGCGAAGACGATGGAGCGAGGCCCCTGCCCGGTGGCGACGCCCGCCATGAGCGCGCCGCTGCGCTTGACGCCCGGGTCCTGCAGATCCACGCTCATTCCGACGCCGGGCGCGCCGAAGGTCAGGCTGGCCCACGCGCCTACCGGCGCGTGGTGTGTGTTGAAGAACGGACACTGATCCATGAAAAAACGCTCCTCTCAGTTTTCGGTCAGTTTGACCAGCGCGAAGGTATTGCCCCGCATGACGAACTCGTTGCCATCGAGAGGCTCCTCCTCGAAGGCGTGCCCGTCGTCCACGCGGCGGATCGTCAGGCGTCCCGCCGTCCCTCCGGCCACGTCAACGCGCACGGTGGCGTCGTCGGGCGGGCAGGCGTTGAGGCCTGCGTCATCGTTGAAATAGGAGATATAGACAAGCGTCTCGCCCT
>CADARO010000091.1:0-9341 GCA_902790345.1 uncultured Eubacteriales bacterium | reverse complement strand
TCTTCGCGGCGGTGCAGTACAGGTTTTCATCCGCCTCGCAGGCGATTTCATTCCCCGCCCTGTACAGCTGGTTCCAGCCGTAGAGCGCCCAGTAGCCGGGTAGGACATCCACGCCCCGCCGGGCGGCGTGCGCCTTGGTGGGCTTGGGAACAAAGAGATTGTTCCACTCCGTCAGGAACGCTTGCGAGTCGTAGAACAGGAGCTTGTCGACGGGGCAGGCCTGCATGGACACGATCACGGAGGCCATGAAGGCGGCGCCGAAGGGCACGCGGTGCAGCTTCACGCTGGGAAGCAGGTCCTCCCAGCTCACCACGTAGTTCCATTCGTCGAAGATGCTCTCCGCCTGCGTGAAGCCGTATTTGTCCATCAGGCGGCGGGCGGTTTGAGCGAATTCCACAGCCTGCGCGGGCTTGTGGCAGTAGCCGTGCCAGGACACGAAGTCCAGGGGCAGGGTGTGGCTCCGGGCGTAGGCCAGGAACGGTTCAAACAGGGGGGAGAGCGGGGTGGTCAGAGCCAGGCCGCCGATCTTCACGTCGGGGTGTTCCCGCTTGATGAGGGTGGACGCCGCGCGGTACAGCTCGAAGATTTCCTCCTGCGTGCCGGTCCAGCACTGGGGAATATCCGGCTCGTTCCAGATTTCCCAATAGCGGATGTTCCATCTGAAGCCGTTGGCCCAGCCTTCGTTGTAGTGTGCGATGATGTGTGAGCAGACGCGCGCCCACTTTCCGAAATCCTTCGGCGGGAGGATGTGGCGCTTGATGGGCTGATGCTCTATGGTGGAGCCGAGGCGGTAGAAGGGCTCCGTGCCCGCCTCGCGCATGAGGCGCAGGTACTCGTCCGTCAGCGTAAAGTTGTACGACGCAGGGTCGTTCTCGTCGGCGTCAAACCACGGAAAGATACAGTGGATGTCCACGAATTCGCCCGCGCCGAAGGGATACTCGATGTCGTGGGTGCGGCCGAAGGGGATGCCCGCCGCCCTGAACTCATCGCTGGCGTCATAGGTGAAGCTGCCCGTGACCGGGCCCGCCCCCACGCCGTGCATGGGCTTGATTCGCCCCGTGATCCTGGACGGATCAATCCGGATCAGTTTATTCTGCATATTCGTCACCTCGTCAGATCATTGGGCGGCGTCGCGCCCTGTTGTTACCTTAATTATCGAAGAACGCGATGACCGCGCCGGGCCCATCGAAGTGGGCCAGCAGCCGGAGCTGATCGCCCCGCCGCTGGATACTCGCCTCGCCGAAGATTGTTTCGCGGGCCGCCGCCTTCCCGCGCAGGCGGTATTCGTAGTCGCCCGCCTGGTTGGCGAACAGCACCACCGCGCCCTGGCCGTCGGCGTCACGCAGCTTTTCGTGGGCCTCGAATGCCTGGCCGGGCTGGCCCGTGACGCGGGGATACGCCTCCGTGATGGCGTCCCGCAGGCGCTTGTATACCGTGAGCACCTGGGCGAAGTAATCGATTCCTTCGTCGGACAGGCTCAGGAGATCGCCCCAGATGCCGTTTTGCCCCAGGATGAGGGAGGCCAGGTTCAGCAGCTGCGAAGACCGCGGCTCGTCCGGCAGGTAGTGGGCCATCATCAGCACGGAGGGAATCCACTTGTCGTAGCTGAGGTTCCGGCGCATGATCCAGGTTCGGGCCGGGCCGGGCTGTACGAAGATATTGGTCCACACATCCTCCGGCACCCTGATGTCGTAGTTTTCGTAGTACGGCCCGTTGTTCATGGTGAAGAACTTGCCGGAGGACAGGAAGCCCAGGCCGAAGCAGCGGTGCGCCTCCGTGATGTCCATGTCCACGATGGCGTCCGGATGGGCCTTGCAGAGCCTGTCCACCACCCGGGACAGGCTGCGGCCCACCTCGAAGGCATAGCAGCCCTGCAGCTCATCCGGGGCGTTGTTCCGATCGCCGTGCCAGTGATTCGGGTCCTCGCAGCCGTACATGTCCACCGCGTCCCATTTGAAATAGCGCACGTTGTAGCGGTCGGCCAGCTCGATCAGCCGGTCCGCGAAGGCCTCCCAGTAGTCGGACGCGAGGCACATCAGGTAGCTCTCCTCCGTCTCCCAGACGGGGAAGGGCCCCACGGGCTTGCCCTCGCGGGTGGCCATGGCCTTCCGGTTGGCTTGCAGGATGCGGCTGCTGGCCGCGGCGGCGGTGGGATTGAACCACAGGCCCAGCTTCATGCCGCGCGCCTGAAGCATGTCCGCGATGTGTCGGATGCCCTTGGGGAAGCGGTCGCCGTTGACCTCCCAGTCGCCGGTCTTGACGTACCAGCCGGTGTCGATGACAAACACGTCCACGCCCATGCGGTGGGCAATCTCGATCTCCTTCTCCATGCGCTCCTCGTTCATGGAGGACAGATAGGTCCTGTGATTCCAGAAGCGGTTGCGCTCCTGATAGGCCCAGGTGTTGTAGAAGATATAGGGCTTGCGGCTCTCCAGGTTCATGGTGGCGAAGCGCAGCTGGAAATCGCGGTAGGCCTTCGCCAGCGCGTCCATATCGCCGGGCACCGCGCCGAACTGCAGCCAGACGGTCTCGTAGGGCCGATTCATCAGGGGCCGTTTATTGGGATAATTGCACCGGACGGAGCGGAGGCGCAGCTCGCCGCCGTCGCGGACGAAGGCGATGAACTTGTCCGGATACATGGAGCCGTGCTCATAGGCGGTGAGCAGAGAGATGGACCCGCGCTCTTCCGCCAGGATCGGCCCCATGACCTCGTCCTCGTAATCGAAGGCGGGTAGCTCATTCAGGCAATAGCCGTGGATGACGGAATCGTAGTTGGAGAAACGAACCTCTGTCTGCCTGGCGTCAGGGCTGACGGGATAGCTCAGGTAGGTGAGGTCTCTCCCGCCCGTGCTGACCATGGCGCGGGGTTCGGCGGATGAGAGGATGTAGCGGAAGCGGATGATGGGGGAGCCCGTCGCCGTGCGCAGTTCCATGCGCAGGGTCAGCCCGCCGGGCAGGCTGCCGATCAAGTTGTACTGGCGGATGGCGGGGCTGACGGCCATTTCCGATTCCAGCGCCCAGCTTTCCGGCGCGCCGGTGGGGCCGTTGTCCAGCAGGAAACCGGGCCACCCTAGGTCGATGGATTCTCCCGCCAGAGTGTATTGGAGCGCGTGGCTGCCGCCGAAAGTCAGAGTGAAACAATCGTGATCGATGCGGAAATGATCCATGAGATGATTCCTCCGTTTACGGGATTGTCCTTTGAAACGGGCGGCGATGGGCCCTCTCAGACGTCAAGGGGCTTGCCCAGCCCCGGGAGATGACCGCTTTGCGCGATGCCGATGACCGGAAGCAGCGCGCCCCAGTGATAGAACTTGTCGCTGTTGCGGGCGTCGCAGCCCTCGCCCGTGATGCTGTTGTAATTTTCATGCACGTGGTGCAGCTCAGTCCATTCCTTCATGAAGATGGTCTCCGACTTCCTGGCCAGATCGTCCCGCACGTCTTTGAGCTCTGTGTTTTGCAGCGCCAGATACACCAGGAAGTTGAGCGGCGCCCACACGCGGCCGCGCCAGTAATTCTGCTCCCGATAAGCGGGCTCGTTTCGTCCGCAGGCGGGCAGCATCCAGTCGCCGTAAAACTCGTTCGGATTGTAGTAGTGCTCGTCCGCCATGCGGCGCTGGCGCTCCGGGGCAACGCGATCGGAGAACAGGGCGAGGAAGTTGAACGGGGAAAGGCCGCGGGAAAATTCGCCGGTATCCGTGTGGCGATTGTAGTAGAAGCCGTTTGCCTCGTCCCACAGGCCTTCCAGCCCCGCTTCGGCCCTGTCCTTGCGCGCTTCCAGAGCCGGGACGTCCGTCTCCCGCCCGATGACCCGGGCCAGCTCGATCAGACAGCGGCAGTCGTTGATGTACATGCCCGTGAGGCCCACGTCCTCCAGCATCAGCATGTGCTTTTCCCCGTCGAAGGGCACGTCGTCATACATGGGGGCGTTGTCCATACCGCTCTCCAGCGCCGCGCCGAAACGGCCGTTGACGCCGTGATGCGGGTATTCCCAGACGTTGCCGTACTGAACCGGAATGGGATTGCTGCCCCAGCACAGCGCGCCGCTGGCGGCGGAGCGGTTGCTGGCGAACCATTCGTTCCAGGCCAGCAGGCCGGGATACATCTCCTCCACAAACCACTTTTCCCGGTACTTGCGGTAGATTTCCCGCACCATGGCGCTGCCCACGGGGGGCTGGGATCGATCCGCGCTAATCTGGCCGGTGGCGTAGGCGAAATTGGGCACGAAGCCGACGGACTCACCCTCCCGCAGGATCTCCCGGGCGTTGAAGTAGGCCAGTTCCTTGCTTTCTCCCACGGCGGCGATGCAGCTGGCGAAGAAGGTGTCCCAGCAGAAGAGGACGTAGCCCCCATTGCGGATGCTCCACAGCCGGCTCACCGGCGAAATGACCCGGTCGTGATTCGGATCGTAGATGGTATCCCAGGCGAGGGCGCACTCCATGGCGGCGTACAGCTCCGACGACGCGCCGTATTGTTCATGGCGCGCTCTGACCTCGTCGCGGGCGCTGTCCAGCAGGGAACGGGCCTCTTCCGGCGAGACGGCCGCGCCGGTGGCGACGCACACCGGGCCGGAAAACGACACGGACAGGAACGCCGTCTGGGTGGGAATGTTGAGATCGGTCATGGCCGCGCCGCTGACAAAGACCTCTGTCTCTCCTTCCGGGCCGTGGGCCTCCGCCCTGTTGCCGGAGACCGCTTCCACGCGGCCCTTCCGGCCCCACAGATACCCCAGCTCCACCACGAGCATGGCAGGTTTGATCTGCTTCTTTCTGGGCGTGGCCAGCAGGACGAGCGCCCCGTCCCGCAGGGTGGATTCCACCATGATCTCCATGGACTGCCACTGGAGCGTCAGGCAGGTATACTTTTCATCGAAGGCATGGGGGCCGGGGAAGACCTTTTCGTCGCTTTCACCGAAGCGGCCGATCAGCGTTTCCTTGAGGTACTGGCCGTTGGCGTATTCCTTGAAGGCGAGGTTGACCGCCAGGCCGTCCGGCATGTGGACATGGGAGAGCACGCTGCGGTTATTCCACGTGTGCCAGCCCTGCTGGTAGCTTTTCTTCAGCGCGTCATATTGCATGGTTTTTGCTCCTTTGTCCCTTGATGCGTTTCATCCCGACCGGCTGACCCAGCCCTGGGGACGCTATCCCAGATAGTACGCCTTCAGCTTCGCCATATCCTCGTCCGTCAGGGCCTTGTTGTACACACACACGTCCTCCAGCTCGCCGGGGAGGCGCTGGCCGGGGGCGCTGAGGTCGTCGGTGCCAAGGAGGAGTTGGGCGCGTTTTCCGTCGCCCATGATCCGCTTGCCGGTCAGCGGCTGGCGCATGAAGGGCTCAAAGTTGACAGAGAAGCCCGCGACGCCCGCCTCCGCCTCAAACGAGCCCGCCACAAGCATCCATGTTCCCGTCCTTTGGGCCGGGAGGCCAACCTCCATGTGCCTGGCCTTGTCCGCGTCCAGCAGCCGGGCGGACAGCACCAGATGATCCTCGCCTGTGGCCGCGACGCAGAGCCAGGCAGACCCGTCCTCCGCGCAGCGCACGCTCAGCACGGGCATCCTGTTTTCCACCGCGTTCAGGCGCAGCCAGGCGGTAAACGAGACGCTGCCGCCCTCCAGCGGGCAGGGCACGCGGAGCGCGCCGTCGTCGAAGCGCATGGCCTTTTCGCGCAGGCCGTCCACCAGGTACAGCTTGCCCGTGCGCTCCGTGCCCTCCGGCAGCGCGTCAAACGCGGTGAAGGGCAGGCGCAGCGCGGGCTTCAGCCCGGCAAGCTCCTCCTCAAAGGTGCCGGACGACTTCTTCAACCTCGGCTCCTCCGCTTTGACGGGCAGCCCCTCCGGGCGGGGCAGGTTTTCAGGCACGTCGTCGAACAGGCCGCCCGGCACCCGGCTGTTCCAGGTATGGGGGATGGGGAGGCCGAGGGCGTGCAGGATGGCCGGGGCGGTGTCCCGCGTCAGCATGTCATTGAGCTCCACATGCCGCGCGCCTCCGCCCGCGGCGAAGAAGCTCACGTACTTTTCCGCGTCGCTGTCTCCGCCGTGGCTGCCGTGGCCCCGCTCATCCGGCGGGGTGCCGCCATGATCGGGCTCCACCAGCAGCAGGGTGTCCTCCAGCCAGCCGCGCTTCTCGATGGCCTCCGTGACTCGGCCGATCCAGCTGTCGGTCAGCGTGATCGCGGCCAGATGCTCGGGTGTGCCGTAGCCGTGGGCGTGGCCTTCGTGATCCGGCACGTCGAAGTGGAAATAGATGAAGGTAAAGTCGTGCGCGTCGATGTAGTCCAGGGCGGCCTGGATCAGCTCGTCGCCCAGGGCGTTGACTTTGTACACGCCCAGATTGTCCTCGATGATGCCGAGGTTGACGTTGCCCCACTCGCAGAAGGAGGCCAGCTGGGCGTCGGGCCGGTTTTCCCGGATCACACGGAACACGGAGGGATAGGGCGAATCCACCGGGAAAGGCCGCTTGCCCGTGACCCAGTTGGTCAGCCCATGGCGGCGGCAGTCCACCCCGTGCAGGATGCTTCCCCAGCACTCCGCGCTGATGGTGGGCATTTCCGTCAGCGCGCGGCGGCAGATTGCTCCGTCGCGGAAGACGCGGTCGATATTCGGCGTGGCAGTCTGCTCAAAGAACGTGCCGGCTCCGTCGATGCCGAACAGGATCACCCTTTTCGCCCATTGCTTCATGTGATGATGCCTCCTTTGTGTGTGTACGCTTGTCCTTTGCGGCGGGCGCATTAGGCCAATTAAACTATAGCATAGCCGGAAACTTCTGTCAATAAAGGGTAATAATCCTGTTTTGTGCCGGGATCAGGAAAGAGAAGGACAACGACTCATCGCACTCAATTTCAGCCAGGTGCGCCGCCAGAGAGATCACGCTGCCTGAGGGCTGGATTACCTCATCCATGCGGATAGCGCCCCATTCGGGGTGTAGTTCAGGATCGACAATCATCCCCTGCGTCGCATTCTCAATTTCGCGCAGGAAAGTATCCTGCACGAGCTCCCGCGCCGGCTGATCGCTGCGCGTCAGCCGCAAAGCGGTGGCATAGAGTTGATTTATCTCTTCCGGAAATCGCGTTCATTCATATGAGCCTTCATCGGTTTGTCCTGTAATGCATTACATCTATTCTGTTGCGTAAAAGTGGCTCCGATTCGCTAAAAAGGAAAAAAATGGCGGACAGCGCTCATCGGAAAAAGCGTCGCCCGCCATATGGATTTGATTGATTACAGCCCCAGCGCCTTTCTGAACCTGTCGATGCTCTCCTGCGCCCGCTCCTTTGTGTCCGCCTCGGCGAAGATGCGCAGCAGCGGCTCGGTGCCGGAGAAGCGGCAGGTGACGAAGCCGCCGTCTTTGAAGTAGACCTTGCAGCCGTCCTCGTAGCCCACGCGGTCGATCGCGCGGCCGAAGTCGGGCATGATCTTTTCCTCGAACACCAGGCGCTGGACGCGGGCCTTGTCGGCGGGCGCGAAGGCCAGGTTGGCTTCGGCCATGACGAAATGGCCGTATTTCTTTTCCAGCGTTTCGATGATTTCCGTGGGGCTCTGGTTCATAGCGGAGATCATCTCCACGAACAGCGCGGCGGCGTAGGTGGAATCCTTGCCGTGGATGTGGCCGCGCACGGTCAGGCCGCCGGAGGACTCGCCGCCCAGCACGGCGTCCACCTCGTCGATCTTGGAGGAAATCCACTTGAAGCCCACGGGCACCTCGTAGCAAATTTCGCCCAGATCCTGGGCTACCCGGTCCAGCATGTGGGTGGTGGACATGTTGCGCACAACGGGACCCTTCCAGCCGCGATACTCGTGCAGGTAGTAGTAGAGCATGACCAGGATTTCGTTGGCGCTGATGTAGCGGCCGTTGGCGTCCACGATGCCCAGCCGGTCGCCGTCGCCGTCCAGGGCGATGCCCAGGTCGTAGCCCCCCGACACCACGCGGGTGGTCAGCTCGTGCAGCGTCTCCTCGGTGGGCGCGGGCATGTTGCCGCCGAAGTAGGCGTCGCGGCCCATGTGGATGGTGTCCACCGTGCAGCGGGCTGTGTACAGAATGCACATGAGAGCGTAGGTGCCGGAGCCGTACATGGGGTCGAACAGGATGCGCGGGCCGCGCTCGCGAATCTTTTCCATGTCCATCTGGGCGATGATGTCGTCCAGGAAGGGGTTGAAGGGATTGCGCAGGAACTCGATCTGCCCGGCCTGGCAGGCTTTGTCGAAGGGCGTATAGGCGATCTCCTCCGGCAGTGAGGCGATGAGCGCCTCGATGCGTCCGGTCACCTCCAGCGGCGCGTCCCGGCCCTCGTCCACGATCACCTTGATGCCGTTGTAGTTGGCGGGATTGTGGCTGGCCGTGACCTCCAGGCCGCAGTGCAGAGCGCGCTTTTTGACGGTGTGCATGATGAGCGGTGTGGGAGCCGAGCGCTTCAAAAACAGCACGTGGAGCCCTGCGGCGCAGAGCACCTCGGCCATCCAGCGCGCGGCGGCGTCGGAGAGAAAGCGATGGTCATAGCCTATGACCACGTCCGTTTCATCCTTGCCGTTCTCCTTCAGATAGAGGGAGACGGCCGCGGCCACCTTGCGAATGTTGGCGCAGATGAATTCCTCGCCGATGACGGCGCGCCAGCCGCCCGTGCCGAATCGAATCATAATCTCACCGTCTTTCTTTTGCATCAATCGGTAAGTCCATTATAATCGGTTCAGGCTGATTTGTCCACACCCAAAGTGAGACAAATATGACACAATTATGGCGGGGAAAAGGACTGGCAATGGGCCGGCCCGTATGCTATAATAGTTATCAAGATACTTCGCGTGAAAGATAAAAGGAGGAATAAACCGTGAGCGTCAATCCCCGTGAAAATCCCTTCAGGCTGGGCTTCGGCCTCATGCGCCTGCCCAAGAATCTGGACGGCACCATCGACGTGCCCCAGGTCTGCGACATGGCGGATCTGTTCATCGCCGCCGGCGGCACGTATTTCGACACCGCCTATGTGTACGACGAGGGCCGCAGCGAGGCGGCGTTCAAGGCGGCGGTGGCGGATCGCTATCCCCGAAGCGCCTACACCCTGGCCACCAAGCTGAACGTGCGCGTGGCCAAGGACGAGGAGGATGCCAAGCGGCAGGTGTACACCAGCCTGGAGCGCACCGGCGCGGGCTACTTCGACTACTACCTGCTGCACGCTATCCAGCGCGGCAATTTTGAAAAGTATGAGGACTATCACATCTGGGACTACGTGGCCGATCTGAAGAAGCAGGGCCTGGTGAAGAAGTGGGGCTTCTCCTTCCACGCCGATCCCGACCTGCTGGAGCAGCTGCTGACGGCCCACCCGGAGGTGGATTTCGTACAGCTGCAGATCAACTACGCCGA
>CADARO010000090.1 GCA_902790345.1 uncultured Eubacteriales bacterium | reverse complement strand
CGCGCCAATCTGGAAATTCGTCATGTCAAAGCCCTCCCATTTTTTTCCAGTAACTATAATTCCTAATTCCTCATTCCTAATTCCTAATTACGCTTTGTAGAGTTCCACCCATTTGCCCTCTTCGCTGGAGCGCACGATGCTGAGCACCAGGCTGAGCGCCGGGAAGGCGCTGCGGCCGTCGATCCAGAAGTGCTTGCCCTCAGCCAGGCAGCCGTAGTAGTCCTCCAGCTGGCTGGAATGGCCGTTGCCCCACACGGTCTTGCCCACGATGGCCTTGTCGTCGCCGGAGTCCAGCAGCCTGAACTCGCCGTTCTCCACCTGATACAGCTTGGGCCCGAACATCTTCAACAGGCCCTTCTCCAGATGGATGTTAACCTCGATGGCGTCGTCGGCCACGTTGTTGTTGCTGGTGTGGATCAGCGCCCGCTGGCCGCCCTCGTAGAGCGCCACGGCCATGGCATTGTCCTCGACCTCGATCTGGCCCTCGTTCAGGCCGGTGAACACAGAGCCCCGTACCTTGGCGATGGGGCCGCCCAGATAGCTCAGCAGGTCCAGGGTGTGAATGGACTGGTTGATGAGGGAGCCCGCGCCTTCGGTGGCCTTCACGCCGCGCCAGCCGGACTCGGAATAATAGCCGCCCTCGCGCCGCCAGCACACGGAGGCCGACGCGCCTAGGAACGCGCCCAGCTCGCCGGAGTCGATGATCCGCTTGGCGCGCTGAACGGAGGAATTGTAGCGGTTCTGGAAGATGACGCCCAGCATGCCCGCGCCTTCCTTTTCGGAGGCGGCGATCATGGCCCGCGCGTCCTCGATGGTGCTGGCCATGGGCTTCTCGGTGATGACGTTGCGGCCCAGGCCCAGGGCCTCGATAGCCACGGGGGCGTGCAGGTAGTGGGGCAGGCAGATGTGCACCACGTCGATGTCCTTGAGGGCGACCACCTCATGCCAGTCGGCGTAGCCCTTCGCGCCGGTCTTCTCCATGGCCTTCTGTAGGCGATCCTCGCGGATGTCGCACACGGCGGCGATCTCCACGTTCTTCATGCCCTGCAGCGCGGCGATGTGCACCTGGCTGATGCCGCCGCAGCCGATGATGGCGGCGCGGAATTTCCTCTGTTCCATAGTTTTTTCCCTCCCGAGCATGTCGTTTGCTTATTTTGTCGTTGTGAAAACGTAGGTTCCGATGGACACGGCCACGGCCAGATTCAGCGAGTCGATCTCCTTCGACTGGGGAATCAGCACGCTCTGACCCAGCTGGGCGAAGCGGGCGGGCAGGCCGGTCTGCTCGTTGCCGAACACCAGCGCGTAGGGCTCGTCGTGCCCGGCGGCGGCCTGATTCAGCGGAATGGCGCCGTCCAGCATGAAGGGATACAGCGCGTGATCGGGATACAGCGCCCGGTAGTCCTCGAAGGCGTCGAAGGTGCGCACGTTCATGCCGTAGAACGCCCCCATGGACGCCCGCAGCACGTGGGGATCGAAGGCGTCCACACAGGGCCGCACCACCGCCACGTCCCGGATGCCGAAGCCCAGGCAGGCGCGCAGGGCCGTGCCCAGGTTGCCGCCGTCCGAGATCTGGCAGAGCACCACGTGGGGCTTCGTGCCATCCAGCTCCGCCTGGTATTTTTCAAACACCAGCGCGGCGAAGCAGTTGTCCTTCTGGGACTCCCGCCGCAGCACCCGGTCGGCGAATTCCTCCCGCACGCCCAGCGCCGCGCACCGCTCCCGCAAAAGCGATACGCCCTCGTTGCGCAGTCCCTCCGAATGGAGCAGCAGCCGCGACACGGTTTCCGGCCGCGCCTGAAGCAGCTTCAGGGCGGGAAAGACCCCCAGCGCGTAGCTGTAGGGGAGTTTGCGGCTGTATGGCTCGAGCCTGGGCAAGGATCAGCACCCCGTTTCCCATATTCTATCAGTTTATAGTATACACCCGCCGCGGAAATTGCGCAATCACCGCGGCGAAATAAAACATATCGGGCGGCGGATCGTCAGTCCTTCCCGCCGTTGAGCGGCTTCATGCGGGCGTATTTGGGCACGAAGGCGATGAGCGCCAGGCCGGAGATGCCCGCCATCAGCGCGAAGCCCATGCGGATGCTGCCCATGACGCTGGCCACCAGGCCGCCGCCCAGTATGCCGAAGGCCCGGGCGATGCCGAAGCCCACCACCGCGATGAGCATCTGGCCGCTGGCCTTGAGCTCGTCCGGAATGGTGTCGTTGATGTATTTGGACATGGACACGGTCATTACGATGAAGCCCCAGCTGTGCAGCAGCTGGCTGGCCATGGCCACGTAGGCGCTGGTGGTGCAGGAGAGGATGATCCAGCGCAGGGTCAGCGCGAAGGCGGAGATGGACATGAGCTTGCCCACGCCCAGCTTTTTATACAGCCTGTCCGCGTTCAGCAGGAAGGGCACCTCGCTCACGGCCGAGATGAAATAGCACAGGCCCAAAAGGCCGTTGGTGCCGCCGGGCAGGGAGGTGAAATGGATGGAAAAGAAGCTGTAGAAATAGCCCATGGTGAGCTGCAGGAGCATCATCAGGGTGAACAGGGCCGGCATGTGCTTCATCTTCAGGATGGCGGTCATGTTCATCCGGCGGCCGGTGGCGGCCTGATGCCCGGCGGTTTCGGGCAGCACCCGGGTGATGAACAGCGCCGCGATCAGCAGGATCGACGTGCCGTAGACGATGAAGTTCATCCGCTCCGGGGCGAGAAACTGGCCCCACAGCAGGTTCATCACCGCGAAGGACAGGCAGCCCATCAGCCGGATGGGGCCGAAGGGCTTGTTGCCCGGGGTGAGGGCCTCCAGGATGATGGAATCGCCCATGGGCTGGATGGAGGTGTAGGCCGCGGAGAACAGCACGCTCACCGGCAGCAGCCACCAGAAGGAGGCCGACAGCCGATACAGCAGCACCACCGCCGCGCTGATGACGATCAGCAGCCGCAGCACGCTGTTGCGGGTCTTCGCCCGGTCTCCCGCCGCGCCCCAGAAGGGCTGGGCGAAGATGGAGATGATGGGCGTCGCCGCCAGAATGACGCTCAGCTGCGCCGTGGTCATGCCCGCCGCCTCGAAGTACTTGGACACATAGCCCTGGTAGATGGCGTTCGCCATGTAGTAGAAGGACAGAAACAGGCCGTACTGCCAGGGATAGTTGTTCTTCTTCATCGTTCAGCCTCCCGAAAAGCCCCTTGAAACCCGCGGTCATCATTTGCATTTTACCAGAATATTGTTGAGTTTAGTCGCTGAAAATGTGGTTTTCCGAAATTGTTTTGCGAGTGAAAGGGGTGACGGCGGTGAGAAAGGCCTGGCGGGCGATCCTCTGGGCGGCGCTGTGCGCGGTGCTGGCGCTGACCTGCCTCGTGCCCCGGCGCGGCGCGGAATCCCGGCGGGAGGCGCTGCTGCGCGGCCGGTACGGGGGCTGGTCCGGCGTGCTCAGGCTGTGGACGGTGGAGGGCTGGAACTGCTGCGGCGGGTCTCTGGTCGCCTGGCTCAACGAGGCCGCCTCGGCCTTCGAGAAGGCCCATGGCGGCGTGTATATCCAGCTGACCGAGGTGAGCGCGGAAGCCCTGCAGAACTTCGCGGGCGGAACCGCCAGCCCGCCGGACATGATCCTGTTTCCGCCGGGGCTGCTGGACGGCCCGGCCGCCCTGTGCGCCCTGCCGGATGAATACCCCCTGCGGGAGGGGCTGCAAGGCTGCGGCATGGCGGGGGAGAGCCGCTTCGCGGTGCCCGTGGCCATGGGCGCGGTGGGCATCGCCTGGAACCGGGCCGCGATGGAGCGTTTGCCCGCCGCCTGGAACCGACTGCCGGACGCGCCGTCGCTGCCCGGCTGCGCCTATTGGCTGGACTGGCCGGCGGATGGCCCGTATTGCCGCTGGTCCCGGGCCATGGGAGACCTGCTGGCTCCCGCGCCTGAGAACGACGCCGCCCCGCCGACGCCCCGG
Organism: uncultured Eubacteriales bacterium; assembly: GCA_902790345.1. GTDB lineage: Bacteria > Bacillota > Clostridia > Christensenellales > Aristaeellaceae > Firm-10. Next base: position 5,424 of record CADARO010000090.1, on the reverse strand, counting down.
GCCGGGGAGGGGCTCGACCTGGGCCTGAGCGCGGCGGCGGAGGCACTGCTGCCCAGGCGGCTCCCGGCGGATTTCGGGAAGAGCGAATCGGTCTACAGGCGCTTCGTCAACGGCGAGATCGCCGCCATGCCGGTGACCCAGCGGGAGATCGACCGGCTTCGGCTGCTCTCGGAGAGCGGGCGCGGGCCGGACTGGGCGGTGGCGGCCCGGGCGGGTGGATACATCGATCAGCTGGCGCTGCTGGCCGTGACCGACTGCGGCAGGCGCGACCAGGCGGCGCGTCAGGCGCTGTGCTTCGACTTCGCGGCCCGGCTGGTGAGCGCCAAGACCCAGGAGCGGCTCAAAAGGGCGCGGGCCTTTCCGGTGATCGACCTGCCGCCCCTCTACGCGGGCATCGAGGGCATGGCGCAGCTGGAGGCGGGCCTGAACGCGGCGTCCCTCCTTCCCGCCCCGGCCTTCGGCGGCTCATGAAAAAAGCGCCCCGCAACGGGACGCTAATGAAGAAGCGCCAGTCGACTGGCGACCAGCAGGATGTGGCAGAGGTAGTAGGTGGGCAGAATAGACTTCCGGGCCCTTTTGTTGCCCGCGAACTCGGCCTCGGCGATCATGGTGTCGGAGAACACGATGCTGGCGATGCTCAGCGCGTAGAGCCGCCCCGCCAGGGCCGTGGCCTCGCCGGCGCACAGGGCGCAGAACAACCCCGCCAGGCTCACCAGCGCGTAGCTGGACAGCGCCGCCTTCATGGCCCCGGGCTGGCCGGGCAGCACGCGCCTGACCAGATACACGGCGTAGAGCCCCGCCAGCGCCATGGCGAACCCGAAGGCCAGGGGCCGGAACTGAAACCGGCACAGGGCGTAGGCCATGAAGATGACGTGCGCCGCGCCAAAGGCCGCCACCCCGGCGATGAACCGCCCGCTTTTGCCCCGCTGATGGGCCAGCAGGTAGTCGCCCGCGACGGAGACCAGCAGCCCCGCCCCCATCAGCGCGGCGCGGCCCGGTTCGGCGCCGCCCGTGGTCACCGCGATGAGGGCGCAGCTCAGCGAGACCAGCGCGCTGAAGATGTATCGCCCCGTAAGCAGCCGCATGAGCGCCATTGAAAGGGGCAGAAGCAGCAAGAGATATTCGATCATGTCCGGTTCCTCCTCAGCCGTCCTCCCGGAAGGAAGACAGATCCGGCGGGCCGTAGAGCGCCCGGTAGTCCGCCCCCAGATAGCAGGCGAAGGACTCCACCCGCTGAAAGCCCAGCCGCCGGTAAAACGCCTTGTCCGAGCGCACCACGTCGGCGTGGGGCGTCAGCCGCTTCGGGGGCTTTTTGTAGCCGGAGAGCAGCGAATTGTCGAACCAGTAGTCCAGCGCCGTGGCGTCCTCCCGGCCGAAGAAGTCCAGAAGCGCGGACAGGTGGGCCGTCTCCCGCCGGTTGGCCTCGCAGGCGGCGTCCCACAGGGGCCGGGTCAGGTCCCGCTGATAGGGGGCGAATTCCAGATACAGCCCTTCCTTCAGGTCATGCCGCGTGGGGGCGGGCAGCGTCTCGAAATACGCCAGGTACGCCAGCCGCGCGTCCGGCCGCACCCGGCGGATGCCCTTCAGCATGGCGCTCAGGATCATCATTTGCTGATCGGAAGGGGAGATATTTCGGCATTTTTCGCAGTGGCAGAAGGCGTCTTTTCCGTCGTCCAGCCACATGGCCACCCGACGGGGCCGGCCGGGCAGCCGGGCGTACAGCGCCGCCGCCCGGTCGCTCAGGCAGTCCAGCGCCTCGCCCCGGGAGGGGCACAGGTTCAGGTCGGGGGCGCGCCGGCCCTGGGCGTCGACCCGCTGCCAGTCTGGGTGGGCCGTGAGCGCCTCCTCCGGCAGCAGATAGCGCAGGGCGTGCATCTCGCAGGTCACCTCGATGCCCCGCCGGGCGGCGTCCTCCAGAAGGGCCCGATACGCGGGCGTCTCGAAGCGCTCCAGCATGGCCGCCAGGGTCTCATTGGCGCGCCGGCCGCCCACCGGATGCAGCCCGAGGGCGCCCACGCGGAGCGCCTCCAGCTGATCCAGCCATTGTGTGTCCAGTTCCTCGGGATGAATGAGAAGACATGTGTCCGCCATGGGCTCACCTCACAGCGCGGTCAGCGCCGCCAGGCCGCTTTCGGGCACCTCCAGCAGGGCGACGCCGGACACGTCCACTTCCGTCTCCCGGACGGGGCGGCCGACGCAGTCCCTGATCTCCGCGCGGAACCGGCGGGGCGTGCCGCTGGCCAGGATGATGCGGGTGTCGGGGGTGGCGTTGAGCAGGTAGATTTTGCGGGCGTCCTCCGGCAGGTCAGCCAGGCGGCCGCCGTCGTACAGCGCCACCACCGCCTCGCCGTCCTTTTTCGCGGTGACGACGGGATACAGGTTGTGGGGCGCGGTCACCTCCAGGGGCGCGCGCAGCAGCTCCCGGTGCCGGCGCAGGAAGTCCAGCCAGAAGATGAGCATTTGCTTCTGCTCCGGGGAGATGACGTCCAGCCGGACGGAAATCTGGGGCACGGCGAAGATCACCGACAGAATTTGAAGCGCGGCGGCCTCCACCCGGTCGTCCCTGTGCCACATGAGCATGTCGGAATGCACGGCGGTGTCGCCGGAGAGCAGGCGCAGGTCGACGGTGCCCACCCGGTTGGACAGGGGATCGGCGGGGCAGTCGCCCACCCGGAACATGTTGCCGAAGGCGCGCATGGCCGGACCGATGTAGCTCTGGCGGAACTCGATGAGGATGTCCGGCTTCACGGCCCGCAGCGCGCTCATCACGTCGATCATGAGCCGGTTCACCGCGTCCTCCACCAGCGCGTAGTCCATTTCCTCGGTGGGGGCGGGCAGGGGATTGGGGCCGGGGTTGAAGGAGTCGATGAAGTCCAGCTTGAAGCCGTCCAGGTTCCAGTCCTTCAGCGCCCGCAGGTAGGTGCCGATGAGGTATTCCCGCGCCTGGGGATAGCGGGGATCGAGAACGCCCGCTCCCATGCGGTCGATTTTGCAGAGCAGCTTGTCCTGGAAGGCCGCCCAGTGCTTCGACTGATACCCCATGAAGGGCACGCTGTACCACAGCATGTACTTCATGCCCAGGGCGTGAATTCTCTCCACGTGGGCGCGCATGTCCGGGATCTTCTCCGGGCAGGCTTCCCAGTCGCCGCAGAAGGCGTAGCCCCGCTGGCCGTCGCCGGTCTGCCAGCCGTCGTCCACGATCACGGTTTTGAAGCCCAACTCCGCCGCCCGGGCGCACTCGGCCTCGATGTCGGCGGCCAGGGTAGCCTGATGGTAGCTGTACCAGGTGGAGTACATGGCCTCCCGGGCCTCCTCCGGCACGGGCATGGGATTTATGCCGCAGCCCTCCTGCCACCAGGCGGTGACCCGGCGCAGCGCCTCGGCGAAGGACACATCGTCCCGGTCCCGGTAGAGGGTGACGGCGTAGTCATGGGTCGCGCCGGTGGCGTCCAGCGGAATCTCCACCCGGCAGAGCAGCATGCCGTCCTCCTCCCGCACCCCCAGGGCGCAGCCCAGCTGGGTGTACACGTCGCTCAGGGCCATGGTGAAGCGGTTGCGGGCGGCGGCGTTGTAGAAGCAGAACACCGGGGCGGAGGAGGAGATCTTCGACTTCACCGGCCCCTGCCAGTCCACCCGCAGGGAGCGGTCCAGCCGGCAGTTGGGGTGCCACTCATACTGGATGTCGATGAGGGGCAGCGACCAGCCGATGGTGAACACCGGGGCGGCTGCGGCCAGCTCGTTCCACCTGAGCTCAAAGCGCACCCGCTTTTCATCCAGCTCGTTGACTGTCAGCTGGGCGGGCATGTTGACGGACAGATGAAGGTCGCGCCAGGTCATATCCATGTGTATTCCTCCTTTTCGTCAGAGGGCGTCGTAGCCCGCCTTGAAGGCGTCGTGGAAGGCGTCGCCGCTGTCAAGGCCCGCCAGCTCCGCCGCCGCCACCGCCGCGCCGAACACCGGGGGCAGGTCGGAGCGGATCAGCTGATAATCGCCGCTCAGCCGGCTGGCCACGCCCTGGCGGATCATGTCCGATTTCCAGATGCTGCCGGACAGGCCCACCAGATACGGCGCGCGGGTCAGGTGCTTCGCGCAGGTGGCAATGAGCAGGGCCAGCTCGTCGCAGGCGGTGTCCACGATGGCGCGGGCCACGGCGTCTCCCTCGGCGGCGGCCTCAAAGGCCAGGGGGGCGAAGCCCGCGATCATGCGCTTGCCGCCCTCGTAGAACACCGGAATGGCCTCGTTGAGGGGCAGACCCACCTTGTCCACCACCATGGCGGTGAGGCGCGTCTGTTCGCCCCGGCCGTCGTAGTCCCGATAGGCCGCGTTGATGACGCCCCGGCCCATGGCGTAGCCGCTGCCGGCGTCGTCGATGAGATAGCCCCAGCCGCCCACCTGGACCAGGCTGCCGCCCCGCCGCACGAAGGCGGAGGTGCCCGTGCCCGCGATGACCACCATGCCGTCCTTCGCGCCCACGCAGGCGTACAGCCCGTTCAGCGCGTCACTGCCGTTGTCGATTTTTCCCACGAAGGGCAGCCGCGCGGCCAGCTGCTCGTGAACGGTGCGGCGGGTCTGGGGGGCGGTGCCGCCGGCCAGGCCCGCGTACAGCGCGTCCACCGGCTGGCCCTCCCGGCCGGCCATGAGCTCCATCACCTGGGCCGCCACCCGGGCCGAGGCGGTCTCCGCGCCGAACTCCGAGGCGTTGCTGCCCGGGGCCAGCAGCCGGTTCAGAATGTGTCCTTCCCTGTCGCACAGCACCAGCTCGTTTTTCGTGCCGCCGACGTCGATGCCGATGAGCATGTTTTTTGCCTCCTGTCGCTATGAAGAAGACCCGCGCTGGGATTTTCATTCCAAGGCGGGTCTCATGGGTGAAAAGGGGATTACTTGGTGCCGAACAGGCGGTCGCCGGCGTCGCCCAGGCCGGGCACGATGTAGGCGTGCTCGTTCAGGCGCTCGTCCACCGCGGCGATGTAGATGTCCACGTCGGGATGGGCTTCCTGCACCGCCTTGATGCCCTCGGGCGCGCCGATGAGGCACATGAGGCGGATGTTGTGGCAGTTGCGGTCCTTCAGGAACTGGATGGCCGCGATGGAGGAGCCGCCGGTGGCCAGCATGGGATCCACGATGATCAGCAGGCGATCCGGGGCGTCGGTCGGCAACTTGCAGTAGTATTCAACGGGCTGCTTGGTCTCCGGGTCGCGATACAGGCCGATGTGGCCTACCTTCGCGGCGGGAACCAGGCTCAGGATGCCGTCCACCATGCCCAGGCCGGCGCGCAGAATCGGCACCACGCCCAGCTTGCGTCCGGAGAGCATCTTCGTGGTGCACTTGCAGATGGGCGTTTCGATTTCCACGTCCTCCAGGGGCAGATCGCGGGTCACTTCATAGGCCATGAGCATGCCAATCTCGTCCAGCAGTTCGCGGAAT
>CADARO010000089.1 GCA_902790345.1 uncultured Eubacteriales bacterium | reverse complement strand
ATTTCCCAGTGGTAGAAGGCCTGGCCGGCGGGGGGCGTGAAGGGGTTCTCACGCAGGTAATAGTTGGTCATCCCCTCCAGGGCGGTATCGGTGACCGCGGCGCCGTTAGCGCCGTTCGGTTGATAGGTGATGGTGGCGCGAGGGCCGATCACCGCTTCGCCATCCGGATTCATTTCAATGGTAAGCGGGTTGCTCGTCATGCCTTCGTTGCATTTGATGTATTGCAGCGGATTCATGCCGCCGTATCTGCTGAGCCCATGGGTGACCACCATGCCCGGTTCGCCGGGGAAAATGTAAACCTCTGCGCCCTCTGTCAGGGGGCCGGTCACGTCTACCGTTTCTCCTTCCCGGAGGAGAACGTCCACTTTCATGTATTCGGTGCTGTCCGGACCCGGAGCGGAATTGATGGTGTTGTTTTTCACCTTGGGCGAGCCGGAAATCTCAAAGCTCGTGCCGATACGCACGTACACGGCGCCGCCGTAGAGCATACCGTCTGTCTGGGACGTATCCGCTTCTACTCTGTTCCCGCTGATTTCGCCGCCTTTCATCTGAAAGGTTCCCGCGGCAAGGTCAATGGCGGAGCCGGCCACATCCTTCGTCACGTTATCTTTGACGAGGCCGCCGGTCATTTCGATGATGCCGCCTATGTTGGCCATAGCGCCGCCTGAGCCCAGCCCGGTATTGCCGCTGATTTCGCCGCCCTTCAAGTTGAAGCGCGCTGATTCCTTGTGGCCCAATACGGCGCCGCCGCCGCCGCTTATTTTGTCGTCATCATGGAACACGGTGCCCCGGGATGTATTCGATGGAATCCGGCCGTCGTTCATGGTGAATAAGCTTTCAATGACGATCACGCCGCCGCCGGCTTCGTTAGCAATATTATTGCTGATGGTACCGCCGTTCATGGTAAACGTACTGTGGTTTCTCACGCGCACACCGCCGCCGACAAACGACTGGTTGCCGGTGATGCGGCCGCCGTTCATCGTGAAGGAGCCGGTTCTGGTCTCCCCTCCTTCAGTAAAGTTCGTCACGTCAACGCCGCCGGTAGAGGTATCACCTTCAGGGTTTTCCTGCAGGGTACTCCTGTTTCCGGTGATGGTGCCGCTCTTCAGCGTCAGGCTTCCGCCGCGGACTTTGACGCCTGCGCCATATTTGCAGCCCGTGATCATGCCTGTACCTGCCGCGCTGCCGTCCTTGATGGTCAGGTCGCCGTAAACCGTGATGCCTTCGCTGTACGTGCCGGTGGAGTTATAATTTCTGTCCAGCGTGCAGCCGTTCAGGTCGAGGGTAACCGTCTTGCCGGCGGGGATCACCAGCGGACCGTCGCTGCTCCCGGCTGTCACATTGTTGTCAAGGGTGATTGTCACCGCGTCCTGCGCGGCGTCGATCGTCTCCTGGATCCCCGCCCAGGTCATCATGTCCCAATAGACGAGGGTGCTTCCATCCAGCGCACGAATGTCCATCACATCAGCTTGCAACACAGTACTACGGGTAGCGTAGACTGTGTCTGCAAAGAATCTGTCAGTTGCAGTCCGGAAAGGACTTCTGAGCACAAGTATTCCATTATAACTGGAAGATGTGATACTGATCGTATCCTTCGTGTCGTCGGTGCAGCGGAGGTAGACGGAGACCAGGTTCACAGCGTCCTTGCCGTTGCCGATGCCGTAGGTGCCGGTGGCGGTGATGTTGCCGCCGGCGATGGTCACCGAGCCGCCCTTGCAGCCCTTGCCGCCGCCGATGCCCGCGCCGTAGTTGGCGTCCGCGGTGATGGTGCCGCCGTCCATAACGATGTCGCCGCCGTATGCGCTTTTGCCGCCGCCCTTGGCGGTGATGTCGCCGCCGTATATGAAGATGGCGTCGCCGGTGCGCCCGGAGTTGCTGCCTATGCCGGCGCAGTTGTCGTAGCCGTAGGCGTCGATTATGCCGCCATGTATGACGATGCGGCCGTTGTCATGGTCCTTATAGCCGCCAATGGCCGCGCCGCCGGAGGGGTGGGAGTAGAGCCGGCCTGTGCCGGCGCTCTGCCCGTAGATGGTCAGGGTCGTGCCCGCGGGGACATACAGGCCCTTCACGTCCAGGCTATAGCCGTCGCCGAGGATCAGGTGCACATCCCCGGTGATGCTCTCGACGCGCCCGCTTTTCGTGACGTTGCTGTTCAGGATGTACCAGCCGCTGGTCATGTTGCCGTTCGATGGCACCGGCACAGCGGTGACCGTCTTCGTCTCGGACACCACCTGTGTGCCGTTCCAGCTGCGCTCCACGTAGGGGGCGGACTCGGGCACCGTCAGCGCTGACGCCGCCGATGCGCAAAGGCACAGCACCGCCAGGATCAGCAGGGCCACAAGCAGCCTGATGTTCCGTTTTGTCATGGTTGACTCCTCCTCTATGATGAATACCGTTATAGAATGCACACTTGATGCGTCTGGATGACCTCATCCGTCAGCCCGCAAGCGGGCTGCCACCTTCCCCATAGGGGAAGGCTTTTGGGAGCGTTCTCAGCCTTCCCCTTTGGGGAAGGTGTCAGCGGCGTCAGACGCTGACGGATGAGGTCATCCGGCAGGGTGTTCACTGCTGTTTCCTGATGAGAGACAGGGCGGTGGTCACCGCAATGACCGTGCACGATACCGCGCCGACGACATTCAAGATCGCCACACTGAACACCGCATACATCACCATATTCACAATGAAGGCGAGCTTCAGCGCGCGCTCGTTGTCCTTCAGCCTGAACACAGCGATGGAATACTCCAAATTGGCGACGATCGGCAGCCAGCCCAGCAGCCCGCGGTTGTTGAACGCGACCCCCAGCGCCACGCCGGCCAGAATGAGACCCCACTCGAGGGCCTTGCTCTTGACATTCTTCATGGCCGCGAGGTTGCGGAACACGGCCACGGCGTTCTGGGCGGTGCTGCTGTAGCCCTTCAGCGCGATGGAGGACGCGGCGTAGAAGAACTGGCTGATGATCTGCACGGCCATGATCTGGCTGTGCTTCTTCCGCGTGCCGCTGATGGAATCGGAGACCATCGCGCACAGGCTGAACAGGTTGCCGATGAGGACGGGTGTCTCGATCACGGTGCATCTCCCTCCGCTTCTGGATTCGCCCGGGGGCCTCTGTACTCCAGGCAGAGCATGGTCAGGTCGTCAAACTGCTTCGCGCCCCCGATGAAGCTGTCCACCGCGGCCCGGACGTTGGCCAGCAGCCGCTCCGGCGGCGCGTCGGGATCGGCGTTCAGCGCTTGCAGCATGCGCTCCGTGCCGAACATGTGCGCGTCCGCGGTCTGGGCCTCCGGCACGCCGTCGGTGTAGAGGAAGAGGCGGTCGCCGGGGGCGAGGCGGATCTCATAGTCCGTGTACTTCGCCCGGGCGGACACGCCGACCATAAGGCCGTGGCGGTCCTTCAGCAGGTCGTAGGGCTGGCCGCCGCACCGCAGCACCGGGTATTCGTGCCCGCCGTTCACCGCGGTGATGACGCCCGTAGAGAGGTCCAGGATGCCGAACCACACGGTGAAGAACATGGAGGTCTTGTTGCTGGTGCGGAGCCACTCGTTGGTGGCGTGCAGGGTCTGGGACGGGCTCAGGCCCATCTGCGCGTAGATCTGCACGAGGGCCGCGTTCAGCTCCTCGATGCCGAGGCAGTGCAGGAAGGAGGGGAAGTAGGGCTCCAGGGCCTTGGTGCCGGATTCCGCCTGCAGGAGCTTTTTGGCGCAGAGATCAAACACGGCCTTCTGGAAGGACCGCTCGCTGCTGACAAACAGCGACACGGCGGTCAGCAGCACCAGCGCCACCATGAGGAGATTCACTTTCACCACGAGGGATATGCGTCGATTGTTCTTCAAATCATCACCTGTGCAGATAAGTCCGAGGAGCGTTCAGACAACAAAAGGCCGCCGGTCAGCCGCATGACGCGGTCCCCGGCGACCTGGGTATTTCTTCACATGAAAAACAGGCGCGGCCCCGGCCCGGATGGGCGACCGGACAGGGGCCGCTGTGTCCTCTGCGCAGGGCGAGCCGCGGACCGGCTCAGGTGTCCTCTGTCAGCTGGCGGATGAGCTCGTCGGCGCCGCCCTGCAGCAGCACCGAGCGCGCCTGAATGGCCTCCGGCACGGGGCTTTCCTCGGCGTTCAGGCAGGCGTAGACCGCGTGCTCGTTCCGGTACACCTGCTGCCAGAAGTTGTACTTGATGATGCCGGGCGTGTTGTAGCCCACGCCGATCTCCAGGTAGACCACCTTCTGGTGCTGGTGAGCGGTCAGCCAGGCCTCATATTCCACCGCCGCAGTCTGCCAGCCCGCGTCCTCCACGAATTTATCGTCCGAGCGGAGGTTCGTGGTCAGGGGCTTGCCGCAGTTGGGGCACTTGGGCAGCAGCTCCGAGGGGATGCGCATGGCGGCGGTTTTTCCCTCCGGCAGGATCAGGGCGTTGCCCTCGCCGATGACGAAGCCCTGGGCGATGATCATCCGCCGCACCATGGCCTCGTTGTCCCAGGTCTTTTTGCAGCAGGGCTCGCTGCACTGGAACAGGCCGTAGTCGCCCTGGGTGTAGAAGAGGCGCTTCTTGTCAAAGCCCGCCTTCTGGAAGCAGTGATCCACGTTGGTGGTCAGGACGAAATAGTCCTTGTTCTTCACCAAATGGAACAGGTCTTCATAGGTGCGCTTCGGCGCGTCCATGTAGCGGTTGACCCAGATGTTCCGGCTGAAGTAGGCCCAGAATTCCTCCTGCGTGCCGTAGGGGTAGAAGCCGCCGGAATACATGTCGCGGAAGCCATACTTCCGGCCAAAGTCGCCGAAAGTGCGCTCGAAGCGCTCTCCGGCGTAGACGAACCCGGCGGCGGTGGAGAGCCCGGCTCCCGCGCCGATCATCACCGCGTCCGCGTCCTTGATGAGCTGTTTGAGTTGCTTGATGTTCTGATCCATGGTGTTCACTCCCTGCCGCCCCGTCAGCGGGCCGGCGGTTCTATTATAGGCGGTTTTCGCGGTCTTGACCAGTACGCACTTTCAGGTGACCAGGTTACAAAAAGGTGCGTACTCGTGGGACGGGCTTCCTGCATCATCGCCCGGGCCGAGGCGACCTTCGCCACGCCGGAGGGCCAGGAGCTGCAGAAGAAATGGGGCGTCCCCGAGGACTTTGAGGCCCGCTGCTTCGTGCTGCTGGGGTCCTGCAGGGGGGACTATCCCGCGGAGAAGCCCCGCAAGCCGGGCCGAAGCGTCATCGTGGAGGACTGAGCCCCGCACGGCTTGTGACGCCGCTGCAATACTGTAAAAGCTCCCAGCAAGCGCCGGGAGCTTTTTGCTATGCCAGCAAAGCCCGATAGATTTCCAGGTCGCTGTCCTTGAACACGTTGAAGATCACGCGCATGCCGCTACCGGTTTCCGCCAGCCAGGCTTGCACGGTCTCCACCGCGATCTCCGCCGCCCGCTCCGCCGGGAAGCAGAACACCCCGGTGGAGATGCAGCAGAAGGCGACGCTCCCGCAGCCGTTCTCCGCCGCCAGATCGAGGCAGGCGCGGTAGCACGAGGCCAGGAGCCGCTCGTGCTCCGCAGTCAGCGGGCCGTCCACGATGGGGCCGACGGTGTGCAGCACGTGCTTCGCAGGCAGGTTGAAGCCGGGGGTGATCCTCGCCTGCCCGGCAGGCTCCTCGTGGCCCTGGGCGCGCATCAGCGCATGGCAGGCCAGCCGCAGTTGCACCCCGGCCATGGTGTGGATGATGTTGTCGATGCAGCCATGGCACGGCGAGAAGCAGCCCAGCAAGGCGCTGTTGGCCGCGTTGACGATGGCGTCGCACCGGAGGGTTGTGATATCGCCCTGCCAGAGGACGAGGCGGTCATCCCGCTGGCTGGCGGGGAGAGCGGCGGCGTCCACGATGCCCTTCTCCTCCGTCATCTCCCGGAGAAAGGCGTCCTGCACCCGCAGGAAGTCGTCGCTCGCGGGCCTGGGCGGGCGCACGTTCATGAGGCTCCGCAGCAGCCGCCATTGCCGCTCGTCGGTGAAGGGCGTGTAGGGGCTGCGATACTCGGGCATCTCCGCCTGCAGCTCCCGGATCAGCCACTGTCTCCGTTCCCGCTGGTTCATTCCGCATCCCTCACCATCTGCTGATAGTTGGCGCCCCAGGCCTGCATGGCGTCGATGATGGGACGCATGGAGTCTCCCAGCTCGCTGAGGGCATACTCCACCCGGGGAGGCACCTCCGTGAAGCGGTACATGCGTTTGGGCATGCTGCATGCATCATAACCTACAGCATGCGGAATGTCAACCGGTACGCTTTGCGGAAGCCGCGTTTTGCCGGGAAACGGCGCTTGATCGCCCGGAGCCTTTGTGCTATCATACATCACGACAGAGAACAAGGAGGTCGTTCCAGCATGAAACATACAGCCTTGATAGCGCTTCTCCTGGCCTGCCTGATGGCGGCCATGGTGCTTCCCGCCGCGGCGGAGGAAGAAGCCGCGGCGCAGACCCAGCCCCTGATTGAGCGCATCGTCGTCTCCTACGCCGCCGACGGCACCCGGGACGAGCAGGCGTTGGCCGCCCTGGCCTCCCTTGACCCGGCTCTCGGGGACAAATGGACGCGCATCATGGATCTCTGGGGCGCGCCCGTCACCGTGAACGAAAAGCTGCCGGATACGCTGCCGGACGACGATTCCCTGTGCCTGGTGGCGCTGGGCTTTCAGCTGAATCCGGACGGCACGATGCGGGACGAGCTGGTGGAGCGGCTCAAGGTACTGCTCGCCGCGGCGGCGCAGTATCCCCACGCGAAGATCGTCTGCACGGGCGGCGGCACGGCTGCCGAGGACCCCACGGCCACCGAGGCCGGCCGGATGGCGGAATGGCTGACCGCCCAGGGCGTTGATCCCGCCCGGCTGATGGTGGAGGATCGTTCCCTGACCACCGCGCAGAACGCCATCTTCACCTATGAGCTCCTGGAGAAGACATCTCCCCAGGTCCGGCAGATCGCCATCATCTCCAGCGATTATCACATCGCCACGGGCACCCTGCTGTTCGGCGCGGAGGCCATGCTGAGAGACAGCGCGATCGAGGTCGTCAGCAACGCCGCCTGGCCCGCGCCTAGCGGCACGCTCTCCACCATGTTCCAGGCCGGCGCGCTGATCGAACTGTCCGGGGACGTGGAAACCGCCTTTGCTATCTACTACGACACCTACGATATCCACGAGCTGCCGCCGCTCCACAAGGAGGAGTGACGGGAGGGTTGCGGGCTCTGTGTCGGGGCCGCAAGCTCTATCCTTCATCTGCCTGCCAGCGCCGCCTCCACAAACCCCACAACATCGGATGGGGCTTGTTGGGGCGGCTTTTGAATTCGGGATGGAACTGCACGCCCACAAAGAAGGCCTCGCTGGGGGCTCCACGGCCTCCACCTGACGCCCGTCCGGGGAGAGAACGGAGAGGCACAGCCCGGCGCCTCAAGCGGTCCCGGTGTTTGATTGTATATCTGAGCATGACTATTCCGTCATCAATCGATATCAGGATCTGTACGGGATAAGCCAGGGACGTGGCAGTCAGCGCCTTTTCCGAAATGCGGGACACATAGATGCTGTCCACGATGTTGTAGAGCGACTGTACCAGCAGCGACAGCATCAGGGGGATCGCCATGGTCAGGAGCAATTTGGGAATGGGCATCACGCCCATTTTGTTTTGCTTTTGCTGCATATCAGTTCTTTTGTAACTCCTTGTAGGTGCGCAGGATCACGATCAGGGACAGGATAAAGGTGAGGATATCTGCCGCTGGGAAGGAACACAGAATGCTGTTCAGGGCGAACGCCAGGGGCAAAAGGATGGGCAGGAACACGCCGAAGATGATTTCACGCACTAAGGACAGGATCATGCTTCCCTTGGCCTTACCCAAGGCCTGCAGGAAAATGAAGGTGCCCTTGTTGACCATGGCCAGGGGTATCATGCACAGATAGATGCGGAAGGAGCGGATGGCAAACTGGGTGTAGTATGCACTCTCGTTGGCCGCGCCGAAGATGTTAATGAGGCCCTGGGGGAATACCTCCACGATGAAAAGAGCCACAAAGCCCACGATGGCCTCCGCCGCCAGCAGATAGGTGAACAGCGTTTTGACGCGATCCTTCCGATTCGCGCCGATGTTGTAGCCCACCACCGGGATACAGCCCGCGGACAGGCCCACAGAGATGGAAATGGCGATCTGGAAGAACTACATCACAATGCCCAGCACCGCCAGGGGGATTTGCGTGTACTGGGGCTGGCCGAACACCGGGTCCAGCGCGCCCCACTTGGCGGTGGAATTCTGCACGGCGGCCATGGAGACCACCAGGCTGGCCTGGCTTAAAAAGCTGGTGATGCCCAGGGAAATATACTGCTTCATCAGATCCGGGAACATGCCAAAGCTGCTCTTTTCCAGCTTTACGGCCTTCATGTGGCACAGATACCAAATCGCCAGCACGGCGGTCAAAATCTGCCCGATCACGGTGGCGATGGCCGCACCCATCATGCCCATATGCAGGGGATAAATGAATAGCCAATCCAAGAAAATATTGGTGATCGCCCCGGCCACGGTGGAGATCATGGCAAAGCGCGGGCTGCCATCGGAACGGATGATGGGGTTCATGGCCTGGCCGAACATATAGAAGGGCATGCCCAGGGTGATCCAGAAGAAGTATTCCTTGGCCAGCTTGAAGGTTTCATCATTCACCTGGCCGCCAAACAGCGTCAGGATGGGCTCGGAAAATAAGAGATACAGCACGGTCACGATGACGCTGCTGCCTACTGTCAGCACCACGGCGTTGCCGATGGTTTTGTGGGCGTCCTGCTGGTTTTTGCGGCCCAGCAGAATGCTCACGAAGGCGCAAGCTCCGTCGCCGATCATGACGGCGATGGCCAGGGCCAGCACCGTCATGGGGAACACAGTGGTGTTGGCGGCGTTGCCGAAGGAGCCCAGGTAATCGGCGTTGGCGATGTAGATCTGGTCCACGATGTTGTACAGAGCCGCCACCACAAGAGAAATGATACAGGGGATAGCGTACTTACGCATCAATTTGCCGGGCTTTTCCCTCACCAGGAATTCATTGGAACGAAGTTCAGACATGGTTGTTTCCTCCCTTTTCATAAACAAACATGCGAATCACCGCCGTATCGTATCTGCGCAGTGACTCGCATGTATCGTGTCAAGGGATTTGCTATGCTGTAGATTCTATTATAGAGCAAGCCGTCGGCTTTGACCATGGAGCTTCCGGAAAATTATCGGTTCTTCACGAAAAGTTAGGGAAACGAATCGAAAGGAACCTGACGAGCGTAAAGAAGAAGAGGTTGTCACGGTACCCATACCGGTTGATATCGGATAGGTGGCATGAGCGATCAGGCCATCTATCCGTTTTTCTTTCAACTCGGCAAAACGAACAAGCGCTGGGATACAGCTTTCCT
>CADARO010000088.1 GCA_902790345.1 uncultured Eubacteriales bacterium | reverse complement strand
GGCGCGCCGCGTGAGGTCAGGGGGCGGGGAATCAGCGGGAGTCGCGCTGGTAGATGACGGTGTCCCAGAGGGCGGAGGGACAATAGACGCAGGGCTCCTGGAGACTGATCGTGTGTTTTTTCTCAAGCGCTGACAAATCGGACGTATCAAATTCAACAAGATCCCTGACGTAATCGCATATTTCGACAAAGGTGATCTTCCCATCCTTTTCCTGCGTGGGCCTCGCGTATGAATCCGCGGCAAGCACACTCAGCATGGAATTTGTGTCGACGTCATAGCCAATACCCTTCAGGAAATACTTCATCATGTAAGTTCCCATGTCGTTAGGCATTGGATGCATTAGTGCGTCCGATTTACAGGCGGCCAGCACACATACATCGCTTCTTGGATGATTGTTAAAGTATTCAACAAGTGCGCCGCTATGACAGGTGTCAACGACAAAGACCTTAATTCCATCGAACTTCTCTGTAAAAGCATAGATATAACTAGCAAAAACAGTTGTGGGCTTTGTATCAGCGACAATCGCACCATATTGTTTGACATTATCCAGAGTCCCAATATTGCCATGCCCGCCGATAAAAACGATTGTTATATCATTATTGTCCGCTTTTGCTAATGTCGCGCGCATATCACTCAACATGCTTGAGGCAGTCGCTGGATTAATACACTTTGTAATATTTCCGCTTCCGACGAAAGATGTTCTGGAATAGATATTTGCCATATTGTTTCCATTTCTTTCCATGGAGGGGAAGAATGTCCAAGTTGCGTTGGAAGAACTACCTGTTGAGAATTCCGCCAGTGAGTCAAGCAAAAACCGGTTATTGTTGACATTTTCTTTTCTATACATATAACTTGATTGCACGAGTAATCTCACCGTTACCGGATTGACGTTCACGGTAAATGAGACAACCGCCGTTTGCCCGCCGGCTGTGGCTGTGAGTTCGATGAGCGTGAAGCCTTCGCTCACCCCCGTAACCAAACCGCTGCTGCTGACCGTGGCAACGGAAGGAGACAAGCTTTTCCACGTGAGCGTGGCGTTGCTGGGCGTTACGGTGGCGCTGAGCTGCATCGTTTCATTCGGCTCCAGTCCAAACAAGGTTGGAGAGGTCGCCGTGATCTTCACGTTGCCCAGCGTGCTGAAGGGTCGAATGTTGGAGAGATAGGTCACGCCGTCGTAGACCATGAAGAAGCGGTAGTAGTACACCGTGCCGGCCTGCAGGGTGATGCCCTTATCGTTCAGGTTATAGTAGATTTGCCCCAGATTCGCCGCGATATTGGTTTCCGTCATCCGCTTGGTCAGGTTGGTATTGGTCGTGCCGAAATAGAAGCCCACGGCGGTGGGATTGTGGGGCAGGCTGACGTAGGCGCGTATGGTGGCGTTCGTCTGCGTGATGTTGTCCACGGTGAACGACTTGTACTTGCTGTCGTCCACCACCGTGGTGGCGGCGGCGGATGTCTTGAAGGACTTGACGCTGCTCACGTAGGTGGTGCTGCCGTAGATCATGTAGAACCGGTAGTAGTAGGTGGTGTTGGCCTTGAGCGTCTGGCCCCACTTTTTCATGTTGTACCAGATGTCGGTGAGGGGATTGCCGTTCAGGTTTTTCAGGTCTTCCACGCCGCCCTGAACCAGGTTGGTGGAACTGGTGCCAATGTGGAAGCCCACCAGATCGGGATTCGGGGAAACGCTGGTTTTGCAGCGGATGGTGGCGTCGGTCGCCGTGATGCTGTCTGCGGTGATGTTGGTGAATTTGCTGTCGTCAACGATGAGGTCGCTCTGCACCGTCACCAGGCAGGAGGCGCTGATGTCCGGATTATCCAGGGACTCCACGGTGATGACCGCGCTGCCGGGGGCGATGGCCGTCACCGCGCCGTCCACCACGGAGGCCACGCCGGGATCGCTGCTGTACCAGGCGATCAGGGGATTCGTGGCGTTGGCGGGTTCGACGGCGGCGGTCAGGGTGGCGCTGGCGCCCTTCTTGAGGGTCAGCGATTCCGCGCTCAGCGAAATGGCCTCCACGGGTACGCCCAGCACCTGAACCGTGCAGGAGGCGGATTCGTTGCTGCCGTCCACCGTCATGGCGGAGACCATGCCGGCGCCGGGCTTCACGGCGGTGACCAGGCCGCCCGCGTCCACTTCAAAGGCGTCGCCCATGACAAGCCACGCCACGTAGGGTACGCTGGCGGAGGCGGGGGAGACCGTGGCCTGCAGCGGCACCGATTCGCCCGGGACCAGGGTCAGGCTGGTCTCGCTGATGGACACGCCGCTGACCGGAACGAAGGGTCGGGTGGCGCCGCGCACGTAGCCGGGCAGGCCGTTGGCCCGGGCGAAGCGGAAGACCGCGTCGTCGCCCTCGGCGGCGATGGTGGCCCCGGCGGTGCGGGCGAAGGCGTCGGCGGCGATGCTGCCGATGCGGCTGTTGGTGAGAACCAGGCGCAGCCGCGCGCAGTCGGCGAAGGCTTGCGACCCAATGGAGGCCACCGGCGCGTCTCGCAGGTCGATGGATTCAAACGCCGCGCCGGCGAAGGCTTCACTCTCAATGGCGGTCAATCCGGCGGGAACCATGTCCGCGCTGTCCAGAACGGTCACTTCAAGCGTGACGACGCTGCCGCCCCTGTCGTCTTTGCCGTAGATGACCGCTTCGCCCGCCGCGTGGGCGGTCAGGTAGCCCGACGCGTCCACATGGGCGACGGACGGATTCGGGGACATCCACTGCACCGCGCCGACGACGGAGGGCGCGGTGAGCTGAGTGCCGGTGCCGGCCAGCATGGCGATCTGGCTGATTTCCTCCGCGTTCACCGCCGTGTCCGGAACGGCGATCAGCGACACGGTACGGCTCTGAACCTCTCTGGTCTCGCCAGGCTCCACTGCCTCGGCGGACCAGTCGGACCATTCGCCCCAGCGGCCGATGAGGTAGCTGCGGGTCCGGGTGCGCGTGCGGTATTCCTTGTGAGCCGGGGTCACGGTCTCGGTGCTGGTGGTCTGGTTATACCAGGGATCGGCGGTGGAGTTGTAGCGCTGTTTGCCGTCGAGGGTGGTGCCGGCTTTGGCCAGCGGGCTGTAGACCTTCTTGGTCTGCTTTTCGCCGCCGTAGTTGCCGTGATAGGTGTAGCAATATTGTTTATCTGTGGTACTGTAGTAGTACCAGCGGGTGTAGGTATACGCGGTTCGCGTCACGGCGGCCACGTCCTTGGATTCCACGTCCAGCGTGTCGGTTGCGGTGGCGGCGGTGGTGCTCCAGCCGCTCCACTCGCCCCATTCGCCGTACAGCTCGTCCAGCAGGATCCAGCCGGAGACCACGTTCAGCGTGTCCGTCTCCATGCGGGTCTGCTCGCGATAGCGATACTGGGTCAGCGTCTGAGCGCCTTCCACGGCGCAGGGCACAAGCATCGTCTCCGCCAGGCAGGCGGACGCGGCCAACAGGGCGACGAGGCAGGCGATGAGAATGATCCCGATTCGATGAAGCTTCATGGAAACAACCTCCCGCGGCGGAATAAAGCAATCTTATATAACAAATGATAACATTATTTATCCGGCAGGTCAATAGTTATTCACCCTCCAAACGAATAAATCGGCCCGCAAGACGCCTCTTATGCGCCCATCAAATGATTTAATGTCAAAAATCCGCCGGGGGCTTGATTTTACAGGCGATTGCTGGTATACTTACAAGGTAATCCGAAATATAAAGGAGTGTTTCACATGGGTCTCGTAACTTCTACCGAGATGTTTAAGAAGGCCTACGACGGCGGCTACGCCATCGGCGCTTTCAATGTCAACAACATGGAAATCATCCAGGGCATCACGGAGGCCGCCATCGAAAAGCGCGCTCCCCTGATCCTGCAGGTCTCCAAGGGTGCCCGCGCCTACGCCAAGCACGTCTACCTGATGAACCTGATCAAGGCCGCCATCGAGGACGCCGAGCAGACCGCCGGCTTCGACCTGCCCATCGTCGTTCATCTGGACCATGGCGACAGCTTCGAGCTGTGCAAGAGCTGCATCGACGGCGGCTTCACCTCTGTCATGATCGACAAGAGCGGCCTGCCCATCGAGGAGAACATCAAGATCACCAAGCAGGTCGTGGAATACGCCCACGATCACGGCGTGGTCGTCGAGGCTGAGCTGGGCACCCTGGCCGGCGTCGAGGACGAGGTGAAAGTCTCCGCCGAGGATTCCTCCTACACCCGTCCCGAGGACGTGCAGCACTTCGTCGAAGAGACCGGCTGCGACTCCCTGGCCATCGCCATCGGCACCAGCCACGGCGCTTACAAGTTCAAGGCCGAGCAGTGCACCCGCAATGAGAAGGGCATCCTGGTGCCCCCGCCGCTGCGCTTCGACATCCTGGAAGAAGTCGCCAAGCGCCTGCCTGGCTTCCCGATCGTGCTGCACGGCTCTTCCTCCGTGCCGCAGGAATTCGTGAAGATCATCAACGAGAACGGCGGCAAGATGCCCGACGCCGTCGGCATCCCCGAGGAGCAGCTGCGTCAGGCTGCCCGCGGCGCGGTCTGCAAGATCAACATCGACTCCGATCTGCGCCTGGCCATGACCGCCTGCATCCGCCAGTACTTCAACGAGCATCCGGATCATTTCGATCCCCGTCAGTACCTCAAGCCCGCCCGCATCGCCATCAAGAACATGGTCGCCCACAAGCTGGTCGACGTTCTGGGCTGCGACGGCAAGGCCTGATAGCCGACACACAAAAGGGAGCCGCGGCCAGACGCTGCGGCTCCCTTGGTTCATTTTCGATGATTCAGTTTGGGCGCGGCCCGGCGGCCGCAGGGGGCGAAGACAGCCATGATGAAGAGAGAGGCGCGCTGGGTGGTCATCCACATGGCCCACAGCGAGGAGAAGGCCCGCGAGATCCGGGACAGACTGACGCAGGAGGGCTTCATGGTGGAGTTCCGGCCCGTGTCGGGCGACGTGGGCGGCCAGGTCTATGAGATCCTGGCGCTGTCCTCCGAGGCCCGGGAGGCCCGTTCGCTGCTCTCGGAGCTGGGGCTGTGATTTCGCGCCGCGCAAGGAGGCGTGTTGACGTTGAAGGGAACCTGCGAAGCCCTGCGCCTGGACGACGGCCGACAGGGCATTCTCTATATTTCGCCGGGGAAGGGAGAGCGGACGCTGCTCGTCGCCTGCTGCGGCGACGAACTGGAAGCCATGCTGCCCGACATGGAGCGCATGCTGACGCCAAAGATCGGCAAGACCCTGTCGCCCTTCGCGCTGGCCTCGCTGCCGGAGGTGGACTGGGACGCGGACTACACCCCCTGGCCCTCATCCGAGCTGAACGGGCGCGAGATGGCCGGCCGGGCGGACGCGCTGATCGACGCCACCGGCCCGCTGCTGGCCGCCGCCCGGGAACGGCTTGATGACGTCGCCCATCTGGGCATCCTGGGCTATTCCCTGGGCGGGCTGTTCGCGCTGTACGCCGCCTCGAAGGCGGATTCGCCCTTTGACCGGGCGGCCAGCGTGTCCGGCGCGCTGTGGTATGAGCGCTTCGCCGAGTACGCCGAAAACGCGCCGTTTCCGCGCCTTACCCGGGCCTATGTGTCTCTCGGCCTGAAGGAGGCCAAGACCACCCGGGGCCCCATGGGCCGCAACAAGGAAGCCAGCGAGGCGATATACGCGCTGCTGGTCGGTCGGCTGGGCGCGGAAAATGCCGCCTTCGAGTGGAACAACGGCAACCATTTCTTCGAGGTGCCCCAGCGAATCGGCAAGGCGATCGCGTATTTATGTAAACTATAGATGTTATCAGTTGACTAAAATGGCGATTTGTGCTAAAATGAGAGGCGTGACAGGGGCATTGCAGCCCCGGAAAGAAGGCGTTTCTCATGGAGAAGACAAAGGGCAGCCTGAAGGCGCGGGACATGGCTTACATCGCGGTGATGGTGGCGCTGATGGCGATCTGTTCGTGGATCAGCATCCCGGCCGTCGTGGAGTTTACGATGCAGACCTTCGCTGTGTTCGCGGCGCTGAACCTGCTGGGCGGCAAGCGCGCGCTGATCGCGGTGGGCGTCTATCTGCTGATGGGGGCCATCGGCCTGCCCGTGTTCGCGGGGTTCAACGGCGGCCTGAGCGCGCTGCTGGGGCCCACGGGCGGCTATCTGGTGGGCTTCGCGGCCATGGCGCTGGTGTACTGGCTGATCACCGCGCTGGCGGGCGAGGGCCGTTGGGCGCGCGTGGGTGCGCTGGTGGCGGCGCTGGCGGTGTGCTACGCCTTCGGCACGGCCTGGTTTGTGATCGTGTACACCCGGCAGTCCGGCGCGGTGGGCGTGATGACGGCGCTGGGCTGGTGCGTGTTCCCGTTCATCATCCCGGATCTCGTCAAAATGGCGCTGGCCTTCGTGCTCACCGAGCGCGTGTCAAAGCTCATTCGCTGAGCGAAAGGGAAAGTATCGCGGCTTCTCTCAAAGGGAAGCCTTTTCTTTTGCCTTTTCCGCCTCGTAGTCGGCCAGCAGGCCCTCGTAATAGGCCAGCTTGCGGGTGACCTTCTCGTAGTTCTTCCGCATTTCCTCCATGGATTCCAGCACGCTCCGCTGCTGCGCCATGAGGATGTCCCGGCGCTGGCGCAGGGTGTGCGGCCCCTTTTCCCGCAGCTGCACGAAGGTCCTGATGTCCTTGAGGGGCATGCCGGTGTTTTTGAGGCAGGTGATGAGGCCCAGCAGATCCAGATCCTCGTCGGTGTAGCGCCGGCTGCCGCCCTGGCTGCGGTCGATGCGAGGCAGCACGCCCTCCTTTTCGTAATAGCGCAGCACATACGCACTGATGTTGGTCTTCTCAGAGACTTCCCTGATGGTGTATCGCACTTTTGCCCGCCTCCCTGAAAATGTCAAAACAGTGCTTGACTTCACCTTAGCTCTAAGTTTTATAATGATAATAGCTCAAATTATTGGCTCTGTCAAGCAAGGAGGTTTTTGCCGTGAATGATTTTCACTTTTATTCTCCCACCTGGTTTGAATTCGGCAAGGAGGCCGAGCGCAAGGCCGGCGAGCTGGTGAAGAAGTTCGGCGGCAGCAAGGTGCTCATCCATTACGGCGGCGGCAGCGTGGTGCGCTCCGGCCTGCTGGATCGGGTGAAGGCGTCGCTGGAGGCGGCGGGCGTGGGCTATGTGGAGCTGGGCGGCGTGAAGCCGAACCCCCGCAGCGGCCTGGTGTACGAGGGCATCGAGCTGTGCCGGAAGGAGAAGGTGGACTTCGTGCTGGCCGTGGGCGGCGGCAGCACCATCGACTCCTCCAAGGCCATCGCCGCCGGCGTGGTCTACGAGGGGGATTTCTGGGATTTCTACAGCGGCAAGTACATCGAGAAGGCCCTGCCCGTGGGCACGGTGCTCACCATTGCCGCGGCGGGCAGCGAGGGCAGCCCGGACTCCGTCATCACCAATGAAAACGGCATGTTCAAGCGCGGCGCCACGGGCGACGCCATCCGCCCCCGGTTCAGCATCCTCAACCCGGCGCTGACCCAGACCCTGCCGCCCTATCAGACCGCCTGCGGCATCACGGACATCATGGCGCACCTGTATGAGCGCTATCTGACCAACACGCCGGAGGTGGAGGTCACCGACCGGCTGATCGAGGCGCTGCTGATGACCATGATCCACGAGGGCCCGAGAGTCATCGAGAACCCGAACAACTACGAGGCCCGCGCCAACATCATGTGGGCCGGCATGATGGCCCACAACAATTCCTGCGGCGTGGGCCGCAGCCAGGACTGGAACAGCCACAACATCGAGCACGAGCTCTCCGCGCTGTACGACTGCGCCCATGGCGCGGGCCTGGCCGTGACCATGCCGGCGGTGTTCACCTACGTGATGAATCACGACGTGATGCGCTTCGCCCAGGTGGCCGTGCGGGTGTGGGGCTGCTCCATGGACTTCCAGCATCCCGAGGTCACCGCGAAGGCGGGCATCGAGGCGCTGAGGCGGTTCCTGATCTCCATCGGCATGCCGAAGAGCTTCGCCGAGCTGGGCGCGAAGGAGGAGGACATCCCGAAGCTGGTGGACGTGCTCTGCAACGGCGACGGCCGCCCCGGCAGCATCTCCGGCTTCGTGACGCTGAACGAAGAGGACTGCGCCAATATCTATCGGCTGATGGTGTGATTCCAATATCATCAGGGAGGGAAATGGAATATGAAACTGGAAGCGCTTGAGGTTTTAAAGAATCGCCGGGCCATCCGCGCCTACAAGGCTGAGCAGATCACCGACGAGGAGTTGAACGCCGTGCTGGAGGCCGGCACCTACGCCCCCACCGGCATGGGCCGCCAGGGCGTGCAGATCGTGGCGGTGCAGAGCCCGGAGGCGCTGGCCGCCGTGAACCGGCTCAACGGCGCTGTGCTGGGCAATCCGGACGCCAAGCCCTATTACGGCGCGCCCACGGTGGTGCTGGTGTTCGAGACCGAGGACTGCGCCACCCACACGCTGGACGGCGCGGCGGTGTGCACCAACATGCTGAACGCGGCCTACGCCGTGGGGCTGGGCTCCTGCTGGATCCTTCGCTGCAAGCAGATGTTCGAGACGGAGGAAGGCAAGGCGCTGCTCAGGCAGTGGGGCCTGCCGGACACGCTGGTGGGCGTGGCCTCCCTGGCGCTGGGCTACGCGGACTGCGAGCAGCCCACGCCGAAGCCCAGGCGGGAAGGTTACATCGTGAAGGTGTGAGCTGAATAATGCACTGCGCGGGGCCGCGGCGTTTTGCCGGGGCCCCGCGCTTGCGATTGGGCGAAAACTGCGCTATAATGCCCATAGATCAGCCGATCAGAGAAGGGAGACAAGATCAACATGGACGCCATCGAAGCGATTCTCACCCGAACCAGCATCCGCAAATTCACCGATCAGCCCGTGCCCGACGAGACGATCCACACCATCCTGCGCGCCGGCATGAGCGGCCCCTCCTGCGTGAACGCCCGGGACTGGTCGTTCATCGTGGTGAGGGACAGGGGCACGCTGAACAAAATGGCCGACGCCAACGGCCGCCCGGCAGAGCCGCTGCGGGGCGCGGATTTCGGCGTGCTGGTGTGCGGCGATCTGGAACGCGCCTTTCCCCGGGCTCAGGAATACTGGGTGGTGGACGGCAGCATCGCCGCGCAGAACATGATCCTGGCGGCCAAGGCGCTGGGTGTGGGCAGCG
Organism: uncultured Eubacteriales bacterium; assembly: GCA_902790345.1. GTDB lineage: Bacteria > Bacillota > Clostridia > Christensenellales > Aristaeellaceae > Firm-10. The sequence goes on along the minus strand of CADARO010000088.1, from coordinate 406 downwards.
TGTGGCTGGGCACGTGGCCCCAGATGAACCGGGTGGAGGCGCTCAGAGCGCTGTTCAATCTGCCCGAAACCCAGGTGCCCCATTCCGTGATCGCCTTCGGCTATCCGGCGGAGCACCCCGCCCCCCGCGCGCCGGAATGGGAGGAGGACAGGGTGCATTTCGAGAAGTGGTAAATCCTGACGCGGTTCAGCATTCGCTGGGCCGCGTTTTGACGACGCGGCGGTAAAGGCCGGGCTGATCCGGCCGGAAGATCACGACCCGCTGGCCGCTTTCATTCGCGCGGCTCTCCGGCAGCAGCACCCGGTATTCCGACGGCACGGGGAAGCGGTAGTTCACGGCGAAGACCAGCTCGTCGCCATCCATGCGGAGCTCGTCCAGCTCCTCGCCCAGCGCAAAGTGGGCGTCG
>CADARO010000087.1 GCA_902790345.1 uncultured Eubacteriales bacterium | reverse complement strand
CCCGAACCGAGCCGATTTCTTCCGTGGCAGGGGGGCGCGCGCCGCGCCGCCAGGGTTGAAAGCCCTTCGTCGCTACGCTCTTCAGGGCTTTCAACCCTGACGTTTCCCCTGCCGAAGCCTTACTCCACCCCTTCCACTGACTTACCGATGTCCTGACACAAAACACTTACCTATGTGCTGACACAACAGCGGCAAGTGGGTACTGTGCCCCTTCCCCCTACCCCCTTCCCCGCTCACGCGGGGACGGGGAAAGATAGTGGCGGGGCTTTGCCCCGCGCCTCACTGGGGCTTCGCCCCAGACCCCAAGTTGCGCATTGCGCATTGTTCCTCATTCCCCCGCGGCTTTGTCGGCGATGAGGGCGATGAACTCGCCGTTGGTGGGCTTGTCGCGCTCGGAGAACAGCTTCACGCCCAGCATCTGGTTGGTGTTCTCCAGCCGGCCCCGGTTCCAGGCCACCTCGATGGCGTGGCGCATGGCCCGCTCCACCTTGCTGGAGCTGGTGCCGTAGCGGCGGGCGATGCCGGGATAGAGCTCCTTTGTGATGCGGTTGATGACGCTGTGATCCTCCATCACCATGCGCACGGCCTCGCGCAGGTACTGATAGCCCTTCACGTGGGCGGGTATGCCGATGGACAGAAAGAGGTTGGCCACCCGCTCGTCGGGCGACCAGCGGGCGTAGGAGGCGGGCGGTTCGGCGGGACGGGTGGTGAGGGACACCAGGGGCGTCTCGTCGTTCATCACGGCCCGCAGCTGCTCGTGGATGCGGGCGGGTTCGGCGGGCTTCACCATGAAGTAGCTGGCCCCCAGCTCTACGGCGCGATTGACCACGGTGTCGGTTTTCAGCGCGCTGTAGACCACCACCCGGGGCGGCTTCTCCATGGATTGCAGTTCCCGCAGCACCCCCAGCCCGTCCAGGCGGGGCATGACGATATCCAGCAGCACCACGTCCGGCTGTTGCCGGGCGATGAGCTCCAGCGCGTCCGCGCCGTTGCCGGCCTCCCCGGCCAGGGATACGTCCTCCTGCCGGGAAAAGTAGGCGATCAGGCTTTGAATGAGGGTGGTGTTGTCGTCCACCAGCAAGAGAGAAAAGGCGTTCATATGGATCCCTCCGTGACAGAATGTGTGTATGTTTCCCATCTGGAATCTATATATGCGCGCCTTTGGGACGAAATGACATAATCTGTGATTTTTCTCGTGGATGAAATGCGGGAAGGATAAAAAACGGGAGCGTCCGCGCGATGGCGAACGCTCCCGTGAATGGTTTGTGACAGGTTTTACTGGATCTTGACGCCATGGATGCGGGCGCCGCGGGTGCCGATGACCAGCATGTCGTCGAAGATGGCGGGGGAGCCCTCGATGTTGCTGCCGTCGATCTCGATGGAGGTGATCAGCTCGCCGGATTCGGCGTCGATCATGCGCATGATGCTGTTGGAGTTGGCCTGGAACAGATACGCGCGGCCGTTCTTGTCGAAGGTCAGCGTGGGAGAAGACCAGCTGTAGCCGCCGATGTCCAGCGTCCAGACTTCCTCGCCGGTCATCTTGTTCAGGGCGTAGAGCATGTTGCAGCGGCCCTTGGCGCCGTTCACGCGAGCCACGGTGAAGAACACCAGGTCGTCCACGGAGCCCTTGCCGCAGGCCGGGGTGGCGAAGCAGCCGCCGTGGCCGCTGCTGTCGCTGACCTCCACGGTCTTGCACCAGATCTCCTCGCCGGTCATGGCGTTCAGGCAGCGCATGTGCACGTTGCCCTTGCCGTTCTTGGCGGACAGATCCAGCTCGGAGCCGGTATAGATGTAAACGCCGTCCTTGGTCTCCTCCAGCACCAGCGAGGCGTCGGTGTCGTCGCCCACGTAGAAGTTCCACAGGGGCTTCATCTCGTTCAGATCCAGGCAGGTGATGAGGCCGGAGTTGTCGGCGAAGTAGGCGTAGTGGTTGTATACCACCACGGAGTTCTCCATACCGGGCCGGGTGGTCACGTTGGACTCATACCAGTAGCGGTCGATCACCGGATCGATGGTCACCGCGCCGGCGGAGGCGTTGTAGATGGTGTTCAGCTTGATGCTGTACAGCAGGCCGTTCTCGCCGATCCAGATGCAGGTGTCCGTCTCCGCGTCCACGATGGGGGCGCAGTCGGAGGCGTACCAGTGGCGGGTGGCGAAATCGTCGCGGCCGTTGATGAACAGCAGCTGGCTCTGGTCGATCAGGCTGAAGATGCGCATGCCGATCTTCACCGCCTGGCCGTCCACCTCGTCGATACCCTGGCCCACGTACAGCAGCGGATAGCCCCGGGGGTCGATGGTCACGCTGCCCTTGATGGGCGCGCCGATGACGATGGGATCGCGGGTGAATTCGCCGTCCTCCAGGTCGAAGAAGTAGATCTTGCCGTCCATGGCGGCGTAGATGACCTCAACCAGATCGGCCTTGGCCTTCTTCTCATCCTTGATGTTCATGTTCTGGATGGTCTGGCTGTCCCAGCGGACGATAGCGGGCTGGCCGGTCCAGCCCACGCCGGTCCAGCTGTCGATGCCGCCGATCTTGAAGGAATACTTGATGGCCAGCGTGTCGGCGTTGTTCGGCACGGTGCCCCAGGAGCCGATGTCGCGGTAGTTGTTGCCGCGGAAGGTGGTCACGCCCTCCAGCTTGGAATACTGGTCGGAGGCCACGATGCTGATCCGCTCGCTGCGGGTGTAGGCCTTGGTCTCGGTGCCGTCGGCGTAGACCTTGGTGTTCACCTTGAAGGCCTCGGGCTTCTGCGCCTCGGGGATGGCCGCCTCGTCCACTTCCTCATGCCCGATGGGCAGCGGGGTGGCGGTGGGCACGGGCGTGGGCACCACGGTGGGAATGGGGGTGGGCACGGCCGTGGGCACGGGGGTCATCTCGGGGGTGGGCTCGGGCGAGGGCGTCGCGTTGAAGCTGTTCACGATCTGATCGCCCACGTCGGGGTTGGCCAGCAGCATGAAGCCGGTCAGCGCCAGCAGAAGGATGATCAGGATAAGCCATATGGCCCAGAACACGCGCGAAACGCGCCGCGCGCGGCGGGCCTTTTTCGTCGATTTCTTCTTCTTAGCCATGGTATTAACTCCTTATGCTCCGCGAAGTCGCCGGGTTTACTGCTGGGCGTCGGGCTCCGGGAAGATGGTGTTCACAAAGCCCACGCGGCTGCCCACGTTGTTGCGGATCCAGTCCAGCTTGAAGTAGCCCGCCGACTCGCCCACGCGCAGCGCCAGGGCGGCCACGGCCAGCAGCAGGAAGATGGCGATCAGCACCTTGATGAAGCCGAAGATGCGCTTGCCGATGCCGATCTCGTCGTCATCGTCGTCGTCATCGTAATCGTCGTCTTCGTCGTCGTAATCGTCCTCGTCCTCTTCTTCCTCTTCGTCCTCATCCTCGTCGTCTTCGTCGTCATCGTCATCGTCGTAGACGGGGCGCTTCTTCTCAGGGCGGCGGGACTTTTTGGCCTTCTTGGTCTCGATCTCGTCCTCGTCTTCCTCGTCGTCTTCGTCCTCGTCCTCATCGTCGTCCAGCGTGACGACGGGCTTTTTGCGCTCGGTCTTGGTGCGCACGGGCTTGTACTCCACGGTGGGCTGCTCGTCCTCGGCGATGGCCTCGCTCAACTGATCCAGCTCGTCCTCCACCTTGTCCTTTGCGTTGGCGGCGTTATTGGCGGCGTTGGCGGCTTCGGCCAGCATCCTGCGTTCGCGGCGGGAGAGGGAAGGCGTCTCGCTCATGCCTTCAGCCATCATCTCAGTCATCGTCTTCTGGTTGTTGTCCATGTTGTTCAATTCTCCTTCCATATTTCTCGCGCCCCGCGCTTCTTTCTTCTTTTTGACCTTTATCTGAATCGGCGGTTCTTCCTCGTCGTCCTCCGGCGAATCGTCTCCATCGCTTTCGTCTTCGTCTTCTTCTTCGTCGTCCTCGTCATCATCGTCGTCGTCGCGGCGCTTGACGAGGCCCTTGATCTTGCCCCAGAGGCCGCTCAGGAAGGACGGGCCGTCGTCTTCGTCTTCCTCGTCATCCTCATCGTCGTCCTCGTCTTCCTCCTCGGCTTCGTCGTCTTCCGAGGGGGTTTCCTCGGGCTCGGCGGGCTCGACGCTCAGGTCGATGGGCACCGCGTCCGAGCGGATGGGCTCGTTGTCCGCTGGAGGGATCTCGACCTCGACGGGGGCTTCTTCCTCGGCGGGGGCTTCTTCCTCAGCGGGGATCTCGACCTCGATGGGAGCTTCTTCCTCGGCGTGGACTTCGACCTCGACGGGGGCTTCCTCCTCAGCGGGGACTTCGACCTCGACGGGGGCTTCTTCCTCGACGGGGATTTCCTCCTCGATGGGGGCTTCCTCCTCAACAGGAATCTCGACCTCGACGGGAGCTTCTTCCTCAGCGGGGGTTTCCTCCTCGACCGCGTCCGCCTCGATGGGCTCGTCTGCCTCCGCGGTGTCTTCGCTCAGGTCTTCGTCCTCGTCCTCTTCTTCGTCGCGATGACGGCCGACGGATTTCAGCAGGCCGCCGAGCTTGCCGCCCAGCGCGCCGAAACGGGCGCCGACGCCGCGCAGCAGGCCGGAAATGCCGCCGCCCTCGTCGTCCTCGTCCTCTTCCTCGTCTTCATCGTCGTCTTCGTAATCGGTGTCCTCGTCCTCACCGGCGGCTTCCGGTTCCGCGTCGTCGGGTTCCTCAGCCGCTTCGATGTCCAGGGCCGTTTCGGCGGCCAGCGTTTCCTCGGCCGCTTCCTCGGCGGTTTCAAAGGCGTCCTCGCCCACGAAGCCGGCCTCCGCCACCGCCTCGGCGGCGCTGACCACCACCTGGGCGGCCACGTCCTCGGCGGCTTCGATGTCGACGGCGGGCGCTTCCGCTACGGGCGTTTCCTGGATGACCGGCGCTTCCTGAACGGGCGCGGTTTCCTTCGGCATGACCGGCGCTTTCTGAACGGGCGCGGTTTCCTTCGGCATGACCGGCGCTTCCTGAACAGGCGCGGTTTCCTTCGGCACGACCGGCGTTTTCTGAACGGCCGCCGGCTTCGGCGCGGGGGCCGCTTTCTTCGCGGCGGGCGCGGCGCTCTTCACCGGACGGGGCTTCGCGCCGGTTTGACCGGCGGGCGCGGCCGCGGTCTGCTGACGCCGCTTTTCCTGCATTTTCTTTCGGAATTCGTAATATTCGCGTTCGACGTCCTTTGCGTCTCTGTTGGGCATGGCTCTATGCACCTCGATTGGACGTGTCCGATTCCGCCGGCGCGGACAGACAACTCCGCATAATATCCATAAGTATTCCTATACATTATATCATAGAAACGCCTAAACGCAAGGTCAAAGCGCAAAAATAGCAAAATTTTTCAACGCGCGTAAAATAAAATGATCGAAAAACGGTTCAAAAACCGGCGCGGCAGGGCGTCGGGAGGCGTTTTGCCGCCGCCGGATGCCTGCCGCGCCGGGAATTACCGCGCGAATCGGCTGTCGTCGTGCTTTTGGCCGGCGATGGTGAAGGTCATGCCGGCGTAGATCTGTTCCATGCGCTCGTCGGGATAGTGCTGATCCAGGTAGGCGTCCAGCCGCGTGGCCGGCGGGTCACCCTGAATGCGCTGGCCCCAGCGGAGCACGGCGAAGCTGCTCATCATGCCGTTGAACACCATGAACACCAGCAGGAGCCATGTGAGCGCCTTGCCCACCCGGTTGGGGATCTTCAGGATCCAGCGGGACATGCGGGGATACACGCCCTTGATCCAGACCACCCCCAGCCCGCCCCAGAACAGGGAGTACAAAAGGCATATGCGGCCGTTCAGGTTGAAGGGGAGGTTTGAGTAGTCCCAGGAGGTGGAGCCGAACACCATCTCCTGAAACAGGGAGCAGCCGTATTCCACCGCGCTGCCCGCCACGAAGCCGCCCAGGAAGGAAAACAGTTTGCTCCAGTTGCGGAAGCGGTACAGCGCCGCGCTGAGCACCGCCGCGCCCACGCCGTAGACCATGTTGAAGGGGCCGTAGATCAGGCCGGAGCGGGTTTCGAAGTGGCCGTGGATCACCACCACCCAGATCATCTCGATCACCACGCCCAGGAAGCTGCCGATGAAGAAGATCCAGAACAGCTTGTAGAAGGTGATGCCCTGGGCGAAGTGGTGGCTGTCCCGCTCCTCCAGGTCGATCTGGGCGTTGGTGGGGGTGGGAGCCAGCAGGCGGAAGCGGCGCCGCTCGTGCCGCCGGAAGGCCTCGATCTCCTTCAACCGGGTCTCCATCTCGTCGATGGTGAAGGAGTTCGACACCTCCCGGTTGCGGGATTCATGGTTGATGGTCTTGAGATAACCGATGCGGGCGCGCAGGTCGCCGCAGGAGCGCTGAAAGTCCTCCTCGGTCAGGTCCCGGCGCAGCTCCAGCCCCTCCAACTCCCGGGCGATGGCGTCCAGACTGTCCGCCTCGATTTCCTTCATGCCTACGGTGGTCTTTTCCAGATTATCCCGAAAATCCATGCCGCGCGCCTCCTTTCCGACCACTCCATCATATCAAATCGCAGTGTAAAGTACAAGCGCGCGCGGAAATTTAGCCCTGACGCCGTATTTTCATTTTTTACACTTGCATTTCGCGCGACACTATGCTAAAGTGTAATGTGGATAAGAATGATGCGGGGAGGCAAAGACATGCAGATCAAATCCAACGAGGAGCAGCTGAGGCTGCTCGTGCGCGCGCTCCTTTCCCTTGAAACAGAGGAGGAGGCCCGAAATCTGCTTTCGGATCTGTGCACCATTCGCGAGGTTCAGGACCTGGGCCAGCGCATGGAAGTGGCGCGGCTGCTGCGGGAGCAGATGACCTACAACGTCATCGCGGAGGCCACCGGCGCGTCCACGGCCACCATCAGCCGGGTGAACCGCTGCCTGGTCTACGGCGCGGGCGGCTACAACACGGTGCTGGAGCGCCTGGAGAAAGGCGAAAAGAGCGATGATTGACCTGACGATGCTGAATCCGCCCCAGCGCGAGGCGGTGCTGGCGGGGGAAGGCCCTCTGCTGGTGCTGGCCGGCGCGGGCTCGGGCAAGACCCGGGTGCTCACCCATCGGGTGGCCCGGCTGATCGACGACGGCTGCCCGCCCTGGGCCATCCTGGCCATCACCTTCACCAACAAGGCGGCCCGGGAGATGAAGGACCGAATCCGCCTGCTGGTGGGCGAAAGGGCGGAGGACGTGTGGGTGTCCACCTTCCACGCCTGCTGCGCCCGCATCCTGCGGCGCGACATCGAGAAGCTGGGCTATCAGCGCGCGTTTTCCATCTATGACGACGACGACCAGATGGGGCTCATCAAGGCCATCGTGAAGGACATGAACCTGAACGACAGGATGTATCCGCCCCGGGAGATCAAGTCGATCATATCCGACGCCAAGAACCGGCTGCTGACGCCCGGCGAATGGGAGAAGGAGGCGGGGGGCGACTTCCGGAACAAGAAGATCGCCGACGTCTACCGCCGCTATGAGAAGGCGCTGAAGGCCGCCAACGCGCTGGACTTCGACGACCTCATCATGAAGACCATGGAGCTGTTGACCGAGCACGCGCCGGTGCTGGATTATTACAGGCGCAAGTTCGAATATATATTGGTAGACGAATACCAGGACACCAACCTGGCCCAGTACGAGCTGGTGCGGCTGCTGGCGGGGGAGAAGAAGAACGTGTGCGTGGTGGGCGACGACGACCAGTCCATCTACGCCTGGCGCGGCGCGGACATCCGCAACATTCTGGAATTTGAAAAGGATTTCCCCGGCTGCCGCGTCATCAAGCTGGAGCAGAACTACCGCTCCACCGGCAACATCCTGGACGCCGCCAATCAGGTCATCGCCCACAACGCAGGCCGCAAGGAGAAGGCGCTGTGGACCGAGGCGGGGGAAGGCGACCGGATCCGCGTCTATCGCGCTCAGGACGAGCGGGAGGAAGCGGCCTGGGTCTGCCAGCAGCTGGAGGCCTGGAAAAAGCAGGGCGAGGCCATCGGCGACGCGGCGGTGCTCTATCGAACCAACGCCCAGAGCCGCGTGCTTGAAGAGGCGCTGGTGCGGGCGGGGCTTCCCTACCGGGTGTACGGCGGCATGAAGTTCTACGAGCGCAAGGAGGTCAAGGACCTGATCGCCTACCTGCGGGCGCTGGTGAATCCGGCGGACGACATGGCCGTGCGCCGGATCATCAACGAGCCCCGGCGGGGCATCGGCGACACCACCGTGGACAAGCTGGCCGACTACGCCGCCGCGGAGGGCACGTCTCTCTTCATGGCCGCCATGAGCGCGGAGGAGGCAGGGCTTGCCGGGCGGGCGCTGACCGCGGTTGAGAAATTCTCCGCGCTGATGGAGGAGCTCACCGTGGACGCCGAGACCATGCCCGCCGACGAATTCCTGCGCCATGTGATCGACAAGACCGGCTACGAGGAGCAGTTCAAGAAGGTTCAGAACGAGGAAAACGAGAGCCGACTGGAGAACATCGCCGAGCTGGAAACCGCCGTGAAGGAATACGTGGCCCGGGAGCCGGAGGGCGGCCTGGAGGGCTTCCTGGAGAACGTGGCGCTGGTGACCGATCTGGACGGCCTGGACGCCGCCAGCCAGGTGCTGACGCTGATGACGCTGCACTCGGCCAAGGGCCTGGAGTTCGATTTGGTGGTCATGACCGGCATGGAGGAGGGCATTTTCCCCACCAGCCGGTCGCTGTTCGACGACGAGAAGATGGAGGAGGAGCGCCGCCTGTGCTACGTGGGCATCACCCGGGCGCGCCGGCGGCTGCTGATGAGCTGGGCCCAGACCCGGGCGCTGTACGGCTCCCGGCAGTATAATTCCCGCTCCCGCTTCCTGGACGAGGTGCCCCGGCGGCTGATCGAGGACGCCAACATCGCCCGTCGGCCCCAGACCAGGCTGTCCTCGCCCCAGGCCGCGTCGGGCTTTGACGGCGCGCGCCGCTCTGCCCCGCAGAGAAGCGCCCGCCCGGAGCCGGTGAAGGTGCCGGCGGGGGCGAAGGGGCTGGAGATCCCCGGCGTGTCGAGGGGCTTCGGCATACCGGGCGTTCAGAAGGGCGCGCAGGCCTTCGCGCAGAACGCGGACAAACCGGCGCAGCTCTTCAAGCGCGGCGACCGGGTGCGCCACAGCCGCTTCGGCGAGGGCACGGTGCTGCTGCTCTACGACGGGGACAAGCGCATGACCATCCGTTTCGACGACGGCACGGAGAAGACCTTCGCCGCCGAGCTGGCCCCGGTGGTGCGCGTGGACGGAAAGGCGGAATAGCATGATTCAGGACGAAATGAGACAGCTGGTGGACCGGCTCAACGAGACGGCCTACCAATATTATACGCTGGGCGAATCCACCATTTCCGACAAGGAATGGGACGCCGCGTCGGACGTGGCCCTTGTGGCAGATGTCGAGGGCGTATACTTCGACTCCACCGAAAACGTAAACTGGTCGGTGAATTCTCGCGACATGACATTGCCAGAGGCGGTGTACCGCATCGAACTTCTTGTCAGGAAGGTGGAGAAGGGGGACTTCCCGTATGAGAGGGTGGCATTTCGCCATTGCATGTACATTCACGGCCCTCTCTGGACAGACTGGCCGTTCTACCGCGGGATTACGCTCGGCGTCTCCTTGCGTATGGTAGACGGCGCGCTGCGGGTGCGGCAAGTCCGTCCCGTCCTTCCCTATCCTCCGTTCTCGCCGTGCGCAAGGGCGTTTCGCTATTCGCTTCGC
>CADARO010000086.1 GCA_902790345.1 uncultured Eubacteriales bacterium | reverse complement strand
TGATACTTGGCATTCACCGGGTAGCACTGCCGCTCGATCAGGGCGCACATGGTGAGCGCCGCCTGCAGCCGCTCCGCCTCCGCCGGATACCGCTCGTAGTTTTCCAGCAGCCAGGCGAACAGGTCCGGGTGGAAATTGGCCATGACGCCGGAGAAGCCGGCGCAGCCCGCCCTGAGGGAATCCAGCAGGGTGGCGATGTTGGCGTTGTACAGCCGCATGGGGGTGCCGCTCACGATGGCCGCCCGGCGCTTCAGCGTGGCCAGGTCGCAGCAGGTGTCCTTCATGAAGCGGAAGCGGCCGCTGCCGGCGCAGAAGGCCAGCTCCTCGTCGGAGAGCAGCCACTTGTAAGGCGCGGGGCACTCGTAGATTCCCAGGGGCACCGATTCGGGCAGCCGCTCCAGCAGCCATTCCAGGTTTTTCTTCCACACGTCCGGCCCCTCCCGGTCGGGGGCCATGCGGTTGCTGATGAGCACCACCGCGTCCACGCCGGTGTCCGCCACCCGCTTAAGCTCATCCAGCTGATCCGCCCGATCCGTGGACACATGACCGGAGGCGATCACCGGCACGCGGGCGTGCTCCTTCACAAACCGGGCGATGTCCACCCGCTCCCGAAGGCTCAGGGAGAACATCTCGCTGGACTGGCACACGGCGAACAGCCCGCTGACGCCATTCGCCTCATACCAGGCGATCAGCCGCTCCAGCGAGGCGTAGTCCACCGCGCCCTCCTCGGTGTAGGGCGTCAGCATCACGGGCCACATTTCCTTCTTCATCGCGTCTCATCTCCGTTTCCCCCGGCCTTCTCCAGCTCAATCTCCCAGAAGGCGATCTTCTGGCGCTGCCAGGTGTAGCTGATGTACAGCGTGTCGCCCCGGCTGATGATCGCCGGGTAGGAATACTCGCCGGGGTTCATCTCCAGGTTCATCACCGGCCGGAAGGTCTCCCCGCCGTCCGTCGACACGCAAAGCGCCAGCGGCGTGCGGGCGGCCCAGTTGCCCGACACCGGGTTCATGGCCAGGACAATCCGACCGTCCGCCAGGCGGGTCAGGTCGATGCCGCTGTTGTTGTTGGCCAGGGCCATGGCATAGGCGGGCCGCCAGCTCTCGCCCTCATCTAAGGAATCACTGCGCAGGATATAGCCCTCGGTGGAGCGCAGCAGCATGTGAACCGCCCCGTCGTCGGATTGCCACAGAGTGGGCTGGATCACGCCCTTGCCGTGAATCTCCATGGGCTCCGGCCCGTCGGTGGCCGGCTTGTCCTCCCCCACGCGCCACAGCGGCACGAAGGGCGAGGGGCGGAAGCTGTCGCCTCCGTCGTCGGAGATGTCCACGAAGGCGTTCCAGGTCTCCGGCGTCTCGATGGAGGCCGGGGCCAGGATCCGCCCGGAGCGCAGGCGAAGGGGCTTGTTGCGCACCGGGCCCCGGCCGCCCACGTCCCCCGGCACCAGCTCGGAAGGCTCCGTCCAGGTATGCCCGCCGTCCAGGGAGCGCGCGCGCCGGGTGTGCCAGCCCGGAATGGTGTGCCCCACTTTATAATAGAGATCAACCCTTTCGCCCTCGGCGAAAAGCACGGGGTTCCAGTGGGGCAGGCCCGCCTCCCCCGCCAGCCGGCGCGGCGCTTCCCAGCGGCCCTTCACCCGCCGCGCGCCGTAGATGTCCACGTCCGGCTCGCCCTCCCGGGTGCCGCCAAACCAGGCCAGCAGCACGTCATCGCCCACCAGCGCCACAGTGGACGCGTGGCCGTTTTCCGTGGGCAGGTCGATGAGCGTCTTCTCCGCTTTTCTCCACATAATCCCATTGCCTCCTTCGCGCCTGTATTATAGCAAACCGGAAATAGGCTGTCAATCGACGGCCAATATATAAAAGATATTTATACGTTATGTAAAATCGAAGGGCAAAAACTAATGAAATACCGGCTTTTACCCCGGGTTTTGCCGCGTCAGGCGACACTCCATAAACTCACGTTATGTAAATCAAATAAAATATAATTTGACTTTATCGGAGCAGGTGCATAGAATAGGAAAATATTAACCGGCAGTTAAGATTTTCGTATCCCGCGCGTTATCGGCGGGCCGCGTCCATATAGAGGAAAGAAGTGATTCCCATGCGAGACCATGCCGCGCAGGTGAAGCTGTTCGAGCACGATTCGATCATCTCGGCGGTGCTGAGACTGGCGATTCCCACGGTGATCAGCCAGATCATCCTGGTCATCTACAATATGGCCGACACCTACTTCATCAGCCTCACGGACAACACCGCCATGATCACGGCGGTCACGGTGTGCATGCCGGCGTTCATGTTCCTCTCGGCCATATCGAACCTGTTCGGCGTGGGTGGGGCCAGCGTCATCTCGCGGTCGCTGGGCGTGCGGGACATCAGCCGGGCCAAGCACACCGCCGCCTTCGCCTTCTGGGGCTGCGCACTGCTGACGCTGGTCTACTCCTTCGGCGCCTGGGCGCTGATGGACGCCTTTGTGGACGCGCTGGGCGGCAGCGCGCCGGGGGTGCACGAGCACGCCCGGGGATACCTGCTCATCACCGTGGTGATCGGCGGCGTGGCCACCTCGCTGAACGCGCTGCTGGGCCATTTGGTGCGCTCGGAGGGGCGCTCCATGCAGGCGGGCTTCGGCATCGCCCTGGGGGGCGTGCTGAATATCCTGCTGGACCCGCTGTTCATGTTCGTCATTTTGAAGCCGGGCCAGGAGGTGCTGGGCGCGGCCATCGCCACCTCCCTGTCGAACCTGATCGCCACCTGCTATTTCCTGCTGGTGATCCTGAAATACCGGCTCCACTCGGTGCTCTCCCTGAAGCCGGGCCGGAAGTGCTTTGCCCAGCGCATCCCCGCCGACGTGCTCACCACGGGCCTGCCGGCCTGCCTGATGACCCTGTGCGAGAACATCTCCTACGCCGTGCTGGACAACCTGATGGCCGCCACCGGCAATCTGGCCTGTCAGGCGGGTGTGGGCGTGGCCAAGAAGATCAACATGCTGGCCCACTGCATGGTGCGCGGCATGTCTCAGGGCGTGCTGCCCCTGATCGGCTACAACTACTCCTCCGGCAACCACAAGCGCATGAAGGAGGCGGTGTCCATCTCCGCCACCATCTCCGTCGGCCTGGCCGCGCTGTGCATGGCCGTCAGCCTGGTGTTCGCCACCCCGCTGGTGTACATCTTCCTGGAGCATGACCTGTCGTCGCTGCGCTTCGGCACGGCGTTCCTGCGCATCCTGTGCCTCGGCGGCCCCTTCTCGGCCTGCGCCTACGCCTTCATCTCCTTCTTCCAGGCGGTGGGCGAGAGCCTCAAGTCCTTCGTGCTGGCCATCCTGCGCAAGGGCGTGCTGGACATTCCCATGATGTTCATCCTGGTGCGGCTGATCCCCATCTACGGCATCGTGTGGGCCACCCCCATCGCGGACATCGCCTGCTGCGTGGTGTCCATCGCGCTGTTTGCCCGGTTCATCCGGCGGCTGCCCACCCAGCCCCGCCACGAAGCGGAGTTGACCGAGGCGGCGCTGCCTCAGGACTGAGGGCCTTCAAAAACAAGACAAAAGTGGAGTCAATCCTGCGCATTTCCGCTCTTTACGGCCGGCTTTCTTTTTACTATAATAATCCCTGTAACGAACTGATACGGGAGGTCTTTTTATGATTCTGGCGCAATACCCGCCCATGGGCTGGAACAGCTGGGACTGCTACGGCGCGGCCGTCACCGAAAAAACGGTGCGCGAAAATGCCGACTATATGGCGAAATACCTCAAGGCATACGGCTGGGAGTACGTGGTGGTGGACATCCAGTGGTATCAGCCCACCGCCCAGACCCACGACTACGAGCCCTTCTCCGAGCTGACGATGGACGGATTCGGCCGGCTCCTGCCCGCCCCGAACCGCTTTCCCTCTGCCGCCGACGGACGGGGCTTCAAACCCCTGGCCGACTACGTCCACGGCCTGGGCCTGAAATTCGGCATCCACATCATGCGCGGCCTGCCCCGCATGGCCGCCCACCGCCGCCTGCCCATCGAGGGCAGCGCCTACGGCTGCCACGAGGCGGCCAACCCCAACTCCATCTGCGCCTGGAATCCGGACATGTACGGCACCCGGGCCGATCGCCCCGCCGCCCGGGCCTACTACGACAGCGTCTTCCGCCTGTACGCGGCCTGGGGCGTGGACTTCGTGAAGTGCGACGACATCGCTCGGGAGTACCCCCACTGCCGCCGGGAGATCGAGATCATCTCGGAGGCTGCCCGGGGCTGCGGCCGGGATATCGTGCTCTCCCTGTCTCCCGGCCCCGCGCCCCTGGAGGAGGCTGAACACCTGAAGACCTACGCCAACATGTGGCGGATCACCGACGATTTCTGGGACGAGTGGCGGCTCCTCAAGGCCATGTTCGAGCGGGCGGAAAAGTGGTGCGTCCACGCCGGGCCGGGCCACTGGCCGGACGCGGACATGCTGCTCCTGGGGGCGCTGCGCCAGTGCTACGACGACCACCCCGCCGGCCAGTGGACCCGGTTCACCCCCGCCGAGCAGCGAACCATGATGTCCCTCTGGTGCGTGGCGCGCTCGCCCCTGATGATGGGCGGGGACCTGACGAAGAACGACGATTTCACCCTGTCCCTGCTCACCAACGGCCCGCTGCTTGAAATCGAGAAGGAGAGCTTCTGCGGCCATCCCCTGCGCACCAGCGAGGCGGAATCCGCCTGGCTGGCGCCCCGGATGGACGGAAGGGGCTGCTATGCCGCCGCATTCAACCTGTCCGACGAGGCGCGCGCGGTGTCCATTTCGCCCGATGAAATCGGCCGCGGCTTCACAAAGGCCACGGAGCTGTGGAGCGGGGAGGCAGCGTCCACGCTATCCGCCACCCTCCCGCCCCACGACGCGGCGGTGTGGAAAATCGAATATTGACGCACATTGGTTCTCGCCGCATGGAAATATCCGTGCGGCGAATTTCTGTGTTGACAAACCATCGCGATGATGCTATACTCTCACTGTATCAATGAAGTAATACAGTGATACAAAAAGGGGGACCGCTGCCATGGCCCTGTCATTTCAGCCGGACAAGCCGATCTATCTCCAAATCGCGGCGCACATGAAGCGGGAAATCATCGCCGGATCGTATCAGCCGGGCGATCGCCTGCCCTCCATCCGCGACATGGCCATGATCTATGAGGTGACGCCCAACACGATCCAACGGGCGCTGCAGCTGCTGGAACAGGAGGGCATCCTTCGCACCGAGCGCACCAACGGCAAGTTCATCACCGCCGACGACGCGCTGCTCCGGCGGCTGAGAGGCGACGTCCTGCGCGAGCGCGCCGCCGCCATGACCCGGGAACTGCTGGCCTACGGCTTTTCATCGGAAGAGATTCTGTCCGCCCTGTCGGACGAATTGAAGGGAGCTGATTCACAATGAGCGAATGCTGCGTTTCTGTGAAAGACCTGTCCATGTCATACGGCCGGGGCGACGCGCTGAAGGGCGTGAGCTTTCAGCTGGAGGCCGGGACCCTGGTGGCCCTGACAGGCGCCAACGGCAGCGGCAAGTCCACGCTGCTCAAAATCCTGGCCGGGCTCATTCAAACCTACCGGGGCGAGGCGTCGATTCTGGGCCAGCGCGACACCTGGCTCACAAAGTCGGAGGTATGCTTTCATCCGTCCTATCCCTGGTTCAAGCCAGGGCAGCGTGTTTCAGACGCGGTGAAGATGTACGCGGTCCTGCGGCCGGGCTACCGCGTGGCGGAAGCCGATGAGCTGTTCAGCCGTTTTGGCTTCGATATGGGCGCCCAGCTGGGCACGCTGTCCAAGGGTCGCCTCGCATTGGCGCTGTTTATTCTCAGCATGGGCGTCAATGCCAGAGTCTACCTGCTGGATGAGCCCTTCGGCGGCATTGACATCAAGACCCGGGATGAAATGAGGGAAGTGCTGCTGCGCCAGGCGGATGAACGCAGGCTTTTCCTCATCGCCACCCATGAGCTGAGCGACATGGAGCGGCTGTTTGACCGGTTCATTCTGCTGGATCACGGACGGATCGCGCTGGATGGACAGAGCGACGACCTGCGCGAACAATACGGCTGCTCCATCGCGGAATTGATGAGGAGGAAACTGTGATGATGAAAAACCTTTTCTTGCATGAAATGCGCCAGTCCCTCCGCTATTTCGTCTGGCTGGCCGGGGCCGGGCTGCTGCTGGGACTGCTGGCGCGTCTCAGGTTGTTTTCGATCACCGACATGCCCCTGTTCGCGCTGCTGTTCTATGGGGCCTGCGGCATCATGCTCTATCGGTTCTGGCGTACCATGTTCGGCGGCGAGGCGACGTTCTGCTTCGGCACACCGATGAGCGCCGGGCGGCAGATCGCTGCGCGGCTGCTCGTTTTTGTCGCGCTGAGCGTCTGTGGGACGGCGCTGCTGGCGGCCTCGATCCTCCTGCAGGGCGAGGAGATGGGGCGCCTGCTTGCCGCGCTCCCTGTCGGTCAGGCGGTGACACTCTTCCTTTTGGTGGCGCTTTCGGCGCTGTTGCTCGTCGTGTCCTATGCCTTCGCCTTGACCCTGGGCAACCTGCCCGTGTTTCGCGCCCACAGGCTTCTGTGCTGCGGGCTGTTCGCCGCGGCCATGTTGGCGCTCAATCCGCTGCTGCTTCGTGTTTTCGCCTTCCTGCCGGACCGCGAGATGATCATCGCCGGTTCGGAGCCGGCGGAGGAATTGGGCGCGCATTTCGCCAACTTTTCCTTCTCCATCAGGAAGCTGGTCATCGAACTGCTGGAAGCCCCTGTCTTCATCGGCCTCACGGCAATGCTGACGCGGAAATACATGCTTCTTGAATAACGCATGAGGGCCGCGCGACGCACCCCGCCGCGCGGCCCTCTCGATTCAGTGTGACTTCATTTTATCTTTTTCGCAGCACGTCCAGCGTGTGATTCGACGCGCCCACCAGGTTCTGGTTTTCGCAGATGCTCATGGTGTAGGACAGGTATTTCTCATAGAGCTCCGCGTCGAGCCCCTCGACGTCTCCCCGGATGTAATAGGTGAACATGTCCGTGCCCACATAGTGCAGGCGGTCGGCGTCCAGGCGGGCGTCCAGCCGGTCCACGTCCTCTTTCCGGTACAGCTCAAAGACGCCAGCGGGATTGCTGATGGGCAGCCACGTCTCTTCATTCAGCAGGCCGCTTTGAGTGACATGATCGTACAGCTTTTTGCCGGAGAAAATGGACTGGATCATGGCGGCGTCGAACTGGCAGTAAGCCACAAACAGATAGCCGCCCCGCCTGGTGACGCGCAGCGCCTCCCTGAGCGTGGTCAGCTTGTCCGCCTCCGTGTAGAGATGATACATCGGCCCCAGCAGCAGCGCGGCGTCGAAGGACTCGTCCGCCCAGCGGGACAGGTCCAGCGCGTTGCCCTGAACGACCTCGATGTCGTCGCTCGGCAGCATGTGTTCGCGCAGCACGTCGAGATTGTCCTCCACCAAATCCAGCGCGGTCACGGCATGCCCCTGTTGGGCGTAGCGCAGCGAGTAGCGTCCCGTGGCGCAGCCGATCTCGATGATTCTGTCGCCCGGCCTGAGGTAGCGGTCTATGTACGCCGTGGTCACGCGGAACTCCACCGCGCCGCTTTGCGACGTCAGCCGCTCGTCTTCTTTCCCGGCCGCGTAAAACGACTGGATGATTTCTTCCCCATTCATTTCAGAATTCTCCTCGTTTTGTCAACGGGCCGCCCGGCACAGCGCCAGGCGGCCCGTCCATTTCCGGCAACTCAAATTGCGCATTGCGAATTGCCAATTTCCAATTACATCTCCGGCAGTCCCGCAAAGCCCTTTTCCAGATCCTCGTCCGTGGGGATGTAGTCCGTCATCTCGCCGTTGTGGAACTTCTCGTAGGCCACCATGTCGAAGTAGCCGGTGCCGGTGAGGCCGAAGAGGATGGTCTTGGCCTCGCCGGTCTCCCTGCACTTCACGGCCTCGTCAATGGCGGCGCGGATGGCGTGGCTGCTCTCCGGAGCGGGCAGAATGCCCTCGCAGCGGGCGAATTCCTCCGCCGCCTGGAACACCCTGGTCTGCTCCACGGCGCGGGCCTCCATGTAGCCGTCGTGGTAGAGCTGGGAAAGCACCGGGCTCATGCCGTGATAGCGCAGGCCGCCGGCGTGGTTCGGGGCGGGGATGAAGCCGGAGCCCAGGGTGTACATCTTCGCCAGGGGACACACCATGCCGGTGTCGCAGAAGTCATAGGCGAACTGGCCCCGGGTGAAGCTGGGGCAGGAGGCCGGCTCCACGGCGATGATGCGGTAGTCCGCCTCGCCCCGCAGCTTCTCGCCCATGAAGGGGGAGATGAGGCCGCCCAGGTTGGAGCCGCCGCCGGCGCAGCCGATGATGATGTCCGGCTTGATGCCGTATTTGTCCATGGCGATCTTCGTCTCCAGGCCGATGACCGACTGATGCAGCAACACCTGATTGAGCACGCTGCCCAGCACGTAGCGGTAGCCCGGCGTGGACACCGCCGCCTCCACCGCCTCGGAGATGGCGCAGCCCAGGCTGCCCGTGGTGCCGGGGAACTCGGCAAGGATCTTGCGGCCCACGTTGGTGGTGTCAGAGGGGGAGGGCGTCACGCTGGCGCCGTAGGTGCGCATGACCTCCCGGCGGAAGGGCTTCTGCTCATAGGAGACCTTCACCATGTACACCTTGCAGTCCAGCCCCAGATACGCGCAGGCCATGGACAGCGCCGTGCCCCACTGGCCCGCGCCGGTCTCCGTGGTCACGCCCTTGAGGCCCTGGTTCTTGGCGTAATAGGCCTGGGCGATGGCCGAGTTCAGCTTGTGGCTGCCGGAGGTGTTGTTGCCCTCGAATTTGTAGTAGATCTTCGCCGGGGTGCCCAGCTTCTTCTCCAGGCAGTAGGCCCGCACCAGCGGCGAGGGACGGTACATCTTGTAGAAATCCCGAATTTCCGTGGGGATGTCGATGTAGGCGCTGTCGTTGTCCAGCTCCTGCTTCACCAGCTCCTCGCAGAACACGCCGCCCAGCTCCTGGGCGGTCATGGGCTGATGGGTGGCCGGGTTCAGCAGGGGCGCGGGCTTGTTTTTCATGTCCGCGCGGACGTTGTACCATTTGTCGGGCATTTCGCTTTCGGAGAGATAGATCTTGTAGGGAATTTCGTTCTTCGCCATGGTGATTGCTCCTTTCTCATTGTGGGTCGCCGGTGCTGCCGTGCCGGGCGGAAACAAAAAACACGCTTCCGTCCCGCTCTTTGCCGGGACAGAAGCGCTTGCTTCTGCGGTGCCACCCTGCTTGGCGCCTTTCGACGCCCCCTCTTCGCGTACGCCTGGCGGCTATAAAAAGATAGCGCGCACCATCATACGCCGGCGCTTGATGTCGGAGTGCCTGCTCCGTCTCGCATACTCGCCCTTCGGCTTTCCGCTCGCCCTCAGGAGTCCATTCCCATCCCCGCGCCCGCGCTGCGCTCCCACTGTCCGCAGCTCGCTGTGCCGCGCTCTCGAGGCGGTACTCACTCTCCCTCAACGGTTGAGGGCATTATAACACGCATGAGCCCGGTTGTCAACGTGGAGAGGCAAGAAAATTTGATTTGATCTATCAAGAATTCTGATTTGTATGTCAGAATCAATGAATTGGTGCGATGAAAGGTGTCCAGTTTCAGCACATCGGTAACAGAAAGTTTCAGGACATAGGTAAGGGTTTGTGTCAGGACATAGGTAAGACTTTCCGGTATACTCGGC
>CADARO010000085.1 GCA_902790345.1 uncultured Eubacteriales bacterium | reverse complement strand
TTCCCGGGGCCATGATGGGCCTGTTCACCCAGGACGCCGCCGTCATCGCGGGGGGCATCCCGCTGCTGCGCATCGTGGCGGTGTCCGAGCCCATCTACGGCATGGCCATCATTCTGGAGGGCACCTTCAACGGCGTGGGCGACACAAAGGCGCCGTTTGTCATCTCCCTGGGCTGTATGTGGGGCATCCGCATTTTGTTCACCTGCCTGTGCGTGAAGGTGTTCCACCTGGGCCTGGTGCCGGTGTGGCTGTGCATGGTGGCGGACAACGTGACCCGGGGCGTGCTGCTGGCGGTGCGCTACGCCCGGGGCCGCTGGCTGAAGGCGCTGACGCCCGGCGCGTCGGCCGAAGCGAACTGAACGGAGGAATTCGATATGATCGTCAACGTGGACGCGGCCCGGCTTCGGGCCTTTCTGCAGGGCAGCGAGGACGCGGAGGCCCTGGGCGGCGGCGAGTACACCGTGGATCTGTACGACGTGGACACGCCCGTCTCCATGGACATCCTCTTCGACAAGAAGGGTGTGGACGTGCTGGCCGCGCTGGAGCTCCTCTACGACGAGGGGGAGGACGGCTGGTATCTGGGGGAGAAGATCAAGGACGCGGAGCGCCTGGCCGCGCTGCTGAATCAGGCGCTGGACTGAAAAGACAGCGGGAGGCGGTGAACGGTGACCCAGGCGTCCCGGGGCGATTCCGTTAATCGGTGGATGGCCGCGCGGCCGCTGACCCTCGTCACGGCCTGCTTCCTGGCGGGCGTGGTGATCGGGCACGCATGGGAGAGCGCGCCATGGCTGTGGGGCGGCCTGGCCGCGGCGGCGGCGCTGGCGCTTGGCCTGTTTCGCAAAAGGGCGCTGGCCTTCGCCCTTGTCCTTGCGTTGGGCGCGCTGCACGTGAGCCTGTTCATGCGGAAGCCGGCCGTGAGCGGCGCGGAGGGCGTCTGTCTCACCGGCGTCGTGGATGCCGAGCCCCGCCAGACGGATCGAGCCCTTCGCCTGCGGCTGAGCGGCGCCTCCATCGACGGCGAGCCGCTGCCCTGCCGGGTGATGCTGTATCTTTACGACATGGAGAACATCCCCGCCTGCGGCGACCGGATAACCGCCACGGTGAACACCTGGACGCCTCGCCGGGCGGGCAATCCGGGCGGGTTCGACTACGCCGCCTGGCTGTGGCGGCAGCGTGTGGCGCTTTGCGCCAGCGCCGGGGCCGATCACGTGACGGCGATAGAGCCGCCGGATTCGTTTTCGCTGCCGCGCTGGCTTCAAATTGTCCGCGCCCGGGTGGCCGACGTGGTTCGCGGCGCGTTCACAGAGGAAAGCGCGGGCGTGGCGCTGGCGCTGGTCACGGGGGACCGGTCTGAGATGAGCCAGGAGCTGCGTGACAACCTGCGGGCTGCCGGCGTGGCGCATCTTTTAGCCCTGTCCGGGCTGCACGTGAGCGCGCTGCTGGCGCTGGTGGAGTGGCTGCTGCGGCGGCTGCGCCTGAGCCGGCGGGCATCCTTCTGCCTCACGCTGCCCTTCATGGCGGCCTACGCGCTGCTGGTGGGGCTGCCGGCCTCGGTTCTGCGGGCCTGCCTCATGTACGCCGCCGCCCGGCTGGGCCGGCTGGACGGACGCCCCCGGGACGGGCTGAGCCTCATTGCCCTGTCCATGCTGCCCCTGCTGCTTGTCAACCCGCTGTACGTCGAGGACGCGGGCTTCGTGCTGTCCTTCAGCGCGGTGACGGGGCTGGCGCTGCTGGGGCGGCCCTGGCCGGAGCGCCGGGCGGGCGGTTCTCTGACGGCCCGGGTGGGGGAGGCGATCCTCGCGGCGCTGCGGGCGAGCCTGGCGGCTCAGGCGGCCGCGCTGCCGGCGATGATTGGCCTGTACAACCAGATTCCCTTCTGGTTTCTGCCCTTCAACCTGTTCCTCGGGCCGCTGATGACGCTGCTGTTCCCGCTGCTGCTGGCGGCGGTGGCGCTGAGCGCGGCGTGTCCGGCAGCGGCGATGCCCCTGGTGTGGCTGTCGGAGCGGCTGCTGGGTCTGCTCAGCGGGGCGACGGCCTTCGGCGCGGGGCTGCCCCTGGCGCTGATCAACGCGGCGGACTGGCCCGCCTGGCTGATTGTCCTTTACGCCGGGGCGCTGCTGTGCGCCTCGCCCCATGTGCGCCTGGCCCGGACGGGGCGGCGTCCCGCGATGGCGCGGGCGGCCATGCTGGCGTTGATAGCCCTGGGCCTGCTGCTGCCCCGCCTCTATCCCCACGGCGCGCTGGAGATCACCTTCGTGGACGTGGGCCAGGGGGACGGCGCGGTGGTGCGCTCTGAGGGGCGCGTCTATCTGATCGACACCGGCGACGGCTCCACCATGGCGGATTATCTCCTGGATCAGGGTCTGGAGCCGGAGGGGATCTTCCTCTCCCACGGCCACAGCGACCACGCCGCCGGGCTGGCCGCCATCATCGACGACTTCCCGCCCTGCCCGATCTATGTGTCCACCGAGTGGGACTCGGAGCCCGTCGACGAGGCGGTGGCCCTGGCCTGGGACAAGGCGCTGGCGGCGGGCTGGTCGGTGGTGCGGCTGAGGGCGGGGGACGCCCTGAACCTGTCGGAAAACGTGACCATGACGGTCTGGCATCCCGGCGCGCTGGCGGCCAGCGGGCTCAACGAGACCTCGCTGGTGTGCGACGTGCGCTACGGTGAATCCGCAGCGCTGTTCACCGGCGATCTGCCCATGGCGCAGGAGTTTCTGACGCTGCCGCCCTGCACGGTGCTGAAGGCGGCCCATCACGGCTCGAAATACTCCACGGGAGCGCTGCTGCTGTCTCAGGTTGATCCGGCCGTGGCGGTGATCTCGGTGGGGCACAACAACTACGGCCATCCCGCGCCGGAGGTGCTGGATCGGCTGGCCGGCGCGGCGATCTACCGCACAGACGAGCGGGGCGCCGTCACCGTGGCATTGGAAAAGGACGGCTCAACCCGCGTGACGACCTGGCTACCGGAGGCGACACAATGACCTATGACCAGCTTTTCAGAACCGTCAAATCGGGAGACATCCGGCCCGCCTATCTCTTTTACGGGCCGGAGACCTACGTGCTGGGCACCGCGCTGGACACCCTGCGGGCGAAGATTTTGCCCGAAGGGCTGGAGGCGCTGAACCAGAACCTGTTCGAGGGCGCGGCGGACGCCCAGGCGGTGATGGACGCGGCGGAGACGCTGCCGCTGATGTGCGACAGGCGGCTGATCGTGCTGCGGGACTGGGCGGCCCTGGCGGGCAAGGCCGAGGCGGCGGGGGTGGACCGGTTCGTCAAGTGGCTGGACAACATCCCGGACACCTGCTGCCTGGTGTTCGTGCTCTCCGACGCGCCGGACAACCGGAAAAAACTCACCCAGGCTCTGAAGGCGAAGGCCGAGTGGGTGGAATTCACCCTGCTCAGCGACGCCGACCTTTACAAATGGTGCGCCCGCTACGTGAAGCCCCGGGCCATCGAGCCGGACGCCGTGGAGCAGC
Organism: uncultured Eubacteriales bacterium; assembly: GCA_902790345.1. Lineage (GTDB taxonomy): Bacteria > Bacillota > Clostridia > Christensenellales > Aristaeellaceae > Firm-10. The sequence goes on along the minus strand of CADARO010000085.1, from coordinate 6,409 downwards.
TGGCCTTCATGGCCGGGCGGGGGCTCACCGGGCTGGTGCAGGAGCTGGACAAGCTGGCCGCCTTCGCGGGAGACCGGCAGGCCATCACCCGGGCGGACGTGGAGGCCATCGTGACGCCCTCCACCGAGTGCACGGTGTTTCAGATGATCGACTGCCTGATGAAGGGGGACGGCGGCCGGGCTCAGCTGCTGCTCAAAAACATGCTGGAAAACGGCGAGACCCGGATTGGCACCCTGGCCATGCTCACCAGGCAGCTTCGCATGCTCACCCACATCCGCCTGCTGCGGGCCCAGGGCATGACCCTTTCTGAGATCGAGCGCAAGCTCTCCCTGAACCACTACGCCGCCACCCGCGCCGCCCAGCAGGCGGGCCGCTTCTCTCCCGAGGGACTGGAGCGGGGCTATCAGGCCTGCGTGGACACGGACTACGCCGTCAAATCCGGCCGGGTGCGTGACGTGGCGGGGCTGGACGCCCTGATGATCCGGCTGGGGGAAATGAAATAGTCTCGTCAATAGAAATGGCCCGTCCGGCGCTTTGCCGGGCGGGTCGTTGTGTCTCCTGGTTATTCTGCCGCGTCCACCAGTTCGATGGTCGCCATGCCGATCACTTCATGTTCGTTGCCTTCATAGCGGCCGACGGTCAATTTGATGGACTCCGGTGCGACGCGCAGGGGCGAGACCGTGATATGACAGGCCACGCTCCAGCGGCCGTCCGCCGTCTGGACGGGATCGTCGGTGGTTGAGTTGCAGCCATAGCTCTGTCCTTCGTTCGGATTGGCCGCGAAAATCGCGAGGCCGCTTTCCATGTCGCTGGGAGCGGGCCGCTCCGCCGTGATGTATTCGGCCTCGATGGTCGCCACCATGGGGGTGACAGTGCAGCCGTTGACCCGCAGCGTATCGCCGTTGTCGAAGGTGAACTCGACGGGCTCAGCCAGAACCTTGACGGCGGCCAGAGACACCGCGCCGATGTCCACCGTCAGCTCGAACTGATCCACCCGTTCCAGCAGGCCCGCCCGCACGAGAGATTCCTCCTGGGCCTCCTCTGGCTTCGCGTCCCACCAGAGGGGCGTGAGGACACCGTCGCCCTCCATGTTCAGCTTGCCCTGGTTGGTGATCTCCCTGAGCCAGGCCTCGAAGGCCGCGTCGGCCTCTTTATCCGTCATGCCGGGCTTTTCAAAATCGCTCACGTTTTTGTGCTCGATTTCGCCCTTCACGCGGTACACGTCGAAGAAGAGTGTGGCCACGGTGCCGCCGTTCTCCGGCAGGCGTCCGGTCTTCGCGCAGTCGGTGGGCCCGGTCAGGTAGCATTCGGGGTCGTTCATGCCCCTCATGGAGTCGGTCCATTCGCCGTCGAACAGCGGGCCTGTGCACACCACGTACAGTTCATCGCCCTCAGTCAGCGGCTCATAGCGCCAGGCCAGGGAATAGGTGCCGCCCTCCGGATCGTAGAGCGATTCGGTGAGGGTGACGCGCAGCGCATCTCCCTCAACACTCTGGTTCAGGCGCTGGACGGCCTCCGACACGGCCGCGTCGGTCTCGATCTCGCCGGTCTCCTGGTTGTAAACGCCCAGCCACTCGGCCAGCAGACCTGTCTGGCTCACAGCCAGGGCCGCGCCGGCCAGCAGCAGCACAGCCAGCGCCGCCGCGATCAGTGATAGGGACAGCTTTTTCTTCATAATCGGTTCGCTCCTTTCCTCTTCGCGCAGCGAGCGGGTCACGAGGTCCTTCACGCGCTGCGGCGTTTCGCCGAAGGCGTCTTTCAGATCGTAGGGTGTCATCGCTCGTTCGCCTCCTTTTCCAATTCCAGCTTCAGCTTTTTCCGCGCCCGGGCCATGCGGCTCTTGACGGTGCCTGGCGGCACCCGCAGGATATGGGCGATCTCCTCGATGGAATAGCCCTCCACGTAGTGCAGCATGAGCGGCAGCTTGAGTTCCCGCTTGAGGGAAAACAGCGCGCGGTACAGGTCGGGGTTGGCGTCCGGGTCGGGCTGGGGTTCCGGCTCCGGCAGCTCGTCCACGGGACGCTCGCGCTTGGCGCGGCGCAGGATGACATAGCATTCGTTGATCAGGATGCGGATGACCCAGCCCCGCATGGCGTCGTCGCTGCGCAGGCTGTCGCGCTTCCTGAGCGCGCGGTACACGCATTCCTGTATGGCGTCCTCCCGGTCGCAGGGCCGCGGCAGGATGGTGGAGGCCACCCGGTACAGCGTGTCCTGCATGCCGACGACGCGGCGTTCAAATTCCTCTTTCGTCATGGCGTTCGCTCCTCGCGCGGTGTGTTCGATCGATCGTACACCCTTAAGATGCGCGGGGGAGGCTGACGGTTCGCTTTTTTAGCGAAATTATTTTTTGCCCTGCTTTCCACGTTATCTCCCCGCGAAGATTCCCTTCTACCTGTTGACAGCGGCGGGAAAAAACGTTATACTTCTATGTGTTTGGAAGTCGTCAGCACTGTGTTTGATGGGCACAGTGTTTGTTTTGTTGTATTTTGGGCTTCCCGAAAAGCGGAGAGGAGACTTGAAAAAATGGCTGTTTTGACGAAGGAAGGCCTGCAGAAGCTGCAGGAGGAACTGGACGATCTTCAGGTGAACCAGCGCGCGGAGGTCGTGCGCGAAATCGAAGTGGCGAAGGGCTTCGGCGATCTGAGCGAGAACGCGGAGTACAGCGCCGCCCGCGAGAAGCAGAGCCGCATCGAGGGCCGCATCCTGGAGCTGCAGGAGATGATCGAGCACGCGGAGATCATCGAGACCACCGGCGAAGAGGGCGTGGCCAACGTGGGCAGCACCGTGAAGGTGTTCGACATGGAATACGAGGAAGAGGACGAATACAAGATCGTCGGCGCGACGGAAGCCGACCCGGCCAAGCTGTTTGTGTCCAGCGAGTCGCCCATCGGCGCGGCGCTCATCGGCAGCCGCGAGGGCGACGTGGTCGAGGTCGAGACGCCCGGCGGCATGGTGAAGCTGCGGGTCATTTCCATCACGCACTGAGAGGAGCTTAAACAACATGGCCGAGGAAAGGACTAACGGGGCCCAGGGCCCCCAGGATGAACAGAACCTGTCCGAGCAGACGCAGATCCGCATCGGCAAGCTGAACGCGCTGAGCGAGGCGGGAAACAGCCCCTATCTCATCACGAAATACGACCGCACCCACCTTTCCAGCGAGATCATCGATCAGTTCGACGCGCTGGAGGCCTCCGGGGAGACGGTGTCCATCGCCGGGCGCATGATGAGCCGCCGGGTGATGGGAAAGGCCAGCTTCGCCCATCTGATGGACGGCGCGGGCCTGATGCAGATCTACGTGCGCCGGGACGACGTGGGGGAGGAGGCCTACAAGGCCTTCAAGGAATTCGACATCGGCGACATCATGGGCGTGACTGGCAAAGCCTTCCGCACCAAGACCGGCGAGATCTCCATCCACTGCGAGACGGTGACGCTGCTCACCAAGTCGCTGCATCCCCTGCCGGAGAAGTTCCACGGCCTGCAGGACACCGACACCCGCTACCGCCAGCGCTATCTGGACATGATCGTGAACCCGGGCGTGAAGGACACCTTCGTGAAGCGCAGCGCCATCATGCGGGAGCTGCGCGCCTTCCTGGACGGCCGGGGCTTCCTGGAGGTGGATACGCCCATCCTGACCCCCTTTGAGATCGGCGCGTCAGCCCGGCCCTTCTACACCCACCACAACACCCTGAACATGGACATGGTGCTGCGCATCGAGACCGAGCTGTATTTGAAGCGGCTGATCGTGGGCGGCATGGACCGGGTGTACGAGGTGGGCCGCATCTTCCGCAACGAGGGCATGGACACCAAGCACAACCCGGAATTCACCACCATCGAGCTCTATCAGGCCTACACCGACTTCCACGGCATGATGGACCTGGTGGAGGACATGATGAAGACCGTGGCGCAGAACGTGTGCGGCTCCCTGGTGGTGCCCTATCAGGGCCAGGAGATCGACCTGGGCCACTGGGAGAAGCTGACCATGGTGGAGGCGGTGAAGAAGTACAGCGGCGTGGACTATGCCGACTGGCAGACCGACGAGGACGCCATCGCCTGCGCCAAGGCCCACAACGTGGAGCTGCCCGAGGTGCCCACCCGGGGCGCCATTCTGGCGGAGTTCTTCGACGCCTTCGTGGAGGAGAAGCTGATTCAGCCCACCTTCATCTACGACTACCCGGTGGAGATCAGCCCCCTGGCCAAGCGCAAGCCCGACGATCCGGCCTTTACCGAGCGCTTCGAGTACTTCATCAACGCCACCGAGTTCGGCAACGCCTTCTCCGAGCTGAACGACCCCATCGACCAGAGGGGCCGCTTCGAGCGCCAGGTGGCCGAGCGCAAGGCCCAGGAGCCCAACTGCCGCGCCCAGGTGGACTACGACTTCGTCAACGCCCTGGAGTACGGCATGCCCCCCACGGGCGGCCTGGGCTTCGGCGTGGACCGTCTGGTCATGCTGCTGACGGACAGCGCGTCCATCAGGGCCGTGCTGCTGTTCCCGACGATGAAGCCGATCGACTGACGCGAAGGCCGAAATCGCCTGAAATACATGATGTTTCGGCGAAAAGACGGACACGAATTGACCAGCATTACACCAGTTTTACACCAATTTCTGCCTGAACGACGCAGAAGAAGCCCCATGTGAATTGCTGGTGAAATGAATACGGTGTAGAGAGAGCCAGTCGGCACACGGAAAGGTGTGGCGGCTGGCTCTCTTTGATGAATTGAAAATGTTTTCTGCTTTGTTGACACCGGTTCGTTGACACCGGTTCGTTGACATGGGCTGTCTATTGCATGACCTTGTTCATCAGCTGTTCATAGCTGTCCACATGGTCGTATCTGACTGTTCCGCTGCTGATGGTGGCAAACAGCTTCTTTGCGCAGTCGATCTTTGCCTTTTCGATTGGACGCAGGTTCAGGCTGTCCATCGTGCCCTTGGTTTCCGCAACAAAATAGATGTGCTTCACTTGTCCCTCGTGGAACACGATGGCCCAATCCGGCGAGTAGTGGCCCACGGGTGTGGGAATGGCAAAGCCCTTCGGCAGCTTGGCGTAGACGTTGACTTCCATGGAGCCGTCCAGCTTCTCAACGAATTTCCGTTCCACGCTCTGCTCCGCAGTGCCATCGGTAAACACATAATTCTGTATCGCCTTGGTTGCAGGGAAGGCCTGTTCAAACGTCTTGCCGTGCTTCTCCGCGGTGAAGATACTCTCATCATATGAGCCGTCGATGGTATCATAGGTGATGTGCTCTACGATCATCGTTGCCTTTTGTTCTTTGATGAGCCGGATGACCTTTGCGATGAATTCCTCCGGATTGTTGCCGAACATGGCGAAAGTCAAAGGATTGATCCCCTTGAGGATCGCGGCGACGGTCCGGCGCGTCAGAACGGTGCCTTCCGCGATTTTGCCGATCAGATCGTATTTGAGCTGACTTGTCTCCACGTGGTTGAGCACGTTGGTCTTTGTCTTGACAGAGCCAAAGCTGTCGTTGGCTTGCATCTGCTCATTGGTGACGTTTTCCCGCTGGCTTGCCACTGACACGGTATACTGCAGGCGGCTGACGAAAAGGCTGCTGTCAATGGCCGCGATGGCGTTGCGAATCAGCTCGTTGGAGTCGAAATCCACCGTATAGGCATATTTGTGATTGATGGTCTTCCACAACGCCTGGAAAGCGTCTTTATAGAAGCGCTCGTTGAGCGGGTTGTCCGGGGCGGGCGTCTTGTTGCCATCCTGAAACATTTCCTTCAGGACGTTGTCATCAAAGATGGCCTGTACCAGCTTATGGATTCCTTCCTGCATTGGACGAAGCGCCTCCGGCAGAACGGCAAGGGCATTGTTTTTGGCGTCATCGCGGTAATCCTGCGTGATGCCGTCGTTCTCATCAACATAGTTGTTGCGGACGAGGTACTGATAGATTTGTCGGGCCTGAGGCGGGGTGATTACGACCTGCTGCCCGCTTGCCGTGATGACATTCTTCCCCTCAAAGTATTCGATGGATGCCTTGCGTGGGCGGTCATAAAGAACCTGGCGCGTCTGATCCTGCAGATCGCGCACAAAGGTGGCGTAGCCTTCGCTGGCAATGACGGTCAGCGTGTTGAGCGATTGCACCTGATCACCCACGGTCTCTTCGTCCATGCGGTCGCCGGCCTGATTGACGGACAGGCGCAGGCCGCGGCCCACTTCCTGCCGCTTTTGCGTCGAGCTGTCGCCGCCGTGCTTCAGGGTGCAAATTTGGAACACGTTCGGGTTGTCCCAGCCCTCGCGCAGCGCGGAATGGGAGAATATGAACCGGGTCGGCTCCTCGAAGCTGAGCAGCCTCTCCTTGTTTTTCAGGATCAGGTCGTAGGCGGAGATGTCGTCCGAGAACTCGCTGCCGCGCTTGAGCGTGGAGTTGATGGCCCGGCCAGTCTTTTTGT
>CADARO010000084.1 GCA_902790345.1 uncultured Eubacteriales bacterium | reverse complement strand
CACTCGTCGGACAGGGACACCCAGTCGCCGAAGGAGGACATGCGGTCCGCGCCGCGGGCCCGGGCATAGGCGCTGGCCAGGGGGGTGAGCTTGGCCTTCTCAACGAAGCAGGCCTTGCGCTCCACCTCGGTGAGGGGCACGCCAACCGCCGCGCCGGCGGGGCTCACGTGCTTGAAGGACGCCGCGGCGGGCAGGCCCGTGGCCCGCTTCAGCTCGCTCACCAGCTGCCAGCCGTTGAGGGCGTCGAGGAAATTGATGTAGCCGGGGCGGCCCGAAAGCACCTTCACGGGCAGCTCGCTGCCATCCTCCATGAAGATGCGCGCGGGCTTCTGATTCGGGTTGCAGCCGTATTTCAGTTCGATTTCGCGGGACATGGGCAAAGCCTCCTTACTTGTTCTGATTGATGATGCGGGTGGTGAAGGACTTGGCGTCCGGATCGATCATGCGCACGAACAGGGAAATGCGGTTGTCGGCGTCCAGGGCGTCCCAGATGTCGGTGGTAAGGCGGTCGATGTCGCCGGACAGCGCCACGCGCTCCGGCTCGCCCTCGAAGGAAGGCAGGGGACTGCCGTCGCCCTTGTAGGTGTGGATGAAGTGGCCGATGCCGTTCACGGGCATGTCGTAATCAAAGAAAAAACGCGCGCATCCGGAGGGCGTGCCGAGGCTCTTGAGGATGGACAGCTTATAGCTGAAGCTCTTCTCCTTCAGGGTCACGATGCCGCTGATGCGGGGCGTGTAGTTGGGGGCGTCGGGCTCGAAGGTGCGCGTCGCGAGCGCGGTCTCGAAGCTGCCGCCGCTGACCATGTGGTCAAATATGGTGTCTGTCTGGTCGCCGTTGGTGACGATGGTGCTGTCGCCCAGCACGCGCACGGGATTATAGATGATGAGCGAGGGATCGACCACCTTGCTGGCGTCGAAGGCCTCGGTGCGCAGGCCGTCGCCCTGCGGCATGAAGACGCGGTTGCGGCTGTTGGCGCTGCGGCCCATGATGAAATAGGCAATCACGGCGCGGCCGCTTTCATTGGCGCCGAGGATGATGCCCCGGCCCGGATAGGCGCTGGCTGAGAGCGCTTCCCTGAGCAGCAAAGTATTCATATCAATCGTTCCTCCCCAATGCAATCTGATCGGAAATCATCTTCACGGCGCGGGGCAGAAGCTCCCATTCGGCTTCCTCCATCACGCGCCTCTGCAGCGTCTCGGGCGTGTCCCCCTCCTTGACCTCCACGGCCTTCTGGAAGAGGATCGGCCCGCCGTCCACCTCGCCGTTGACCAAATGCGCCGTGGCGCCGGTCACCTTGACGCCCCGCGCCAGCGCCGCCTCGTGCACCCTGAGCCCGTAATAGCCCAGGCCGCAGAAGGAGGGAATCAGCGCGGGATGAATGTTCACAATGCGGTTCTCATAGGCTGCCAGCACCTTCGGCCCGATAATGCCCAGGAATCCAGCCAGGGCGATCATGTCCACCCGGTGCTCCGTCAGCAGGCGAAGCAGCGCCGCGTCGTATTCCTCGGGATCGGGCTTCATGTATTTCGAGAGCACGGCGGTCTCGATGCCGGCTTTTTTCGCCCGCTCCAGCGCGTAGGCCGCCTTGCGGTTGGACACAACCAGCGCGATCTCGCCGTTCGGAATGCGGCCCGCCGCCTGGGCGTCCATGAGCGCCTGCAGGTTCGTGCCGCCGCCGGAAACCAGCACAGCGACGCGGGTCAGCATATGACCACCCGCTCCTCGCCCGGAGCGATCTCGCCCAGCAGCACGGGCTCCTCCCCCGCCGCCCGGAGGATATCCAGCGCCCTGTCAGCCTCGTCCTTCGAGACCACCAGGCTCATGCCCACGCCCATGTTGAAGGTGTTGAACATGTCCCGCTCGGGGATGTTCCCCTCCCTGGCGATCAGGTCGAAGATGGGCAGCACCGGCACGGCGGCCCGCTCGACCCGGGCGGTGAGGCCGTCGGGGATGCTGCGCGGAATGTTCTCGTAGAAGCCGCCGCCGGTGATGTGGCTCACGCCCTTCACCGTCACCTTTTCCATCAGGGAAAGCACGCTCTTCACGTAGATGCGGGTGGGCGTCAGCAGACACTCGCCCAGGGACATGCCCAGCTCGTCCACTTTGGCGGTGAGATCCCGGTTTTCCACATCGAACACCCGGCGCACCAGCGAGAAGCCGTTGGAATGGACGCCGGAGGAGCGCAGGCCGATGATCACGTCGCCCGGCTTCATGGCGCTCTTGTCCACCATCTTCTCCGCGTCCACCAGACCCACCGTGAAGCCCGCCAGGTCGTATTCGTCCTCGGGCATCAGGCCGGGATGCTCCGCCGTCTCGCCGCCGATGAGGGCGCAGCCCGCCCGCACGCAGCCTTCCGCCACGCCGCCCACGATCTCGGCGATGCGCTCGGGCACGTTCTTGCCGCAGGCGATGTAATCCAGAAACAGCAGCGGCTTCGCGCCACAGCAGATCACGTCGTTCACGCACATGGCCACGCAGTCGATGCCCACGGTGTCATGCTTGTCCATGAGGAAAGCCAGCTTGATCTTGGTGCCCACGCCGTCGGTGCCGCTCACCAGCACGGGCTTCTTCATGCCCGCGATGGGCGGAACGAACAGGCCCCCGAAATCGCCGATGTCGCCCTCTGCCCCGGGGATCATGGTACGCGCGATGTGCTTTTTCATCAGCTCGACCGCGCGGTATCCGGCGGTGATGTCAACCCCCGCCGCGGCGTAGCTGTCGGACTTTGATTTTGTCATGTGATTGCTCCTCACTGCTTATTTGGAATTAGGAATTTGGAATGAGGAATTAGGAATTTTGGTTTGTCTGATGAAGACCTCATCCGTCAGCCCTTCGGGCTGCCACCTTCCCCAGAGGGGAAGGCACTGATCAGCGCGGCGTTAGAGGGGAACCTTCCCCTTTGGGGAAGGTGGCGCGCAGCGCCGGATGAGGTTGCGCGGCCTCAGCCGCGCCTTTGGGCAAACTGCAATTCCCCATTCCCCATTCCCAATTCCCCATTATTACTTCTCAATTCCCAGCCGCCGCATGACTTCCTGATAGGCCTCTTCCACGCCGCCCAGGTCGCGGCGGAAGCGGTCCTTGTCCAGTTTCTCGTGGGTCTGGCTGTCCCAGAAGCGGCAGGTGTCGGGGGAGATTTCGTCGGCCAGCACGATGGTGCCGTCCGGCAGGCGGCCGAACTCCAGCTTGAAGTCCACCAGGTCGATGTTCAGGCCCTTGAAGTAGGCCTTGAGCAGCTCGTCCACGCGGAAGGCGTATTTCTTGATGGTCTCGATCTCTTCCTTGGTGGCCAGCTTCAGCGCCAGGGCGTGATAGTCGTTGATGAGGGGATCGCCCAGCTCGTCGTTCTTATAGGAGAACTCGATGGTGGGCTGGTCGAACACGATGCCCTCCTCAACGCCGTAGCGCTTGGAGAAGGAACCGGCGGAGATGTTGCGGATGATGACCTCCAGGGGCACGATCCGGACGCGCTTCACCACGGTGTCGCGCTCGTTGAGCTGCTCCACAAAGTGGGTCGGCACGCCGTTCTTCTCCAGCATCTGCATGAGGAAGTTGCTCATCTGGTTGTTGATGGCGCCCTTGCCGGCGATGGTGCCCTTCTTCAGGCCGTTGAACGCGGTGGCGTCGTCCTTGTAGGAAACGATCACCAGATTCTCGTCGTCGGTGGTGTAAACCTTCTTGGCCTTGCCCTCGTAGATCATGTCACGCTTTTCCATGTTCCTCACGCCTCCAATATATTTTCGATGTTCTTCTGAAGCTGTTCGTCCTTGTCAATGACCTTTTTCGTCTGCTCAGCCCGCAGCGCCGCCACGCGCCCGGCCAGCGCCTCGTCGCTCAGCGCCAGGATCTGCGCCGCCAGGATGGCCGCGTTCTGCGCGCCGTCGATGGCCACCGTGGCCACCGGCATGCCGGAGGGCATCTGAACCGTGGCAAGCAGGGCGTCCAGCCCGTCCAGCGTGGACGACTTGATGGGGATGCCGATCACCGGCAGCGGACTGTTCGCCGCCAGCGCACCCGCCAGATGGGCGGCCTTGCCCGCCGCGGCAATGAGCACGCCGAAGCCCTCCTCCGCCGCGCTCCGGGCGAACCGCATGGCCGCGTCCGGCGTCCTGTGGGCCGAGATGATCCTCATGGCAAAGGGGATCTCCAGTTTCCTGAGCATGACGGCGGCCGGCTTCACGGCGTTCAGATCGCTGTCGCTGCCCATGATGATGGCGACCTTCTTCAAAATGACCCCTCCATTTTCCGAACATTTTTTCTCATCCGCCGTGTATTATACATGTTTTTATTGTAATGAACCAGCCACTTCGTGTAAATCGTTCGGTATCTCATTGCTAACTTCTGGCGCGCGAAAGGCCCCGGCGTCGCGGATCGCGCGGAGCCGGGGCTGAAGGGCGTTATCTTTCGGTTTTGATAAACATGGCGTCGCCAAAGGAGAAGAAGCGATAGTTCTCCTTCACGGCCAGCTCATAGGCGCTCAGGGTGCGCTCGCGCCCCATGAAGGCGGACACCAGCATGATGAGCGTGGAGCCGGGCAGGTGGAAGTTGGTGATGAGGCAGTCCACCATCTTGTACTCATAGCCGGGCTTGATAAAGATGTTGGTCCAGCCGGAGCGGGGCTCGATTCGGCCCTTCTCCGGCGCGGCGGATTCCAGGGTGCGCACGCTGGTGGTGCCCACGGCGATGATCCGGCCGCCTCTCGCCCGGACAGCGTTGAGCCGGGCGGCGGCCTCCTCCGTCACCTCGTAATACTCCGAGTGCATCACGTGATCCTCCACGTCCTCCGCCTTCACCGGGCGGAAGGTGCCCAGGCCCACGTGCAGCAGGATCGGGATGATCTCCACCCCCATGGCGCGGATCTTCTCCAACAGCTCGGGCGTGAAGTGCAGCCCCGCCGTGGGCGCGGCGGCGGAGCCGTCCTGTTTGGCGTAGACGGTTTGGTAGCGGTCGCGATCCTCCAGCTTTTCGTGGATGTAGGGCGGCAGGGGCATCTCGCCCAGCTCGTCCAGCACCGCCTCGAAGGGGCCGTCGCAGATGAACTCCACGATGCGGCCGCCGGCGTCGGTCTCCTCCAGGATGCGGGCCTTCAGCTTGCCCCCGCCGAAGCTGACCTCCGCGCCGGGCTTGAGCCGCCGGCCGGGCCGGGCCAGGGTCTCCCACTTCTTCGGCCCCAGCTGCTTCAAGAGCAGCAGCTCGCACACGCCGCCGCCCCCGCGCTCGCCGATGAGCCGCGCGGGAATCACGCGGGTCTCGTTGATGACCAATGCGTCGCCGGGGCGCAGGTATTCCGTGATGTCGTAAAAGTGCCGGTGCTGGATTTCACCTGTCGTCCTGTCAACCACCATCAGGCGGCTGTGGTCCCGGGGCTCAATGGGCGTCTGGGCGATGCGCTCCTCGGGCAGGTCGTACATAAAGTCGGATGTTTTCATGATTCTTCCCCTTTGTCTTTATCAAAAAGGCCTCAAAGAGAGGCTCCGTCGCATGTCGGCGATCACATCCATGCCAGATGCCGCTTATTCTTCACACAGTCAGCCAAGTAAAAATTAATGAGCTTTTGATAGGGAATGCCCGTCTCTTCTGCCTGCTTTTTGAAATAGTCGACGGTTTCAGCGTCCAGATTGATTGTCACCTGCTTCTTGAGTTGAGCGGCGTAGGGGTTCTTGATGCCGTTTGAAAAATCATAGTTTTCACGCATCGCTTCACACCTCCATATCGTGGTATTGCCGGGCTTCCTGAGCAGTCGCCTTGCGAGCGGAAATAATGCGAATAACTCGGTCTTCGCCACGATAGCAATGGCAAACCACCAGCATCCGCGCCGCCATGCTGAAACCCAGAAGGATAAAACGTTCCTCAGCAATGTCAGAATGATCGGGATCGGGAATCATAATCGCGCTTTCATCATAAAACACAGTCTCCGCTTCTTCAAACGAAACCCGATGCTTGACCTTATTGATCGCGTTCTTATTCTCGTCCCATTCAAAATTAAGTGCTTCCATAATTATATTATAATTACTCCGTAATGATCTGTCAAGAGCTATTCCGCAGCCTTCTCTTCCGTTTTCGCTTCCAGTATCTTCCCCAGCAGCTCCTCCAGCGTCTTCTTCGCCCCCGGGCCGACGGACGCACCCACGCAGCTGGGGCAGCCGCTTTCGCAGGGGCATTCCGTCAAGCGGGCCAGGGCCTCGCGGAACAGTGTCAGGTCGCTCTCGAACACGTGGTCGCTCAGGCCGATGCCGCCCTGCACGCAGTCGTAGAAGTACAGCGTGGGCCGCTGGGTGAAGGGGTCCCGCACGTGATACACCACGGCGATGTCCGCCGAGGAGCACATCAGGTGCAGCGGCGCGATGGCGCGCATCAGATGGCACAGGCCCACCATGGCGTCCTGCAGGGCATCCTTCTCGTAGGCCTGCTCGATGTCCTCCGGCAGGGTCCACCAGCAGGCGGTGGTCTGCATCTCCAGCTCCGGCAGCTGGACCGGCCCCCAGCCCAGGTTCTCCCGGGTGTCCAGCTTCATCTTCTTGAACAGCTTCACGATGGAGGACACCAGCACCTCGCCGCGATAGCGGGTCAGGGGGCCGGAGGGATGCTCGTCGAACACGTCCAGCACCTTCATGCTGGTGGACAGGTCCGCGTCGGTGTAGTAGTCCACGTCCACGGCCCGCACGTAGGCCTTCTTGTCGTCGAAGTCCAGCTCCTCCACCTGATACTGCTGGCCCTCGTGCAGGTAGATGGCGTACTGGTGCAGCAGCATGGGCACGGTGAAGCGGTCCATCTCGCCGATCACCCGGCGGTGCGCCGGATTCGATATGTCGATGATGACGAAGTTCTGATCCGCCGCCGAGCGCAGCGAGATGCCCGCCTGGGGGAATTCCTCCGCCATCCAGTGATAGCGGCTGCCCACGTGCATGAGCATGTTCTGCTCCACCAGGTAGTCCAAAAGCTCCTGGGTGCCTTCGATGTTGCCGAAGGTGTCGCCGTCCTCGAAGGGCAGCTCGTAGGCGGCGCACTTGAAGTGGTTCAGCAGGATGTACAAATTGTCCGGATTCACCAGCGCCGATTCGGGGGACTGGCCGAAGAAGTAGTCCGGATGGGTCATCATGTACTGGTCCAGCGGGTCGGAGGAGCCCACCAGGATCAGCAGCGACTCGTTCCCCCGCCGCCCGGCGCGGCCCGCCTGCTGCCAGGTGCTGGCGATGGTGCCCGGATACCCGCAGATGATGCACACGTCCAGCTGGCCGATGTCGATGCCCAGCTCCAGCGCGTTGGTGGACACCACGGCGTTGATCTGCCCGGCCCGCAGCTGCCGCTCGATTTCCCGGCGCTGGGTGGGCAGATAGCCGCCCCGATAGCCCCGCACCTGGCCGGCGTTGCCCAGCGGGTCACGCACCAGATCCTTGAGCTGGCGCACCAGCACCTCCACCGTCACCCGGGAGCGGGAGAAGATGATGGACTGGATGCCGTTTTTCAGGAAGCCCTGGGCGATGCGGCTGGTCTCGCCGATCATGCCCTTGCGGATGCCCAGCTGCTTGTTCACCACCGGCGGGTTGTAGAACACCACGTGCCGCTTGCCGGCGGGGGCGCCGTTGTCGTCGATCAGCTTCACCGGCGCGCCGATCATGGTGGCGGCCAGCTCGGCGGGGTTCCTGATGGTGGCCGAGCAGCAGATGAACTGAGGCTTCGCCCCGTAAAACGCGCAGATGCGCTTGAGCCGCCGGATGACGTTGGCCAGGTTGCCGCCGAACACGCCCCGGTAGGCGTGGATCTCGTCGATCACGATGTACTTGAGGTTCTCGAACAGCTTCACCCACTTGGTGTGGTGCGGCAGGATGCCCGAGTGCAGCATGTCCGGGTTGGTCACCACCACGTGGCCCGCCTGCCGGATGGCGGCGCGGGCGGGGGCGGCGGTGTCGCCGTCGTAGGTGTAGCACTTGATGTCCTCGCCCAACAGCGTCACCAGCTCGTACAGCTCCGCCGCCTGATCCGCCGACAGCGCTTTGGTGGGAAACAGATACAGCGCCCGGGCGTCCGGGTTCTTCAGGATGGCGTCCAGCACGGGCAGGTTGTAGCACAGGGTCTTGCCCGAGGCGGTGGGCGTCACCACCACGATGTCCTCCCCCGCCAGCGCGGCGGACACCGCCTGATGCTGATGGCTGTAGAGTGAGCGGATGCCCCGCCGGTTCATGACCTCCACGATGCGCTTATCCAGCGCCTCGGGGAAGGGCATGTATTTCGCCTCCCGGGCGGGAATCTCGTGCCAGCAGGCCACGTTATTCATGAAGGACGGATCGTGCTTCAGCGACTCGATGTATTGGCTCAGGTTCATGGGCACCTCCGGGATAAATGGGGAATTGGGAATGGGGAATGGGGAATTCCAGTTTGCTCTCAGGGTTACGACCCTTCCGGCTGCTGCGTGGCCACCTCCCCTGAGAGGGGGAGACGAGTCGTTTCTATTGTACAGCTGTTCTTTTCAAAAGAAACGCATACAAAGCGCTTATACCTCGGCTCCCCTGAAAGGGGAGCTGGCAGCGAAGCTGACTGAGGGGTCGGAATCAGCGGTCAATTCTACTATGCGCGGCGGGGCCGACCCTTCCGCCCCTGCGGGGCACCTCCCCTTTCAGGGGAGGCGAGGCCTTCGCTATGCTCCGGCTTACTCGGCTCCCCTGAAAGGGGAGCTGGCAGCGAAGCTGACTGAGGGGTCGGAATCAGCGGTCAATTCTGCTATGCGCGGCGGGACCACGGTTGACGCGGGGAAGGCGGAGCGGTATAATTGACTCATCAACATCACGGGAGGGTAAAGTCATGACCGCCTTCGCGCTGAAAATCATCGCCGTGGTGTCCATGCTGCTGGATCACCTGTTTAAGGCCGGCCTGTTTGGCCAAAGGCAGCTGATGGACTGGTTCGGCCTGTCGCTCGGGTCCAGTTACCGGATCGTTCAGATCATCGAGCCGCTGGGCCGGCTGGCCTTCCCCATCTACGCCTACTTCATCGCGGAGGGCTGCCGGCACACCCGCAGCCGGAAAAAATACATCCTCCGCCTGCTGGCCTTCGGCGTGATCTCCGAATTGCCCTTCGACATCGCCTCGAACGTCCTGAGGCAGCCCTGGTACGCGGCCTTCACGCCCTTCTCCCACATGAACGTGTTCTTCACGCTGGCCCTGGGCGCGCTGGGCATTACCCTGTACGACCTTCTGCGCGGGAAGGGCAAGGAATGGCCGATCGCCTGTCTGCCCGCCGCGGCCTGTGCCATCGTCGCGGAGCTGTTCCAGACGGACTACTTCGTGTTCGGCCCGCTCATGATCTACGCCGCCTACTTTCCCCGAACCAAGGCGGCCCGCTTCGCCGCCATGGCGGGGGTGAACGCGCTGATCTACCTGGGCTACTACACCTCGTGGGGCCAGAACATCACCGTCAACGCGCTGATCTATCTGGTCGCCTCGTGTGTGCCGATGGCGCTGCTGGCCCTCTACAACGGCCGGCGCGGCCGGAACGTGAAGTGGTTCTTCTACGCGGTCTACCCCGCCCACCTGACGCTCTACATGCTCCTGAAGCTCGCCAGATAACGCCAACAATGAGAGACAGCGCCGCCGCCCCTCATTTTCAATTATATATCCAGTTTCGTCTGCTGCGGCGCGTCCACGGGCGGCAGCGGCGCGGCGTGGCCCAGGTGCTCGTAGGCCGAGGGGGTGGCCACGCGGCCCCGGGGCGTGCGCATGATGAAGCCCAGCTGCAGAAGATACGGCTCATACACGTCCTCGATGGTGGCCGCGTCCTCGCCGGTGATGGCCGCCAGCGTGTCCAGGCCCACCGGGCCGCCGCCGAACTTGCGGATCATGGTCTCCAGCATGTCCCGGTCGGTGCGATCCAGGCCCAGCTCGTCCACCTCCAGCATGTTCAGCGCCTCCCGGGCGATGTTCACGTCGATCCTGCCGTCGCCCTTCACCTGGGCGAAGTCCCGCACCCGGCGGATCAGCCGGTTGGCGATGCGGGGCGTGCCGCGG
>CADARO010000083.1 GCA_902790345.1 uncultured Eubacteriales bacterium | reverse complement strand
CCATCAAGGGCAACGCGGACGGCGACGCGGGGGAAAACATGAAGCCTTATAAGGAGGAAGTTTCCCGCCGCTTCGGAGATTTCCTGCTGCAAAAATACATCACCCGCGAACGATTGAAAGAAGCATGGACCTTTGCCGGTTCCTGCGCACTGGGCGAGGATGAAGACCCGGCCCGGGGCAACGTGCGCGGCATCGAGGGCGGCTTCTATCAGTCTGTGGGCGAACCCATGGGACAATGGGATGCGGCGGAAGGCCCCGCCCGTTACGCCGACTGGATGACATTCGGCATCCGGCAGAACCGCGCTTTCTATGAAGACTTCAAGCCTACGGCCACGCGGGCGGCGATGTGGTCGAGAACAACTGTTATTTCAACCATCCCATCCTGCCGGTGCAGAACGACACCTACATGGTGGCTGGGCCCACGGAATACGTGTCCGCCAATCCGCTGACCATGCAGCAGGGCATCGGGGCCATGGGTCACACCCTGCTGACCCTGGCCTCCGTGGCCATTGTGAACGGCAAGCCCTTCATACTCAGCGAATGGAACGAATATGGGGAGCATCCTTTCCATTCCACCGCCTTTATGCATACCGTGGCTTACGCCTGCCTGAACGATTGGGATGGCCTGATTCTTTATAACTTCCACACTTCCGAAAACCCCGACGATCAGCCCGCCGACGAAATCCGCAATATCTTCGATGTCTACAACGATCCGGCGGTGATCTGCCAATGGGGTTTTCTGGCCAGCGTGTTTCTGAAAGGACTTGTTTCTCCGGCCAGGCATCATGTGAACGTGGTGTATACGCAAAATGACTTAACGACGCTGCCCAACTTCCACGCCATGCCCCTGTGCTTCCTGCCTTATGTGACGGGGATGCGCAATGTGTTTCTGGAGGAGGGCGAAACCTATCAGGGCCAGGCCGACGCGGCGGTGAACGCGGGCTTCCTGAACGACGGAGATCTGGGCCGTGCGAAGCACGGCGTCTATTACGCCTGGTCGCCCTATCGGGACGCTTTCAGGCGGGAATTGGATGCCGACCGTCTGGCAAACGCAGCCAGGGGCAGCATGGAAATCCGGCCCGGTGTGCATTTCAGCGATGCGGCCTTGGTGTTTGACAACATCGCCGAAATCGCCCACATGGGGAATTACTGCGAGTTTGCATCCCTGCTGGACGGCGCCATGAAGCGGTGGGGCGTCTGGGACGAGGGCGTCGGTTATGTGGGCGGCAAGCTGATCTCCGAGACCAAAGAAATCGTCTTCGACCCCGCCAACGCCCGGTTCAGTGTCCATGCGCCCGGCTTTGACTATTTCAGTGGCGCGCCAGAGGAAGAGATCCAGCTCTCCGACAAGGTCAGTGTGCGGGCGGAAAACGAGCGCATTACCCTGGCTTTGCTGCCGCTGGAAAAGAAGAATGAATACCTGCTCACCGCTCTGGGAAAAACCGGCACCGACCGGCAGAGCTTCAATCCCGGCCCGGAGGTCATGCCCGGCTTCGCCTTCACTATGGTGCGCATGGACGGCAAGCTGTACGTTGAAACGCTGGAGGGCAGCCTGCTGGTGAAAGCGGGGAATGCGAAGTTGATTGCCCTCGATCCCATCGGCCAAGAGCTTGGCGAGGTGGACGGCGAGCCGGTGGACGGCGGCATCTGCTTTGATATAAAGGGCGAATTTGCGGGCGTCAACTATCATTTGATCGCAGAGTGAGGAGAAGTCGTCGTGTGACAGTCGGGAGGAAAGCCATATGAAAATGAAGGAAAGAATGTGGCAGGGTGTGTGGATCAGCGGATGAACGCCGTGCGGGAGCAGGCGGATGAGATCGTGATGGAAGATATATTGCATTGATAAATGGAATATATGAGGAACCAGTTACAGACCAACCAAATCGAAAGGTGCCTTGGGCAATGCCAAGACACCTTTTCCATATACATTTAAATGACGCACTCATATAACAATATAAGTGCGTCATGTCGATTTGTCGTCTTTCGATATGCCCCGCTATTTTATCCCTATGATCTATTCTCTCTCCGCATGGAGCGAAAGAACGACGAAGAAAATGGCAACTATCATAATAAATCCCCTCCAGTGTTTAGGAACTGTTTTGACAAGGCATTCTGAAACAATAGCCTCACAAAAAAAGCGAAGCACTGGTAGGTAGGACAATGCAATGAAGGAGAGAACGGGAATTACACCCGTATAGGGAAACGAGCAACATTATTTGATTTTTGATTATTTTAACCGCTAATTGATACTTTGTCAACCATAGTAACAAAACTTTTTTGAGGTATTTCATGACAGCTATGTCATGCTGTGAGCGGAGCGAACCAAACAAACACGTGTATGGGGTGCGAACCCCATCAAGGCATTGGAAACAGATCGCCGGCGGCGATGTGTGATACAATGCGTAACTTGCTCGAACCAAAAAATGAATAGCTCCGCTGCTTATTCATTTTACCGGAATGTGATGGCTAGCAACGGTATGGCAGGAATCTAGCTCGATCTATCCCCGCTGGGACACGATTGGGACCAATTCTGGGATAATATAGTCCCATAAGGAGTCCCAGTTGGGACAAATTCTGATCCCAGTGGGGACAAGGGGTGTTCTCGTTGTTCACTGAATGTACATTGGGTGAACAATCAATGTACATTATGGCCATTTTAGGTCGATCAATGTACATCGGGTGTACATTGATTGTACATAGAGTGTACATTGGAATAAACACCGAACGCTCTCCAGATAAAAGGCTACTCAAGTTAGAACGAATCGATTCGAGGGCGAAAAGACAAAAGCAAGTTACGCATTGGCAGCCCAATTGCCATCGGCAATTCGTCGCCATGCCCACTTGATGGGGATTCCGCTCCCCGTGCCCGCAGTTGGTTCGCTGCGCTCACAGCATGATGAAATCATGGTAAAAGCCATTCACAGCCTAATTACGATTGCAGGATGTCCGTTGTTCTGCTATAATAGAAGAAGAGAAATGGACGCACTACGCCGGACAAACTCGCAGGAGGCAGAGCATGACGCCGGAAGAACAGGCACGCCGCGCGATTGATAGAAAGCTGGCGGAAGCCAGGTGGCTGATTCAAAACATGGACCAGGCCGATCCAACGGTCGGGCCGGGCGTTGCCATACGCGAATTTTCCACGAGCACTGGCCCGGTGGATTACGCCCTGTTTGTGAACGGCGAGCCGGTGGGCGTGATCGAGGCCAAACGCGAGGAAATGGGCGAAAGCCTCACCAGCGTGGAGGCGCAGTCCGCGCGATACGCAAACAGCCGCCTGCATCACATTCAGAGGGATTATCGCATCCGCTTCGCCTATGAGGCGACGAGCCGTGCCATTCATTTTACGGACTACGACGACGAGAAATACTGCGCCCGCCGCGTGTTCAGCTTCTTCCAGCCGGACACGCTGGCTGCGCTGCTGCGTCGTGACGACACCATCCGCAACCGGATGAAGCACTTTCCTCCATTCGACACGACGGGCTTTCGCCAGTGCCAGATCACGGCGATTCAAAACCTGGACAAATCCTTTGCCGAAAATCGCCCGAGGGTGCTGGTACAGATGGCCACTGGCGCGGGCAAGACGTTCACCGCCATCACGGAGGCCTACCGCCTGCTCAAATTCGGCGGTATGCAACGCATCCTCTTCCTGGTGGACACCGTGAACCTGGGCAGGCAGGCTGAGGAGGAATTCCTCAAGTATAAACCAAACGACGACGCCCGCTCCTTCGCAGAAATATACGGCGTGCAGCGAATGAAGAGCGCCGCCATGCCCCGCGACGCGCAGGTGTGCATCAGCACCATCCAGCGGATGTACTCCATCCTAAAGGGCGAGGAGCTGAACGAGCGGGACGAGGAAGACGAAGAGACCCTGCGCGACGAGACGCAGGCCGATCGCCGGGAGCCGCTGCCGGTGGTGTACAACGCCAAATACCCGCCGGAGTTCTTCGACTGCATCATCGTGGACGAGTGCCACCGCTCCATCTACAACGTGTGGAGCCAGATCTTCGACTACTTCGACGCCTTTGTCATAGGCCTGACCGCCACGCCGGACAACCGCACCTTCGCCTTCTTCCACCAGAACGTGGCCAGCGAGTATTCCCGCGAACAAGCCATCATCGACGGCGTGAACGTGGGCGAGGACGTGTTCCTCATTGACACGGACATCACGAAGAACGGCGCGCACATCATGAAGCAACAGATCGAGGTGCGCAGCCGCCTCTCCCGGGAGAAACGCTGGAAACAGCTGGACGAGGACATCGACTACAAGCCAACCGACCTGGACCGGGCCATCGTCAACCCCAGCCAGATCCGAACGGTGATTCGCACCTTCCGGGAGAACCTGTTCACCAGGCTGTTTCCGCATCGCACCGTCGTGCCCAAGACGCTGATCTTCGCCAAGACAGACAGCCACGCGGACGACATCGTGAAGACCGTGCGGGAGGAATTCGGCGAGGGCAACCTGTTCTGCCAGAAGATTACACACAAGGCGGAGAATCCCGGAACCGTGCTGGGCGCTTTCCGCAACTCCTACTATCCCCGCATTGCCGTCACGGTGGACATGATCGCCACGGGCATAGACATCAAGCCCCTGGAGTGTCTGATCTTCATGCGCGACGTGCGCAGCCGCAACTGCTTCGAGCAGATGAAGGGCCGCGGCACCCGCACCATCAAAACGGACGACCTGCTGCTTGTGTCCGGCGACGCCCGGGAGGGCAAGGATCACTTCGTGATCGTGGACGCGGTGGGCGTGACCAAATCGCTGAAAACCGACACGCGGCCGCTGGAGCGAAAGCCCACTGTGTCCCTGGATGACCTGATGAAGAGCGTGACCTTCGGCGCGAAGGACGAGGACACGCTGACTTCCCTGGCGAACCGCCTGATTCGTCTGAACAGCCGGCTGAAGGACGACGAGCGCACCGCTTTCACCGAAAACGTGGGCACGCCCATCGGCACGCTGGCGGGCGACCTGCTGAACGCCTTCGACGAGGATGTGATCGCCCTGCGCGCCCGGCGGGACACTGGCGACGCGCAGCCGGACGAGGCCGCCATGGAGGCCGCGCAGGCGGCGCTGATCGAAGAGGCTGTGCGTCCGTTCCGATCGCCGGAGGTGCGCGACTACATCGAAAACGTGCGCCGCACGCATGAGCAGATCATCGACGACGTGAATCTCGACCGCGTGCTCTACGCGGACTGGGACGCCACCCAGGAGGCCAGCGCGGATCGCGTGCTGAGCACTTTCCGGGCGTTCATCGAGGAGAACAAGGATGAGATCATCGCCCTGCGCATCATCTACAGCCAGACCTACCGGGATCGGCCCATGGCCATCGAGGGGCTGAAGGCGCTGTACGACAAGCTGCGCGCCAGGGGCGTGACGGTGGAGCGGCTGTGGGACTGCTACGCCATCAAGAAGCCGGAGGCGGTGCGTCGCGGCGTGACGGCGCGGCTGGCCGACCTGGTATCCATCATCCGGTTTGAAATGGGGCTGGCCGATCAGCTGGTTCCGTTTGCCGAGCGGGTGGACTACAACTTCCAGCAGTGGGTGTTCCGCCGCAACGCCGGCGCGGTGCATTTCACCGAGGAGCAGATGGACTGGCTGCGGCAGATCAAGGATCACATCGCGGCGTCGCTGAGCGTGACGGCGGAGGATCTGGAGCTGAGCCCCTTCGATCATAAGGGCGGGCTGGGGCGGTTTTACGAGGTGTTCGGCGGCGCGTATGAGGCGGTGCTGGCGGAGATGAATGAGGTTTTGGTGGGGTAGTTGAAAATGAAAAGTGAAATTTCAGCAATCCTAAAATATATGAATGGTTGCAAAGTACATTATATGGGTTTGGAAGAAAGAATTCATGCATTTGTAGATATGGTTTATCCAGATAGAATAAAGGTTGGGGATGCCCCGGACTTCTTTGTTGATGATGGCCAAACTGTCCTTATAATTGAGCATTTTGCATTTGATTGTTATAGAGCAACGAGCAAAGGAAGTGCTCATAGGCGTGAATTAGCTAGAATACAACGCAAAGAAGATTCTATTGAAGCAACAGAAGAAGGTGTAATTATCCATGATGTCATTAATGGGAAGCCATCTTATCAAGATTATATAAGAAATGTGGTTCGCTCATTTAATGAACATTATAATCAAATAGACAATTATATAACCAATCTAAAAAGATTGGGAGCAATCACAGACAATAAACAAGTGAGAACAGCATTTCTTATTGAAGATACTTCTCCTATTGGATCAATCGTTTTAAGGCGTGAGGGGAACAATGTAGAACTAGAGCCTGTTTGTCTCGCGTTTTGCAAAGAGTTTCTTGATGTGCTTAGAAATAGCCCAAAACTTGATTTTGTATTAGCCTGTGCTTCAAAAGAAAATGTCTGGCTTATCGATTGCCATGATCTGCAAGAATACTATGACCATTCCATAGATTATGCTTCTATGGATTTTGTGACTACGCCACCTCAAGTGATTGCTGGGATGATGCTTGTACCAAACGAGAAGCTAAAGGAATAGAGGATGAACTTTTTGAAACTAAAAGACTGTTGCACAATCATCGTCGGTCAATCTCCGGAATCAAAATACTACAATACAAATGGAGAAGGTCTCCCCTTTTTTCAGGGAAAAGCAGACTTTGGTGATCTATATCCTACAATACGGGTGTATTGCAGTCAACCTACAAAAATAGCCGAGAAGGATGACATTCTTCTCTCTGTTCGTGCGCCTGTTGGCCCTACGAATCTAGCGCCGTGCAGGGTATGTATTGGCCGTGGCCTGACTGCGATAAGGCCCAGTGAAAACCTGTTGACAAAATACCTTCTCCTCTATTTCAAGTATTTTGAAGGACAATTACAAGCCAAAGGGACCGGAACAACCTTCAAGGCAATAACGCAGGATATAGTGAAAAATCTTGAAATTGAGATTCCTTCACTTGACGAACAGCGCCGTATCGTTTCCCGCATCGAAGAACTCTTTTCCCAGCTCGACGCCAGCGTGGCGACGCTGCGGAAGGTGAAGGAGCAGTTGGGGGTGTACAGACAGGCGGTGCTGAGGGAGGCGTTTGGGAAGATAGAATCCCGTGTTCCTTTAGGAACAATTTCAATATCCCGATTAGGCAAAATGCTTGACAAAGAAAAGAATAGTGGAATGCCTCGTCGTTACCTTCGGAATATAAACGTAAGATGGTTTTGTTTTGATCTAAGCGATCTGCTTGAGATGAAAATTGAAGACAATGAAGAAGAAAAGTATTCAATTGCAAGAAACGATCTTGTAATATGTGAAGGTGGAGAGCCAGGGAGATGTGCTGTATGGGAAAATGATGAAACCATTTTTTACCAGAAAGCCCTTCATCGTGTTCGTTTTACCGATGGTTCAAATCCAAAATTCTATATGTACTACCTGTGGTTTGCTGCACAAACCGGACAGCTAAAAGCCCTTTTCACCGGGACAGGTATAAAGCACTTAACAGGTCAGTCCCTTGTGAAGATAGAGGTTCCTAATGTTAATAGGGAAACACAGGATAATTTGGTTTCTGAAATTGAAGCGAGGCTGTCAGAATGTGATAGCATTGAACAAACAATTGATATGATAATAAACAGATCGAAAGCGATTCGACAAGCAATTCTAAAACAAGAAATGGGGAGTTTAATATGCTAATAGCAGAAAAGATTAGAAACACTACTGAAGCAATTTGTGCATACTTGAAACAGAATGGCTATCCAAATGAGTCTATTTCTGTTGAATGGGGAACTCGTCGTCTGGCTGTTGATTTGGCTGTTTTAGCGCGTGACTTAGTTACCCCACTCGCATTATATGAGGTTAAAACGACGACTAATAGGGATTCTGTCCTGTTTGGCATCAATAATCTACGAAACTTAGCATTATCGCTTGAACTCCATGTCAAATGCTATCTTGCGATCGGGAAAGATACAGAACCTTTTTTCGAATTATATGATGTAACAAATATTATTTATAACAATGAGCCAATTAACTACCCTGCAATTTTGCAAGAGAATCAAATAACAAAACCTTT
Source organism: uncultured Eubacteriales bacterium (assembly GCA_902790345.1). Taxonomy (GTDB): domain Bacteria; phylum Bacillota; class Clostridia; order Christensenellales; family Aristaeellaceae; genus Firm-10. The sequence goes on along the minus strand of CADARO010000083.1, from coordinate 2,393 downwards.
ATCTTACAAAACACTTCAAGACGGCATAGAAGGCAAAATAAGAAGGCAGCGGCGTGAAAAAAAGCAGAAAAGGATAGATAGGATCAAACCGGTATGCTGGATTTTACTACCAGTTTTGATCATAGGCATAGTGTTGTTGGATGCTTTTAAGATTTATGAGCTTACATTACAGCGATTGATAACTTATGGTGGATTTATAGTCGTTATATTAATACCATTTTACAATGAGATTTCGTTAAAAGAGTTTACCTTGAAACGAAAGGACAATACAAATGACTGACCAATCCCCTTCCATCATCTCCAAAATCTGGGGCATGTGCAACCCCCTCCGCGACGACGGCGTGTCCTATCAGGACTACCTCGAACAGCTCACCTACATGATCTTCCTCAAGATGAGCGACGAATACAGCCAGCCGCCCTATAACCGCGCCAGCGGCATCCCCGCCGGCTACACCTGGGCGGACTTGCGCGACCTCTCCGGCGCGGCGCTGGAGGACAAATACAAGGCCATCCTGGAGGAACTCGGCCGGCAGGGCGGCCTGCTGGGCGAAATCTTCATGCAGGCCACGAACAAGATCAGCAACGCCGCCATCCTCTACCGCGTGGTGCAGATGATCGACCGGGAGAAGTGGGTCTCCATGTCCGCCGACGTGAAGGGCGAGATCTACGAGGGCCTGCTGCAGAAGAACGCGGAGGACATCAAGAGCGGCGCCGGGCAGTATTTCACGCCCCGGCCGCTCATCCGCGCCATGGTGATATGCCTGCGCCCCGAGCCCGGCAAGACGGTGGCCGATCCCTGCTGCGGCAGCGGCGGCTTCTTCCTGGCCGTGCAGGAATTCCTCACCGACCCGGCCAACTTCCCCGCCCTCACCCGCGAGCAGAAGCAGTTCATCAAGAACAGCACCTTCTTCGGCACCGAGCTGGTGCGCACCACCTATAAGCTCTGCCTGATGAACCTCTATCTGCATAACATCGGCGACATCTACGGCAGCGTGCCGGTGACCCGCGCGGACGCGCTGCTCAGCGACCCCGGCTACCGCGTGGACTACGTGGCCACCAACCCGCCCTTCGGCAAGAAATCCGCCCTCACCTTCACCAACGAGGAGGGTGAGCAGGAGGAGGAAGACCTAGTCTATAACCGGCAGGACTTCTGGACCACCGGCTCCAACAAACAGCTGAACTTCCTGCAGCATATCCACACCCTGCTCAAGGCGGACGGCAAGGCCGCCGTGGTGCTGCCGGACAACGTGCTCTTCGAGGGCGGCGCGGGCGAGACCGTGCGCCGCAAGCTCATCGAGACCTGCGACCTGCACACCATCCTCCGCCTGCCCACAGGCATCTTCTACAAGCCCGGCGTCAAGGCGAATGTGCTGTTCTTCGACAACCGCCCCGCCAGCCCGGACCGGCAGACAAAGGAAATCTGGGTGTACGACTTCCGCACCAACATCCACTTCACGCTGAAGCAGAATCCTCTCAAGGACAGCGATCTGGACGACTTCGTGCGCTGCTATAACCCGCAAAACCGCCATGCCCGCACGGAGACATGGTCCGAGGCGAACCCAGACGGCCGCTGGCGCAGATTCCCGGTGGAGTTTTTCCTCCAGCGCGACAAGACCAGCCTGGACTATTTCTGGATCAAGGACAAGGCCTTGGCCGATCTGGACAACCTGCCCGACCCGGACGTGCTGGCGGCGGACATCATCGAGAACCTGCAGAGCGCGCTGCAGGGGTTTACGGAGCTGCAGGCGCAGCTGAGGAAGCAGGGTTAGATCAATCGAGGAGGCAGAACAATGCTTCACCTGTTTGCGAGGAAAGTAAACCAGACATATCTCTCAGAGGCATCGGCATATCTGAAGAAGAACTTCGAAGCGCCGGACCGTATGGTCAGATACAGTCTGAGAGCATCATACAACCCTCAGAGTATTGATAATGCCATGAAGAAGCGGTCTGAATCCATTGGCCATGCTGAGGATGACGACGCTTTGAATCGCTATGTCAACGCCACCTTCGTCGATCACCTTTGCGAATACATCAAACAGAAGAATTTGAAGGATCCGCAGGTGTACAAGGCGGCCTGTCTTGACCGGCGGCTTTTCTCCAAGATGATGTCCGATCCCCGGTATCAGCCCGCAAAGGATACGGCCATTGCGCTGGCGTTTGCGTTGCGTCTCAACCTCAGCGAGGTGACCGAGCTGCTTTTCAGCGCCGGATACACGTTATCGCATAGCATTCAACGCGATGTCATCATCGAGTACTTCTTTCGCGCGGGAATCTATGACCTGTCAGACATCAACGCCGTTTTGGAAGAAATGGCTGCGGCATATACCATTGCATTAATCATTTCGTTGCGAACCTACGAGCGTCGCGGCGCCGCTTTCGAGGCGGACGGGAAC
>CADARO010000082.1 GCA_902790345.1 uncultured Eubacteriales bacterium | reverse complement strand
ACGTCCGCGCCGGCCACGGCGGCGGCCGGGTCCTCCTGGAAGCGGATGGTCGCGCCGGTCTCCTTGGCTACGGACTGGCAGGCTTCCGTGAGGGCGGGGGCGGGGAAGTACTTCTTTGGCGCGCAGGCGGTGAAGTTCAGGCCCATCTTGGCGCAGCCCACCATGAGGGAATTGCCCATGTTGTAGCGGGCGTCTCCCATGTAGACCAGATTGATGCCCTTCAGGCGGCCGAAGCGCTCCCGGATGGTGAGAAAGTCCGCCAGCACCTGGGTGGGATGATACTCGTTTGTGAGGCCGTTCCACACCGGCACCCCCGCGTATTTCGCCAGGCTCTCCACGATCTCCTGCCCGTAGCCGCGATACTCGATGCCGTCGTACATGCGGCCCAGCACCCGGGCGGTGTCGGCGATGGATTCCTTCTTGCCGATCTGGGAGCCGGTGGGATCCAGATAGGTCACGCCCATGCCCAGGTCGTAGGCCGCCACCTCGAAGCTGCAGCGGGTGCGGGTGCTGGTCTTCTCAAAGATCAGGGCGATGTTGCGCCCCCGCAGGGTGTCGTGGGGGACGCGGGCCTTCTTTTTCGCCTTCAGCGAGGCGGCCAGGTCGAGAAGATAGCTGATTTCCTCGGGCGTAAAGTCCATAAGGGTGAGAAAGCTTCTGCCCTTGAGCGTCATAGCGGTGTCCTCCTATGCATGAATTGCGGGTAATATGCGAAATATATGCCATTATTATACAATATAATGCGTAATTATGCAACATACCCAGGCGCGCTTTTTGCGCAAATTTTCAGGACACCATTTTACACATTTTTCCCTTTACATCCGACCGCGTCGGTGATATAATTCTACTTGTTGCGGGGCATTAGCGCAGTTGGTAGCGCACAACACTGGCAGTGTTGGGGTCAGGAGTTCGAATCTCCTATGCTCCACTGACACAGGACGCTGGTATCAAATCGATATCAGCGCCTTTTTTGTTTCTCGCAAAGGGAAACCCCGCCGACGCCAATCGACGGGGTTTCCTGTATTCACGCTTTTGCCGCCGTGTCCTTTTTCTGCAGCTCATCCTCCAGCTTCACGCCCTTCGCGTGGGCCTCCTGAGCCCGCCGCATCATCATGTCGATGATGTCCCGGTTGGTCATGCCCTGGGCGCGCAGCTCGTTCTGCTTCGCCGCGAAGCTGTTCAGTCGCTCCCGCAGCGCGTCGCGGTAGGCGGCGTCCGGCGTCTCCGCGCCCACGCCGTAGGCGTTCAGGCCCACCGCGCGGCAGTCGTTCAGGGCCATGTCCATGTGATAGTCGCTGCTGACCACGGCCACGCGCTTGTCCGGGCCGATGAGGTCGTAGGCGTTGAGCATGTTCTCGAGGGTCACCCGGGATTTGTCCTCCAGCTGGATGATGTCCTCCGGCACGCCCCGCTCAACGAGCATTTCCCGCATGACCTCGGCCTCGGTGCGCTGCCGCTCGTGGGTCAGGCCGCCGCAGGGCATGATGACCGGTGCGCCGGTCTCACGCCACAGCTCAACGGCCTTGTCAATGCGCCGCTTCAGGTCCTCGGAGGGCAGATTGCCCGGCAGCAGCCGGTGCCCCAGCACGATGATGACATCCGTTTTTTCCATGGCGGTCTCCTCCTGTTCCGCGTCCGGCGGTTACTGCCGGGCCGCGATCTCCTTCACCAGCTGATAGTACTCGCGGCCGGTGTTGTTGCCGAAGGTGGTGCGCAGCCTGTTGTAGGCGGAGCGCTGGTTGTCGCTCTCAGTGAAGATGGTCACGATCTGGGCGGCCACCTCCTCGGTCAGGCCGGCCTCCATGAGCAGCGCCATGGGATCGGCGGGCGGCTCCTCCGCTTCGGGCTGAGGCGCTTCCTCGGCGGCGGGCGCTTCTTCGGCGACAGGCTCCGCTTCGGCGGCGGGCGTCTCCTCGATCTCGTTAATTTCCTCCATCGCCGGGGCGGGCTCTTCCTCCATCGCGGGAACTTCCGTCTCGACGGCGGGGGCTTCCGCCTCGCCCTCCAGCGGTGCGGCGGTGGGCAGACTCACCCAGCTGTTGCCGTCCGGGCCGTCCTCAATCTGGAACACATTGCCAAAAGTGCTCGTCAGATAATTCAGCGGCTTCTTGCCGGAGCCCTTCTTGTCCGCCTGATACTCGGGCAGCCGGTTCAGCAGCGGGAACAGCACGCCGGTCTGGATGCGGCCGCCCCGGGAGGACAGCTGCTTCATGATGAACTCCTTCAGGATCTCAGCGCGCTCCTCATGGCTGCGGCTGGCCGCCTTGGCCGTCCGGGAGGTCCTGGGCGCGGGCGCAGGCTCCGCCTTGGCGGGCGCGCTCTGAACGGGCTGCGCCTTGGGGGCGGGCTGGGGCTTGGGAGCGGGCTGCGGCTTCTGAGCCTGGGGCTTCTGGGGCTGCAGCACCACGAAGCTGGTGCAGGCCGTGCGCCAGAGCTCGTTGGCCTTGTCGGTGCCCATGCCGATCACGTCCACGCCGGCGTTGCGCAGGCGGATGGACAGCGCCGAAAAATCGCTGTCGCTGGACGCGATGATCACCGCGTCCACGTCGCCAGCCTGGAGCACGTCCATGGCGCCGATGACCAGGGCGATGTCGGAGGAGTTCTTGCCCTTGGCGGCCTTGATGGTCAGGTTGGGATGGATGGCGTATTTGAGCACCGGGGCCACCCAGGCGGACAGGGCCGTGGCGGCGCCGTATATTTCTTTATGGACGACGGTGCCGAGAGAGGCCGCGTGGTTGAAAATGAGGCCGGCGGAAGCGGGCAGCACATTTTCCGCGTCGATGAGAATTGCCAGATTCATGCGTGGAACATTCCTTTCATTGGTCGTTTTTCAAAAGCGGGAGGGGCGTTTTGACCCGAAATCCTCCCGCGTCGGATTGTATCATGGTTATACTATAACACACTCCGGCCCGAAAGTCCATAATGAACAGAAGGCGGCTGTGTTTAATAAACGTTTTATCCTTGTTCATCTCCTGGTCATCTTTTCGCCTTGAAAGCGACGACGGGCTGTGTTAGAATAGCTTCATCAGAAATGGAGGTTTACGATGAGTTTATTGAAAAGGATACAGGCGGTTCTGCTGTCGGCTTTGCTGCTGGCCTGCCTGCCGGCGGAGGCGCTGGCGCTGAGCATTCAGAGCGTGCCCCGGCCGTCCGTCACGGTGATGGTCTACTTCGACGGCTCCGACCTGGAGGAAAACGACGGCTCCGCCACCGCCGACATCAACGAGATCCTCTACGCCGACCTGAGCGACGACATGAACGTCATCCTCTGCACAGGCGGTGCCAGGGAATGGCAGAACAGCGTGGTCAATCCGAACACAAACGAGTATTACCGGGTTCGCAATGGCCAGCTGGAGTTCCTCAAGGACGCCGGGCTGAAGGACATGACCAAGCCCTCCACCCTGGCCGAGTTCGTGGGCTTCTGCGCGGACAATTTCCCCGCCCAGCGCAACATCCTCATCATGTGGGATCACGGCGGCGGCGCGCTCTACGGCTTCGGCGTGGACGACCGCTTTCCCGGCGTGCGCATGATGTCCGTGAGCGATTTGGGCGACGCCCTGGACGGCACCGGCGTCCACTTCGATTTCGTGGGCTTCGACGCCTGCCTCATGGCCACCGCCGAGACCGCCGTCAGCCTGGCGGGCTGCGCCGATTACCTGATCGCCTCCGAGGAGCTGGAGCCGGGCACCGGCTGGTACTACACCAGCTGGCTCTCCCGCCTCAGCGCCGACCCGGCCATGGACACGGAGACCCTGGGGCGCTACATCATCGACGAATTCATGAAAAGATCCCTGGAGAACGATCCCCACGACACGCTCACCCTCTCCATGATCGATCTGGACCGCTTCCAGGACGTCACCCTGCCCAGCCTGTGGGCCTTCGCCGCGGACGCGGACTCGCTGATCGACGACGGCAGCTTCGCCGCCATCTCCCGGGCCCGGAGCGGCGCGCGCAGCTTCGGCGAGGATGAATACGATCAGATCGACCTGCTGGACTTCGCCGCCCGGGTGGGCACGGACAGCGCCGCCGCGCTGATCGAATCCCTCACCGACGCCATCGTCTACAGCCGCGCCACCCGAAACATGGAGGGCTCCTCCGGCATGGCCATCTACTTCCCCTTCAAGCAGACGGGCGAGCTGAACGGCATGCTGAAAAACTACAACCGCCTGGGCTGGGACGAGAGCTATCTCTCCCTCATCGCCAGCTTTGCCAGCCTGCAGGCGGCGGGCCAGCTGAGCGGACAGGCGGAGGACGCGAACGACTCCTCCGGCTACGACTGGTACGACGCCGAATTCGTGGACGAGCAGTCCGCCTACCTGATCGCCAATCAGCTGGACGACGAGGGCTTGCTGGTGAATTTCAAGAACGACGAATACTACGCGCTGACCCTCAACCAGGAGGCCTGGAATCTGGTGGTGGACATTCAGATTCAGGTCTATCTGGACGACGGCGAGGGCTACATCGAGCTGGGCAGCGACGACGTGTTTCAGTTCGACGAGGACGGCGACCTGAAGGTGGACTTCGACAACACCTGGGTGTCGCTGAACGGCCAAACCGTGGCTTACTACGCCGAGGACTACGTCACCGACGGCGACTATTACTGCTACACCGGCCGCGTGCCCATCGAGTTCAACGGCCGCTACGCGTATCTGGTGGTCTCCTGGGACAGCGAGCACGAGGGCGGCTTCGTGCGCGGCGTGCGCTTCCCCTCCGGCGGCGGCGCCGCCTCCCGCCGGCTGATCCGCCTGCGCGACGGCGACTCCTTCCGGCCGCTGTGCGAATACTTCGACTACAACGGCGAGCACGTGGACACCTACTATTTCGGAGACGGCATCACCGTTGACGGCGAGATTGCCGTGACCTACGAGGACGTGGGCTACGACGAAATGGCCTTCTGCTACATGCTCAGCGACATCTACGACAACCATTACTGGACCGAGTTCGTCTATGTTTCCTGATGGAACGGAGATCAATCGGGCGGCAGCCTCACTGCGAGACTGCCGCCCGATTTTTGTTCAGCTTTTACAGAACACCGAAATGGCGCAGCACGATCTCCGCGCCGATCAGGATCAGGATCACGCCTCCCGCGATCTCCGCCCGCTTTTTGTAGCGCGCGCCGAACACCGCGCCGATGTACACACCCGCCATGGAGATGAGGCAGGTGGTGGCCGCCGTGAGCGCGCAGGCCAGAACCGTGTTCGCCGTCTGCGAGGCGGAGGCCATGACGCTCACAGGCACCATGGCGTAGCTGATGCCCACGGCCAACGCGTCGATGCTGGTGGCCACCGCCAGCATGAGCATTTCCCGGGGGTGCAGCGTGGCGGTCTCCTTTTCTTCCTCGCCGGAAAAGGCCTCCCGGAGCATGTTCGCGCCAATCACCGCCAGCAGCACAAACGCCACCCAGGGGGCGATGGCGTTCACGTATCGCTCAAACTGAATGCCCAGAAAATACCCCGTCAGCGGCATGAGCCCCTGAAACGCGCCGAACCACGCGCCCACCACGGCGGCGCTTCTCAGGGGTATCCGCCGCATGGCCAGTCCCTTGCACACCGACACGGCGAAGGCGTCCATGGACAGTCCCACCGCGATCAGCAGCACACTCAGCAAATCCAACGTGTCTCATCCTCCGCCCGAATCCTTCGATTCCATTCTATGCCTTCCCCGCGCGCCTCATCACACCGCCGCCCGGGTGCCTGGCTCCGCCGCCGCCCGAAGCACCGCCTCCCGCAGCTTCATGCACTCCATGGTCTGCGCCATGGGCACCGGCGCTTCCCCGCTCTCATAGAAGGCGATGATGCGCTCCAGCAGGGTGGGGAAAAACGCGGACTTCACCGGTATGTAATCGCTGGGGCAGCCCGCCGCCCGCTGGACGTCCAGCGTGTAGGGCATGTTGGCGCCGTAGAGCAGCGCGGCGCTCCGGCCGCCGTCGTAGGCGATTTCGCAGACGGCGTGCGCCTGGTCGCCCCGGCACATCACCGACCGGGCGCCCACGCCCATCAGGCACACGATCATCTCGATCTGATGCACGCAGTATTCCTCCAGGGATCCGCCGCCGCCCGTCACGAAGGCGCTGTGAACCTGATCGAAGGCCTTCAGCTCCTCCGCGTAACGCAGCGCGGAGGTGGAAAAGATCGTCGCGCCATGGGCCTGGCTCAGGTCGAAAATGCGCCGGGCCGTGGCCGCGTCCGGGGCGAAGGTCTTGTCGATGTAGGTGAGCTTGCCGTATTTCAGCGCGCGCTGGGCATAGAGCAGATGCTTTTCCGGGTTGCTGGGCGCCAGGATCATCAGCACGTCGCTCTTTTCGCAGAGCTCCTCCAGCGTGTTGCAGGGCTCGGCCCCGAACTTTTCGCACCAGGCCGCCGTGGACAGAAGCCCCGCCGGCTCCGCCTCCTCCGCCCAGCCGTAGGCCACGCGGTAATCCGTGCCCAGCTTTTCATTGGCCTGTGCGATCCACGCCGGGTAGTTGTTCGCGTGCCACTCGTCCAGCCGATAGTCGATAAAGCCGATCTTCTTCATGTTTTTCCGTCCTCCCCGCGCCGGCAGGCGCTGTCAATTCAGATATTTCCCTTATTATATCGCTTTTTTGCCGATTTGTATATCACTTTCTCCCCACAAAATGCACGCAGGAAATTAATATTTTTTCATGCCACCAATCCGACCCGCCGCGCGTCTTATTAAGCGGACAGACAATCCACAAAAACGCGGAAAAATGGTGCGAAAATATGATGACGATGAAAAAACGTGTGGCTCTGTGCCTGCTGGCGGCGCTGCTGCTGCTGGCGGGGGTATCCGTTCCCGCCGAGCAGATGGAGCCGGAGGAGACGGTTGAAATCGAAACCGTGAAGGCGGTGGAGGAAATCGAGGAAGCGGTGGAACTGCGGCTGGACAGCAGGGGCAACCAGGTGACGGCGCTGCAAAGGCGGCTCTACGTGCTGGGCTTCTACCTGAACACCTTCGACGGCATCTACGGCAACAACACCTATCAGGCCGTGAAGGAATGTGAGACCTATGTGCGGCTGGTGGCGCAGAAGCGCATCGACGAGCTGATCGCCTCCCTCACCCCCGCGCCCACGGCCGTGCCCACTCCCGAACCCACCCAGACCCCCGCGCCCACCACGGTGCCGGGCACCGTGCCCGCGCCCATCACGGCCCGGGGCGAGCCCACGGCCACGCCTGAACCCACAGCCACGCCTGAACCGACTCCCACGCCCACGCCCACCCCGGTGCCCACTCCCGAGCCCACGCCCCAGACCAAAGTGGACGGCACGGCGGATCTGCCGCTGCAGGAGTTCATCTTTGAGGACGCGGACCGGCTGTACCTGTGCGACGTGACCATGGGGGACAGCGGCCCGGCGGCGCTGCGGGTTCAGCGGCGGCTGGTGGCGCTGAATTACCTCAGCGACACGACGGACGGCGTGTTTGGCGTCAATTCCGAGACGGCGCTTCTGGCCTTCCAGGCGGCCAACGGGCTGGAGGAGACCGGCGTGGCCGACCGCGAGACCCAGAAGCTCATCTTCTCCGATCGGGCCAAGACCGCCAAGAAGCCAGTGTACAACCAGCTGGTGCTCTGGTCCTCCGGCGACGTGGTGAAGCAGGTTCAGAAGCAGCTGATCGTGCTGGGCTTCATGAATGGCTCCGCCAGCGGCACCTATGACAACGCCACCCAGAAGGGCGTCATGGCGCTGGAAAAATACCTCTACGTGATCGACCATCCCGACTTGCGGCCCAAGACCACCACCGCCCCCGACGCGGCGGCGGAGGAAATCGTGGACGGCGCGGCCGCCACGGAGGAGCTGGCTGCCACGGATCCGGAAAACAACCCCTATGAGGTGCTGCCCGAGGAGGTGTCCGGCGCGGACGCCTATGGCTTCGAGGCCACCGGCGTCATGGACGACGCGCTGCAGCGCCGCTTCCTGGAGGACGGCATCCCGGTCTACAGCGACGCCCTGCGCAAGGGCGATTCGGGCGACGACGTGATGCGCGTGCAGCGCCGGCTGCGGACCCTGGGCTATCTCACCGCCAGCGGCGTGGACGGCGTGTTCGGCGGCGGCACGGAGAGGGCCGTGGCCCACTTCCAGCTGCGCAACCACATGGAGGAGACTGGCATCGCCGACCAGGGCACCCAGTACACCCTGTTCTCCGAGGACGCGGTGAAGTCCGTGAAGCCCTATCAGATCAAGGTGAGCCTCAGCGAGCAGCGGGTGTACGTCTACGCGGCAGACCGCATGGACAACTACACCATCCTGGCCAAGACCTTCGTGTGCTCCACCGGCCTGGACAGCACGCCCACCCCCAAGGGCACCTTCACCAACACCGGCCGGGGGGCTCGCTGGCATTACTTCCAGAAGTTCGACTGCTGGGCCCAGTATGCCTGGTACATCGACGACGACATCATGTTCCACTCCGTGCTCTACAGCCAGCAGGACACCGACACCCTGCGCCGCAGCTCGGTCAACGCCCTGGGGCGCAAGGCCTCCCACGGCTGCGTGCGCCTGGCCGTGGCCGACGCCCAGTGGATCTGGGACAACTGCTCCTCCGGCACCACCGTCGTGGTGTACTGAAAAGCATAAAACGAAACCGGCGACGGGGAACCATCTCCCCGCCGCCGGTTTTTTCGCGCAAAAAATGGGAGCGCGGATATTCCGCGCCCCGAAAAAGTTATCCCATGAGTGCCGTTCGACCCCGCTTTTTCACCCGCCGCTCAGGCAGGACGGAGACCTGCGGCTGCTTGCTGCCTTCCCCTGACAATGGGGGCCTGACATCCGCATACCGACCCGGAATCCTTTTGTGAAGATGTGGGTAAAAGCAGAAGCCGTGGCGCACACCCCAGGATAAACCGTGCGTCATTGCTTAACATGGGCTTATTATATCGTTCGCCGCGCCGTTTGTCAAGGGGGCGGCGGGCATTTTTTCTGCTCACGGCTGAAAAAGAATGAGATGCCTGAAATTATGCCAAATGAGCCCGCTCTGTCCCGCCGTGGGCGGACGATTTTGAATGATGGCCTTTGTAAAAAATTCAAAAATGGGAAAATACGTATTGACACGGACTGTACTTATGTATACAATGATACCTAAATTCAGCTTTGATCGCAGCGAGGAGGCGTGAGCCGTGCTGGAAATTTCAGGAAAAACCAATCTGCTGGAGCAAAAGAGCTATAAGTATTCCCTTCAGGACGTGGCCGACCCGAATCTGTATCGCGACATCTACCCCTATGAAGAGGTGCCCCGGGTGGCGTTCAACCACCGGCGGGTGCCCATGGGCATGCCGGAGGACATCTGGATCACCGACACCTCCTTCCGCGACGGGCAGCAGTCCGTGGAGCCCTACACCGTGGAACAGATCGTGGAGCTGTACAAGCTCATGAGCCGGCTGGGCGGGCCCTACGGCGTCATCCGGCAGACGGAGTTCTTCGTCTACAGCCAGAAGGACCGGAAGGCCGTTGAGAAGTGCCAGGAGCTGGGCTACCGCTTCCCGGAGATCACCACCTGGATCCGGGCCAGCCGGGAGGACTTCAAGCTGGTGAAGGACATGGGCATCCGGGAGACGGGCATCCTGGTGTCCTGCAGCGACTACCACATCTTCAAGAAGATGAAGATGTCCCGCAAGCAGGTGATGGATTACTACCTGGCCACCGTGGCGGACGCCTTCGAGGCCGGGGTCATGCCCCGGTGCCACCTGGAGGATATCACCCGGGCCGACTTCTACGGCTTCGTGGTGCCCTTCGTGAACGAGCTGATGAAGATGTCCGAGGACGCGGGCATTCCGGTGAAGATCCGCGCCTGCGACACCATGGGCTACGGCGTGCCCTTCAGCGAGGTGGCGCTGCCCCGCAGCGTGCCGGGCATCATCTACGGCCTGCAGCACTATTCCGACGTGCCCAGCGAGATGCTGGAGTGGCACGGCCACAACGACTTCTACAAGGCGGTGGCCAACGCCTCCACCGCGTGGCTGTACGGCGCGTCCGGCGTCAACTGCTCGCTGCTGGGCATTGGCGAGCGCACGGGCAACGTGCCGCTGGAGGCCATGGTGATGGAGTACGCCTCCCTCAGGGGCTCCCTGGACGGCATGGACACCACCGCCATCACGGACATTGCCGACTTTTTCCGCCG
>CADARO010000081.1 GCA_902790345.1 uncultured Eubacteriales bacterium | reverse complement strand
TCCTCAGGCGCGGCTGCGGCCGCGGGACCTCATCCGGCGCTGCGCGCCACCTTCCCCAAAGGGGAAGGTGGCAGCCCGAAGGGCTGACGGATGAGGTTTTCCCGGCAAACTGGAATTCCCCATTCCCCATTTCCCATTCCCCATTAGTTCCTGATCATCAGTTCCGTGAGCATGAGGAAGGTCAGGCCCTGGCCGTAGGCGGTGGGGGTGACGATGATGTCCTTGTAGTGCTGCAGGTTATGGCCCATGCCGGTGCCACCGGACACGCCCTGCACCGCGCCGGTGTCGTCGATCTGGCCGATGACAGCTTCGGCGGAGAGCATGCCCATGGCCTGATAGGGTTCCTGGGGCAGCCAGCCCAGCCGCACGCCTTTGAGCACGCCGTAGGCGATGGCGGCGGTGGCGCTGGTCTCGCAGTAGGTCTCCTCCACGTCGATGAGGGTGGTGTAAAGGCCGTTCACCCGCTGGTATTTCCACAGCGCCAGCACCTGATCCTTCCAGGCGGCGCGGATCATGCGCATGGCGGCGTTTTCGCGCTTCGTGATGTCATACAGCTCGATGGCGGCGGCGGTGAACCAGGCGTTGCCCCGGGCCCAGAAGGCGTCCGCGAAGTTATGCCGGCGGTCGAAGGTCCAGCCGTGATAGAGCAGGCCGTTCACCTTGTTTTGCAGATAGCGGATGTGGATGAGGAACTGGTACTCAGCCTCTTCGATGAGCTCCGGGCGGTTCAGTGCCGTGCCGGCCTTGGCCAGAAACAGGCACACCATGAACAGCGTGTCGCACCACAGCTGCTGATAGTGCTTGTTCCACACGGTGCAGTGCTGCAGGCCCTCGTACTCGGTGCGGGGCATTTCCTTCATCACCCAGTCGATCCAGCTCTCGATCTCCGGCAGGTACTTTTCGTCCTTCGTCTCGTCGTAGAGGCAGGCCAGGGTGAGCACGGGCGCCACGGTGTTCACGTTGCGATGGGGCTTGGTCTCCCGGGAGAGCATGTTGTCATACCAGCCCACGAGGTAATCGAGGATGGTTTTGTCCCCGCTCTGCTGATAGGTCTTGTAGATGCCGTACAGCGCCACGCCGGTGGGCCATTCCCAGTTGTTCATGGTGAGATGTCCCCGGGACGGGTCGTTGCCGTCCGCCCGCTGGAGCATGCCCAGCACCTTGTCCGCCAGCTGTTTGTAATCCATGGGTTCCTTCCTCCCGTCGCGCAAAATCAGTCAGTGTATATAATATCGGTGCTTTCATTATACCGTGTTTGAGGTTTTGCCGTCAATAGCAAAACACGCGGCCGCCGCGCGTTTTCCCTCGCGCGGCGGCCGCTTTTCGCGTCACACGCCCAGTCTTTCCAGTCGGTAAACGCGCACCAGCGCGGGCCAGTCGGTCTGAATGACGTCGATGCCCTTGTCCATCAGCCGGCCCCAGCCCTGAGCCGGGCCCTTCGCGATGGAGTTGTCGTCGTCCAGGTCGCCGAAAAGGGCGGTCTCGGTGTAGTGGCCGGAGAGCGTCAGCGCGTTGACCCAGCAGAACAGGCCCTTGTCGTGGACGAAGCGGATGGCCTCGTCCTGATAGAGCTCGTCTCCGTCGGTGGCAGCGATGAGCTCCACGCCCACGATGTTGATATTTCTGTAGGACAGCGCCTGCTCCAGCTCCTTGTAGCTGCGGCAGATGGGCATGAACATGTACTTCACCGGGTGGTTTTCCAGCTGCTCGTACACCTCCGCCGCGTCCGGCGGGGCCTTCAGGATGGCCTGCCGGAGCATGTGGGGGTACTTGTCCAGCAGCGGCACCACCAGGCCTTTGGCGCGCCAGCTGCGGTCTATGTTGATGAGCTCGCCGTGGGTGAGGAACCCGAAGACCTCGCTGAGCCGCTGCACCGGGTGCGCGCTGGGCTCCCCCAGGGCGTTCAGCGTGTGCAGGGATTCCAGCTGGCCGGCGGTGAGCTTGAGGCCGCTTCTCGGCGTGCCGAACAGCCGCCACTCCACCCCGTCGTGCAGCGAGAACACCTCGCCGTCCCGGGTGGCTGTGGTATCGGTCTCCACGATGTCCGCCCCCTGCATGAGGGCAGCCCGGTAGGCCAGGGTGGTGTTCTGGATCACGTTGCCGTGCCAGCTGCCGCGATGGGCGCAGATGAGCGTCTTCTTCTCGGCGAATTTCGCGTTGAGCAGGGAATTGATCTCTTCATATCGGCTCTGTCCGAATGGCATGTTCTTACTCCTTTATGTTGTCCTTGCCGCCCCGGCCGTAGACCAGATACAGCACGATGGCGGAGATGATCATCATCAGCACGGCGTACACGAAGGTAAGCGCCACGCCGTCCGAGCTGTTGCCCATTTCCTCGGTCAGCGACTTGATCTTCACGCCCAGGGTGGGATTGGCCGGATGATGCAGAAACACGGACAGGTCGTAGTCGGTCAACAGGCCGTTGAAGTTCAGCGCGGCGATGGCCATGACCGTGGGCAGCAGCACCGGGAAGATGACTCGGCGGAAGGTGTACAGCCCGCTGGCGCCCAGGTTCTTGGAGGCGTCCTCCAGGGCGTTGTCCAGCGAGAAGAAGGCCGCCTTGGTCATGCGCATGGTAAACGGCAGCTTGATGATCACATAGCCGATCAGCAGCAGCTGCAGCGTGGCGATGAGGGGCTTGTTGAACATGTACCAGCGGGGCTGGTTGAAGGCCAGCAGCAGGCTCAGGGCGATCATGGTGGAGGGCAGCAGCCAGGGGATCATCAGGCTGTACTCCAGCGCGGTGGCCGAGAGGGAATTGCGGCGCTTCTGGATGTAGCGGCAGGCCACGATCACCAGCGCGCCCACGATCACCGCGGCCAGCGCCGAGTAGATGATGGACACCAGGAAGGGCCTGTAGGCCGTGGTCTTGGAGAGGAGCTCGCCGTAATTTCTCAGGGAGAAGGTGGAGAAGTCAAGCTGCCTCTGCTGGATGTGGGCCGAATCGGAGAAGGAGAACAGCACGATCAGCACCACCGGAATCACGTAGATCACGAACAGCGCCCATGCGTAAATGTGCACCAGCACGTTCACCACGGGGTTGTTGATCTTCTGCTTCACGATCTTGGTCTTCACCTTGGACACGGACATGTAGTGGCCCCGCCGCTCGATGGCGGTGAGGATGGCCAGCAGGATCATGGTGGCCAGGCCCAGGATCAGCGACAGGGTGGCCGCCAGGCTCTTGGCGCTGGT
This sequence comes from uncultured Eubacteriales bacterium, assembly GCA_902790345.1. GTDB lineage: Bacteria > Bacillota > Clostridia > Christensenellales > Aristaeellaceae > Firm-10. The sequence goes on along the minus strand of CADARO010000081.1, from coordinate 6,993 downwards.
GGTGGTCATCTCCGCGAACTGCTGGATCATGGGGTTGATGGTCTGGAACTCCTTGCCGCCCACCAGCAGCGGCGCGCTCATGGCGCACAGGCCGGTGATGAAGGTGAGGATGGTCACGGCGAACAGGCTGGGCAGCAGCACCGGCAGCACCACGCGCCGCAGGATCGTCCACTGGCTGGCGCCCATGTTGCGGGCGGCCTCCACGGTCTGGAAGTCCACGGCCCGCATGGCGTTGCGCAGGAAGATCATGTGGTTGGAGGTGCAGGAGAAGGTCATCACGAACAGCACCGCCCAGTAGCCCGTGAACCAGGTCTTGTCCATGTTGGGGAAGACGCTGGACATGAGGTTGGTGAGCACGCCGTTGTCGCTGTAGATGAACTTGTAGCCGGACACCAGGGTCACGCCGCCGTAGATCAGGGTGGTCATGTAGCCCAGGCGCAGGATGGCGGAGCCCTTGATGTCGAAATACTCGGTGATGAGCACCAGCGAGATGCCCACGAAGCCCACCGTGATGGACAGCGTGGGCGCCAGGATGAAGGAGTTGGTGAGCGCCTTCATGGCCCGGGGGGATTTGAACAGCTTCTGGAAGGAATCGAGGGACAGGGTGCCACCCTCAAAGAACACGGTCTTCAAAAGGTTCAGGATGGGCAGCACCATGCACGCCATGATGAACCAGATGAACACGCACGCCAGCACGCCGAACAGGGCCATCTGCCTCGGCGTCATGCGCTTGAGTCTGACTTTCAGCGGAAGTTTCGCCTGCATTGTGCGCGCCTCCTCAGTAGACCATCAGGTCGTCGGGGTCAATGGCCACGGTCACCTTGTCGTTCACCTGGAAGTAGCTGGCGCCGTCGTTCTTCACGATGCACTTGAGGGTCTGGCTGCCCACCTCCAGCTGATACTTGATGTACAGCCCGAAGTACTCACGCCCGGCTACCCGGGCCTCAAAGGAAGCGGCGTTGGGCCGCGCACCGTCATTCACGTGGATGCGCTCCAGGCGCACATAGGTGGCCTTGGCCGGGTCCAGGCCACGGCCGGTCTTCTGGGCGATCTGGCGGATGAAGTCCTCCTTCAGGCGGTTGATGTCGCCGATGAAGTTGCAAACGAATTCGGTCTTGGACTGGGAATAGATCTCGTTGGGCGTGCCGATCTGCTCGATGAAGCCCTTGTTGAACACGGCGATGCAGTCCGACAGGGTCAGCGCCTCCTCCTGATCGTGGGTGACGTAGACCGTGGTGATGCCGAACCTGGACTGCATTTCCTTCAGCTCCTCGCGCAGCTGAACGCGCAGCTTGGCGTCCAGGTTGGAGAGGGGCTCGTCCAGGCAGATGATTTCCGGGTTGTTCACCAGGGCGCGGGCGATGGCCACGCGCTGCTGCTGGCCGCCGGAGAGCTCCGCCACCTTGCGCATGAGCTGCTGCTCGGTCAGGTCCACCTTCTGGGCCATTTCCTTTACCCGGCGGTCGATGTCGGTCTTGTTCACCTTCTTCACCCGCAGGCCGAAGGCGATGTTCTCATACACGCTCATGGTGGGGAACAGCGCGTAGTTCTGGAACACCATGCCGATGTTGCGCCGCTCCACCGGCACGTGGGTGATGTCCTTGCCCTTGACGATGACAGTGCCCTTCGCCGGCTCGATGAAGCCGGTGATGGTGCGCAGCGTGGTGGTCTTGCCGCAGCCGGAGGGGCCCAGGAACGTGTAGAACTGGCCCTCCTCCACGTGAATGTTGATGTCCCTCAGCGCCGTGAAATCGCCGAATCGCACCTCGATATCGTTGAGTCGAATCATCGCGCGATGCCTCCATCCGTTGTTTTCGTTTTTTTCTTGTGAAAAGGAGGCAAGGTTTCCCTTGCCCCCTTTCTCATTCAATCGATATGATCGGGCCTGTGCCGCGCCTTACTGCATGTACTCCAGCATGATCTTCTCGCACCAGGCATCGATGTTGGCCGCGACCAGCGCCCAGTCGATGTCCTGCGCGGGGATGGAGCACATCTCGATCTGGCTGGCGGGCGCCTTCTCGGCGGCCAGCTCGTTGGCGGGCATGGTCTTGAACTGCTCGGACCACTCGCCCTGGATCTGGGCGGAGCCGAACCACTCAACGAAGCGCTGGGCCTCGTCGAAGTGCTTGGTGGTCTTCACGATGGCGACGCCCTCAACCGCGTAGGGGACGCCCACCTCGGGCACCGCGTAGCCGGTCTTCACGCCATACTGCTGGTCATACTGATCCGCGCCGGAGGACCACATCTGGCCGATCAGCACGGGGGAGTTCTCGTTGACCATCTGAGCGTACAGGTCCACGCCGTCCTCAACGGGGGTGCCGTGGGCGAAGAACTCGCCGATGGCGTTCCAGCCCTCTTCGGAGATGCCCAGCTCGCCGTCGGGATCCACATAGCGGGTCAGGATGCCGGCCAGCACGTTGCGGGTGGTGCCGCCGGTCAGCTTGATCTGGGACTCATACTTGGTCCAGAACTCTTCCTTCTCCCACAGGTCGGGCCAATCCTTGGGCGCTTCCTCGGGGGACAGCTGGTTGGAGTCATAGGCCAGCAGGATGGCCTGCTTCACGATGGCGTAGTAGTAGCCGTTGGGGTCGTTCAGGCCCTCGCTGACTTCGTCGGCCCAGGAGGGGGCGTCGATGGCCACCAGGATGTCGCGGGCGATCAGGTCGTTCCAGATGATGGCGTTCAGGCCGAACACCACGTCGCAGGGCGTGGCTTCGCCTTCGTTGATCAGGCGCTGCTGAACCGCGCCGGCGCCTTCCTCGACGATGGTCAGATTATAACCGTCCTGGGCGGCGCGCTCCTTGAGCCAGTCCGCGCGGCCGGAGGAACCGGAGTTGGTGTAAATGGTCAACTCAACGCCGGTGCCCTTCACGTCGGCGCCGGTGGCGGCGTCGGCCAGGGCCGACATGGACAGGACGAACACCAGGGCCAGAATCAAAGCGACGATCTTTTTCATGAGTGTTTGCTCCTTTCTTTTGCGTTCGCGCAAGGCGAATTTCAACGCAGTCAATAATATCATGTTATCCCCGTTTTGTCAATTCGTTACGGCAAGATTTCGGCTTTCACCCCCGTTTTTTTGAGAATCTCATCATTCTTTCTCCGCCGGGACGCCTCCCACGCCTTGAATTGCCGCCGGTTTTCTGCTATACTCAGGCCATGTGAAAAAATGATTACGGGAGGCGGATTCACTTATGGAAAACAAATACCATTACGGCGGCTTTACCCTGCCGGGCGAGGCCGGCTACGAGAAGCTCACCCTGGAGCTGGCGGAAAAATGGGGCGCCGACGTCATCCGCGACAGCGACGGCACAAAGCTGTCGCCCGAGATCCTGAACGCGGGCCGCAAGATCTACTCCACCATCTGCATCATCCGGGAGCACAACGCCTTCGCCCAGGCCCATCCGGACAGCCAGCAGCAGTCCTTCCTCATCTCCGAGGCCGCGCTGGCCCAGGGCGACACCGTCGTGATTCCGCTGCTGAAGGGCTATTTCGACGAGCAGTTCGAGATCAACGATTCCCCGGAGTCCATCGCCTACTGGCAGGTGTGGGACCGCACGGCGGACAGGCTGGTGCCCGCCTCCGCCTGGCGCTATGAAAACGGCGAAATCACCGTGTCCGGCTGCGAAAAGTGGCACCGGTACACCGCCTCCTTCCTGTGCTGGCGGGTGTGGGAGGAGATCAACATGTACAACCACACCACCAACCACTGGACCAGCGAGCACCTGCGCCAGCTGGATCCCCGCCACCCCCTGGCCTGGGAATACCTGAAAACCTGGCTCAAGAACTGGTGCGAGGCCAATCCGCAGACCGACGTCATCCGCCTGACCTCGCTGTTCTACAACTTCGTGTGGATCTTCGGCGACGACATGCGCCGCCGCAGCCGCTTCGTGGACTGGGCCAGCTATGACTTCACCGTGAGCCCCGCCGCCTTGCGGGCCTTCGAGGCGGAGTACGGCTACGCCCTCACCGCCGAGGACTTCATCAACAAGGGCAGGCTGCAGGCCACCCACCGGCCACCCACCCCCGCCAAGCGGGACTGGATGGACTTCATCCAGCGCTTCGTGGCCGACAAGGCCCGGGAGCTGGTGGCAATCATCCATCACTACGGCAAGCAGGCCTATGTGTTCTACGACGACAGCTGGGTGGGCATGGAGCCCTACGGCAAGTATTTCTCTTCCATCGGCTTCGACGGGCTCATCAAGTGCGTGTTCTCCGGCTTCGAGTGCCGGCTGTGCGCGGGGGCGGACGTGCCGGTGCACGAGCTGCGCTTCCACCCCTACCTGTTCCCCGTGGGGCTGGGCGGGCTGCCCACCTTCTCCGAGGGCGGCCATCCCGAGCGGGACGCGCTGGCCTACTGGCTGCACGTGCGCCGGGCGCTGGCCCGCCAGTGCGTGGACCGCATCGGCCTGGGCGGCTACCTGCACCTCACCCTGGGCTATCCGGCCTTCAACGACGCCATCGAGGAAATGGCCGTGGAGTTCCGCAAGCTGAAGGAGCTGCACGCTCACGGCGCGCCGGCCGTGCTGAACGCGCGCGTGGCGGTGCTGCACACCTGGGGCTCCCTGCGCTCCTGGACGCTGTCCGGCCACTTCCATGAGACCGACGCCAACATCCTCATCCACATCAACGAGGCCCTCAGCGGCCTGCCCGTTCAGGTGAAGTTCATCAGCTTCGACGACGTGAAATCCGGCGCGCTGAAGGACGTGGACGTGCTCATCAACGCCGGCCGCATGGGCGACGCCTGGAGCGGCGGCGACGTCTGGACAGACGACGCGCTGGTGGCCGAGATCACCCGCTTCGTGTACGAGGGCGGCAGCCTGATCGGCGCGGGCGAGCCCTCAGCGGCCGAGGGCGGCGACACCCTGTTCCGCCTGGCCCACATCCTGGGCGTGGACGAGGACAAGGGCCAGTACGCCTGCCACGCGCCCTGGGCCTATGAGACCGCCGACGCCCCCTTCCCCATCTGCGAAGCGGCGCTGCCTGCCGCGCCCGGCATTCGCCTCACCGGCTCGGACACGCAGGTGCTCTGCGAGAAGGGCGGCGCGCCGGCCCTCACCCTGCATCCCTTCGGCAAGGGCAGCGGCGTGTATCTCAGCGGCTTCGAGTACAGCCCCGCCGCCGCCCGCATGCTCATGGACCTCATCACCTGTCTCACCGGCGTGGATCGCCGGGCGGCCGCCGTCAGCGATCAGGCCATGGTGGAATGCGCCTTCTTCCCGGCGGACGACACGCTGGTGATCCTCAACAACGCGGATGAGCCGGTGGAGGCCACCATCGCCTGCCCGAAGGGCGACGTGACCGTGTCGCTCAAGCCCCTCGAAACCCGCATCATGGCGGTCTGACGCCATTACAATTCAGGAGGAAATGACATCATGAAAAGAATACTCTTCCAGGGCGATTCCATCACCGACGTGGGCCGCGACCGGACCAACCCCACCGGCTGGGGCATCATGGGCTTCGGCTACCCGCTGCTCATCAAGGCCCGGCTGAACTACGATCATCCCGGCGACTACGACATCCTCAACCGGGGCGTCAGCGGCGACCGGGTGGTGGACATCTACGCCCGCATGCAACGGGACATCGTGAACCTGGCCCCGGATTACCTGAGCCTGCTCATCGGCGTCAACGACGTTTGGCACAGCATTTCGGACAACCCCAACGGCGTGGCCGCCCCCAAATTCGAGCGGGTCTACGACTGGCTGCTGACGGAGCTTCACGAGGCGCTGCCTAATCTGCGCTTCATCATCCTGGAGCCCTTCGTGCTGCCCGGCAGCGCCACGGTGGCCATCGAGGAGCGCCCGGACCGATTCGAGATCTTCTCCCGCGAGGTGCCCCTGCGGGCTCAGGCGGCCCGCCGGGTGGCGGAGAAGCACGGCTGCGCCTTCGTGCCCCTGCAGAAGCCGCTGGATGAGGCCTGCCGCCTGGCTCCGCCGGATCACTGGCTGCGGGATGGCGTGCATCCCACCGACGCCGGCCACGAGCTCATCGCCCGGGAATGGATGAAGGCGTTCGAGCGGCTGGAAGGACTGACAAAGTGATATAAAGACAACGCGCGGACGCAGGTGAAAAACCCGCGTCCGCGCGCTTTATGGTCTCATGGTATCAGTCGTTTTATCCCAGATAGGGCCGCAGCGCCTCGAACACCGACCAGTAGGCCTCCGGGTCCATGTGGACGCCGTCCACGGTGCGCTCCAGCTTCAGGTTGCCTTCCGCGTCCCGGATGCCGGCGCTCACGTCGATGAAGGGGCAGCCGAATTCCGCCGCCAGCTCCGCCACCGCCGCGTTGGCCTTGTCCACGTTCTCGTTGGTGCGGATGCTGAAGCCGGGGTTCTGATGCATCGCAGGGTGATTCCGGTTCACCGGGTAGTACGCCAGCATGATGATCTCGGTTTCGGGCAGCTTTTCCCGGGCGATTTCCAGGATGCGGCGGTAGTTCCGGATCAAATGCTCCAGCCAGTCCTCGCCGTTGTCCAGGACCCGGATGTCGTTGGTGCCGATGTTGATGAACACCTTGCTGGGCTTCACGTCGATCAGCATGGCGTCGATGCCCTGAAGGAACTCGTCGGTGGTATAGCCGCCGATGCCCCGGTTGTAGGCCACCAGGGGCACGCCCGCCGTGGCGCAGTACTCGCTCACGGGGAACTGCTCCATCAGCGAGGAGCCGGTGAACAGCAGCTGGCCGGGCCTGATGTGCTGATTGCGCTGGCGGAAGGCGTTCAGCTTCTTGTCCTTCTCCCGCTGGAATTACGCCATGATGGTCTTCATGGCCTCGTTCTGCTCGCTCATGTGTATCTCTCTCCTTTAAGACGCCTGTTTGTCCGCGATCAGCTTCTTGCAGCTGGAAATGCGCACGCACAGGGTGAAGATCTCCATGGCTGTCTGCAAATCGGCCAGGCAGGGATAGGTGGGCGCGATGCGGATGTTGGAGTCGCCCGGGTCCTGCCCATAGGGCCAGGTGGCGCCGGCGGGGGTCATGGTCACGCCGGCCTTCTT
>CADARO010000080.1 GCA_902790345.1 uncultured Eubacteriales bacterium | reverse complement strand
CCATGGAGATGGAGATGGTCCAGATCCGGGGCGTGGATTCCACCGAGCGCGTCACCACCGCCGAGCTGGCCGCCGGCGCCAAGCTGGTGGTGAAGGAGCGCCTCATGACCCACGGCACTCAGAGCGCCATCAGCGTGTACAAGGTGAGCCTGAACGGCGAGGGCGCCAGCGCGGACGTGGTGTCCCGCTCCGTGGCGCGGGATCAATCCTATCAGAAATTCGACGCCTGCGTCACCGGCAACGCCCCCTGCCACGGCCACACCGAGTGCGACTCCATCATCATGGACAAGGGCCGCATCCTGGCCGTGCCCCAGCTGGAGGCCAACGACACCGGCGCGGAGCTGATTCACGAGGCGGCCATCGGCAAGATCGCCGGCGAGCAGCTGGTGAAGCTGATGACCATGGGCCTCACCGAGGCGGAGGCCGAGGAGCAGATCATCAACGGCTTCCTGAAATAAAACATGCCAAAAACACGCGGACATCCGAGGCGACGCGCTTCGGATGTCCGCTTTTTGTATGGGATTCATCATTTGGCGCAGAGCTGACGCCATCTGGCCTCCAGCTCCTCCGACAGGGCGAGGGCCTCGGCGTCGCCGCGTTCCTCCGCCCAGCGCTTGAGCAGATCCAGCTTGGCACGGACGTTGCGGGCATTGGGGTGGTTGGGGTCGAAGGTCTCGGGCAGCAGCTTGAAGCTCTCCTGCGCCATGTCGGCCAGCAGGATGGGAAGCTGCGCGGCAGGGTCGGGCGCGCCGTCCAGGCCCAGGGAGATGAGCTGCGCCACAAAGCCCAGCGTGCTGGCGGTGAAGCAGCTGCCGGCAAAGTGGTTCGGGTTGACGCGGCCGTCCACCACGGGGGAGTTGATCTTGTTGGTCAGATAGATGACCACCAGCTGCCGCGCCGGGTCGATCATGGCCAGGGTACCCGTCCAGCCCTGATGCCCGATGACGCCGCTGCCTGCCTGCGTGCCGAAATACCAGGCGCGCTGGTCGTCGCCCTCGCGATACCAGCCCAGGCCCCAGCCGCCCGCCTCCAGGCTCTTGGGAGACGTGAAGGCGTCCATCACGGTGCGGGAGAAGAAGCGGTTCGGCCCGTAGCCGCCGGTGAGCATCGCCGTGGCCAGCTTCGCCAGATCGGTGGCGCAGGCGAACAGCCCCGCGTGGCCGGACACGCCGCCCATGGCGTAGTGGGACTTCTCGTCGTGCACCTGGCCGCGCACCGTCTGCGTCCGGACGCCGGGCCAGTTGAGGAAGCCGTCGCGGGTGTTGCCGTTCAGCTCCGTGGCCGCGCAGTCCTCCGGCGCGAAGCCGTGCTTCAGGGGCGTGTAGGTGACGCGGCGAAGCCCCATGGGCTCAAAGAAGGTTTCCTTCAGGTATTCGTCCAGCCGCTTGCCCACGATCTTCTCCACGATCAGCCCCAGAAGCATGTAGTCCACGTCGGAATAGATGGTCTTCGTGCCGGGGCGGTACATGAGGGGCGTTTTGCAGATGGCGTGGAAGGTGGCCTCCCGGGTCGCGTCCGTGCCGTCGCAGCCGGAATACAGCGCGTTGCGGGCGTTGGGGTCGTAGCGCCGCCTGGCCGCGTCGAAGCACAGGTTGGGGTATTGCGGGTCGGCGGGGAATCCGCCCTGATGGCAGAGCAGATCCCGCACCGTGAGCGACGCCTTCCAGGCGCGCATGGTGTCCATGTCCACCTCGTCGCTGCCCTCGTAGGGGATGGAGATGGTCTCGCTGACGAAGCCCTCGCCCAGCAGGTCGACCACCCGGGCGTCCAGGCTCACTCGGCCCTCGGTGGCCAGCTTCTGCAGCGCGTAATTCGCCGAGAACATCTTCGTGACGGAGGCCAGGTCATACAGCGTGTCGTTGGTGACGCGGGGCGCGTTCTCGATGAACCGGCCCTCCGGCGTGTAGGCACAGGCCCGGCCCCAGGCCTTTCGATACACCAGCCGCCCGTTTCGCACGATGGCCAGCTGGGCGCTGGGGAAGCCGTAGGCGGCGTCGGTCTCGATCAGCTGGTCGATGAGCGCCAGCGTGGCAGGATGGATGCCCTCCGCCTCCGGCGTGCCTTCCAACACCACGGGGTAGGGGATGAACACCTCCACCGCGCCGTTCAGGGAAGCGGGCAGGATGTTGGAGATCTGCAGCGTGTTGGTTCCGTTGAGGGCGGCGGAGGTCATGTCCACGGCGTACGCGCCGGGCCTGATGCCGCCGGTGTCCACCCGCAGGCCGTTCACGAACAGGAAGAAGCGCTCGACGCCCTCGCCGACGCGCAGGTAAATCGTGCCCTGACCGTGCCAGGTGATGAAGCTGACCATGCTGTTCATGGCCAGCGTGTCGTCCACATAGCCCTTCCAATCCGGAAAGACGGCCGTCTTCTGCCACTGATAGGCTGGAATGTCGCTGATCGGCGTGATGTTCATGGCGATACCCTCCGCGTGTCTTTTGTTGAATTGCGATGGATGAGCCGGGCTGAATTCGGCGGCGCTCAGGCGTCGTCATCATCCTGGCCCAGCGTTCCGTAATAGAGCATGGCGCTGTACTTGGCCTGGGCGTCCAGACTGGCCTTCCGATCCCGCCAGGCGTCGATCTCAGAGCAGATGGCCAGCATCTCGTCCACCAGCATTTCCTCGCTGGTGGGGTGAGCCTGACGGACATAGGAGGTCATGCGGTCGATGGCCCTGGGGCTCTTGAGCTGCCGTGCCATCAGCTCGGCCAGCTCGGCGTGAAAGCCCAGCGCGGTGACGGCGGCCACCAGCCGGTCCCGCGACCGCGCCCAGATTCGTTGATTCTCTGTCATGCTTCGCCTCCGGTAGGTCTCACAGCCCGCGGCTCCTTGCCGGCGCGGAAGGTCATCATCATCTCGTGAGTGAGGCTGAAGTCGTTGGGCTGACCCACCACGTCCTCCCGCCGCACCCACACGGCTTCCTTCAGCTCCTTTGCGTCCATGCGGATGGTGGCGTCGCCGTCCACGTCGCAGTAGAACCCGGCCAGCAGGTCGTCCACCACGGCCCAGGGCTGTGACTTGTAGTAGCGGATGTTCTTCACCTTCAGCCCGGCCTCCTCCATGACCTCCCGGGCCACGGTTTCCTCCAGGGTCTCGCCGATTTCCGTAAACCCAGCGATGAGGGCGTAGAAGGGAATGTCGCGGCCGCGATACTTGGTCATCAGGATCTCGTCGCCGTTGATGACCCCCACGATCACCGCCGGGATGATGCGGGGATAAATGCGGCGCTTGCAGGCCGGGCAGACCAGCGCCCGCTCGTCCTCCGCCTGGCTGGTCTCGCCGCCGCATCGGCCGCAGAAGCGATTGTCGCGATACCAGTTGTACAGCTGAAACGCCGTCCACGCCGCGAAGATGATCTCCCGGGGCCCCTCGGCCTGGGCTCTCAGCGCGCCAACCCGAACCGGCGCGTAGCCCTCGGGCAGCGACTGCCCGCCGTCCATGTCGAGAAAGCAGGGCCTTCCATCCAGCGCGAAGAGATACCGGCAGTCCGCCAGGGGCAGCGCTTCCTCCACCCGGGGCAGGCACACCGCGCCGCCCTCTATGCGGCAGAGCAGCCCGCCCTCCCGGAAGGCGAACAGCCAGCCTGCCGGATCAGCCGCCCGGCCTGGAATGAATTCGTTGCGCAGCCTGTGGGGGAAAATATCCTGAATCATGCCAATCAGCCCTTCCCGAATCGCCTTTGTTGAAAGAAATTATACCACAAACCGGGCCGGGTGACAACGCGCTGAAAAATATTCGCGCGCCCTTTTCAAACGGCGCGAAAAATGCTACAATAAGGTAAAAAGAACCGAGGAGGCGATTCACATGCCAATTTCCTTTGACGAATCCAGCAAGATCTTTCATCTGCAGGGCAAAACGTTCAGCTACTGCCTGATGCTCCATCCCGAGCAGGGGCTTTTGAATCTGTACTGGGGCAGCCGCCTGCCCGACGGCGACGTCGCCTATCTGCAAAAGAGCTATTGGGCGCTGGCGTCCTTCGACCTGGGGGCGTATCGCTTCCCCACGGAGCTGCCCACCCGGGGCACGGGCTACTACGGCACCCCCGCCGTGTGCGCCGTCAACGCCCAGGGCAACGACCTGACCAAGCTCACCTATGTGAGCCACGCCATCACCGCCGGCAAGCGGAAGCTGGAGGGCCTGCCCGCCGTGTACACCGAATCCGACAGCGAGGCCACCACCCTGGTGATCACCCTGAAGGACGAGCTCACCGGCCTCACCGTTGAGGCGGAATACTCCGTGCTGGAGGAGCTGGACGCGCTGACCCGCTCCATGCGCCTCACCAACGGCGGCGCCGAGCGCCTCACCCTCACCCACATGCAGAGCGCCAGCGTGCCGCTGTACGGCGACGACTACGAGCTCATCAACCTGAACGGCGCCTGGGCCCGGGAGCGCCAGGTGGTCCGCACGCCCCTTGGCCGGGCCAACACCCGCGTTGAGAGCCAGCGCGGTGCCTCCGGCCACGAGCAGAACCCCTTCATCGCGCTGGTGAAGAAGGATACCACCGAACAGACCGGGTCCGCCTGGGCCATGGCGCTGGTATACAGCGGCTCCTTCCTGGCCACCGCCGAGGTGAACAACTTCTACAACACCCGCATGGCCATCGGCCTGAATCCCGAGGTATGCCGCTGGCAGCTGGATCCCGGCGCGTCCTTCCAGACGCCCGAGGCCATTCTGGTGTATTCCGCCGACGGCCTGAACGGCATGTCCCATCGCTTCCACAGGATCATCCGCACCCGCGTGGCCCGGGGCTACTGGCGCGACAAGGTGCGCCCGGTGCTCATCAACAACTGGGAGGCCACTTATTTCGGCTTCAACGAGGAGCTCATTCTGAACATCGCCAGGGCCGCGAAGGAGATCGGCGTGGAGCTGTTCGTGCTGGACGACGGCTGGTTCGGCAAGCGCGATCGCGACAACTGCTCCCTGGGCGACTGGGTGGTGGACAAGCGCAAGCTGCCGAATGGCATCGAGGGCGTGGCCCGCAAGGTGAACGAGCTGGGCCTGCGCTTCGGCCTGTGGTTCGAGCCGGAAATGATCTCGCCGGACAGCGACCTGTACCGCGCGCATCCCGATTGGTGCCTGCATGTGGACGGCCGCAGCCGCACCGAAGCCCGCCAGCAGCTGATCCTTGACCTGAGCCGCGAGGAGGTTCAGAACTACGTGATCGAGGCGGTGTGCGCCGTGCTGCGCAGCGCGCCCATCAGCTACGTCAAGTGGGACATGAACCGCAACATGACCGAGTACTTCTCCGGCGATCAGACGCCGGACCGGCAGATGGAGACCCAGCACCGCTACATCCTGGGCCTGTATCGCGTGCTGGAGGAGATCACCTCCGCCTTCCCCGAGGTGCTGTTCGAGGGCTGCTCCGGCGGCGGCGGACGCTTCGACGCGGGCTTCCTCTACTACATGCCCCAGTTCTGGACCAGCGACGACACCGACCCCGTGGAGCGCATCGCCATCCAGTACGGTACCAGCTTCGTGTATCCGCCGGCCACCATGGGCGCTCATGTCTCCGCCAGCCCGAACCACCAGACCGGCCGCACCACGCCCATCAAGATGCGCGCCGACGTGGCCCTGGGCGGCAACTTCGGCTTCGAGCTGGATCTCAACAAGCTGACGCCCGAGGAGATCGAGGAATGCCGCAAGGCGGTTGAGACCGTCAAGGCGGTGCGCGGCACCCTGCAGCAGGGCGAGTTCACCCGCCTGGAGAGCCCCTTCGAGGGCAACTTCGCGGCGTGGCAGTTCATCGGCGGCGAGGGCCGCGATGTGGTGCTCTGCGCCTACCAGCGGCTGGTGCTGCCCAATCCGGGCTGCCATCGCGTGTTCATGACCGGCCTCTGCCCGGAGGCCCACTATCGCGACATCGAGTCCGGCATGGTGTTCTCCGGCGCGGCGCTGATGCACGCGGGCCTGCCACTGCGGCCCATCCGCAACGACTTCGGCAGCTGGATCTATCGCTTTGAAAAGGTCTGACCGACAGCCTGTGGGAGGCGCGTAAATTGATTGTTGTTGTCATGGACGCTCAGGGCGGCGGCGTGGGCCGCATGCTCATCGAGCAGCTGAAAAAGCGCCTGCCCGGGCAAAAGCTGATCGCCGTGGGCACAAACGCCGCCGCCACCGCCGCCATGCTGCGGGCCGGGGCGGAGCAGGGCGCCACCGGCGAAAACGCGGTGCGGGTGAACGCGGCCCGGGCCGACCTCATCCTGGCGCCCATCGGGCTGGTGCTCTGCGACGCCATGCTGGGCGAGGTCACGGGCGGCATGGCCCTGGCCGTGGGCGGTTCGCCGGCCCACAAGATCCTTGTGCCCGTGTCGCGCTGCGGCGTGACCATCGCGGGCGCCCCGGCCATGACCCTGGCCGAGGGCGTGGCCCAGGCGGTGGAGCAGGCCGTGCTGTTTCTGGAAAACGGCGAAGAAAACTGACTGAACAGAAAAACCGGGCGGACCGTCGTCTATGCGGCCCGCCCGGTTGTTTTATGCTCTTATTTCAGGAAATCCTCGCGCATGGGGGTGAATACATCCACCAGAATGCCCTCCTCCAGGCACAGCGTGCCGTGGGGCTGGTTGGGCTCGAAGCAGAGGCTGTCGCCGGGGCCCACGATGACCGGCTTGCCGTCCACTGTGAACTCGAACAGGCCCGAGCGGACGTAGGTGCACTGCACGTGGGGATGGGTGTGCACCGCGCCCCGGCCGTTCGCCTTGAAATGAACCTCAACCATCATCATGTCCTTGTTGTAGGCGAGGATCTTGCGGCCGCTCAGCTCGTCCAGCTGCTTCAGCGGCGCGTCTTCGCTGTGAATCAGGGAAACGCTCATGTTCTTCTCCTCCGTCTGTTACTTTTCGGCATAGCCGAGGGTATTCAGGAAGCGCAGCACGCCTGCGCGGCCGGCTTCATCGTGCTTGTAGACGCCCGCGTCCGCCAGCACGGCGGCGCACTTCACGGCCATGGCCGCGTGGATGGCCTGAACGGCCTCGTCGTGGGTGAGAGACGTGCCGGTCTTCGCGGCGATCTCCTTCACCCATTCGTAGTGCTTCAGGATGGGGGAGTCCTCCGCCGGGCACTGGTCGATGGGCAGCCTGCCGGTCAGGTAGCCGGAGAGCTCGGTCAGCTCGCCCAGCAGGCGGCCAGGCAGGATGAACAGGCCCATGACCTCGATCAGGCCGATGTTCTCCTTCTTGATGTGGTGCAGCGGCGCGTGGGGATGGAAGATGCCCAGGGGGTTCTCCGCGTCGGTGCGGTTGTTTCTGAGCACCAGGTTCAGACTCCACAGGCCGTCCTTTTTGCGCAGGATGGGCGTGATGGTGTTGTGAGGCGCGTCGGTGTGGGCCAGAATGCCGCAGGCCTCGTCGGAGTACTGCCGCCAGGTGTTCAGCATGGCCATGGCGACCTTCTTGATGGCGTCGCGGTCAGAGCCGGTCAGGTTTACGCAGGTGAGGGGCCAGTCCAGCACGGTGGCGTGAACGGCGGTGTCCGGCCCGGTCAGGTCGATCCAGGTGCCCGCGTGATCCATGGGGAAGGTGTAGTTGCCGCCCTGGAAGTGATCGTGGCTCAGGATGGAACCACCCACGATGGGCAGGTCGGCGTTGGAGCCGATCAGGTAGTGGGGGAACTGCTCCACGAAGTCGAACAGGCAGTCGAAGGTGTTCTCACAGATGCGCATGGGCCGGTGCTCTTTGTTCAGCACGATGCAGTGCTCCGGATAGTAGAGATACGGCGAGTACTGCAGATACCACCTTTCGCCGTTCAGCGTCAGCGGCACCACCCGGTGATTCTGCCGGGCCGGGAAGTCCAGGCGGCCGGCGTAGCCGGGGTTTTCGGCGCAGAGCATGCACAGGGGATAGCCCACCTTGGGTGCGTTGCGCTGGGCGGCGATGTCACGGGGATCCTTTTCCGGCTTGGACAGGTTGATGGTGATTTCCAGCTCGCCCGCGGGAGAAGGCTGGAAGAAGCGCACGTTGCGGGCGATGTTGTCCACCCTGATGTAGTCGCAGGCGCGGCACATCTCGTAGAACCAGGTGGTGGCGGCCTCCGGGCCCTCTTTTTCATACAGCGCCTGGAACCTTTCGCGCACTATGGCCGGCGCGGGGGTGATCTCGCCGCAAAGCTTGGTGGCGAAGAGCTCCTTCGCGCCGTTGGTGTCCGCGATGAGGCCCCGCTGGGCGGCGATGGCCGTCAGCTCGGTCAGCATGGGCGTGACGGTGGGCGGCAGGGGATCGTCGCAGGGCTGCGCCTCCTCGGGCGCGCTCATCTGCATGGCCTCCAGCAGGCGGTTGAGGGTGTAGCTGCGATCCTCCTCCTCAACGAGACCGTGGGCCACGGCGAAGTCGATCAGGCGGAGCAGGTTCTCTGTGGCGTTCATGGAAATCACTCTCGCTTTCCTCTTTATTCTTCTTCAAATAAATCCTGTATGCGCACTTTGGCGCGGTAGATGTCGTTTCTCGGGCAACCGGCCTCCCGGGCGGCGGCCTCGGCCTCCTCCAGATCAGCGCCGTCCAGGATGGCCTTGAGCATGACCACGTCGGCGGGCAGGGTCTCGGCCTTCTTCTCCACCGGCGGCAGCGGGCTCATGTCGATGACCAGGCAGTATTCGCCCTTCTCCACGTTGGGATTGGCGCTCAGCTCAGCCAGCACTTCTTCACAGGGCCCGCGATAAATCTTCTCATACAGCTTGCTCAGATCGCAGCAAACGGCCAGATTGCAGCCCGGCAGCGCCTGACAGATGGCTTCCACCAGCTTCACCACCCGGTGGGGCGACTCATACGCCACCGCCACGGGGATGCCTGTCTCGCGGATGGCGGTGAGCTTCTCGTGAAGCGGCTTTTTCTCCCGGGGCAGGAAGCCGTAGAAGGCGAACTCACGGGCGTCGAACCCGGCGGCGGAGAGCGCCGTCACCGTGGCGGAGGGGCCGCACACCGGCCGCACCTCGATGCCCGCCCGCCAGGCGGCGTCCACCAGCACCTGGCCAGGGTCGGAAATGGCCGGGGTGCCCGCGTCGCAGGTGAGGGCCACGGTGAGGTTTTCCGAGAGCATCCGCTCGATGATGGGGCCGGAGCGGCTCTCCTCGTTGTGGCGGTGGCAGGACACGGTGGGCTTCGACAGGCCCATGTGATTGAGCAGCTTCATCGCCACCCGAGTGTCCTCCGCGGCCACGAGATCGGCCGCCTCCAGCGCCTCCCGCACCCGGGGGGACAGGTCGTTCAGGTTGCCGATGGGCGTGGCGACCACGTACAGTATGGGCATTATCCTTCGCTCCTTCGGACGATATAGCACAGCTCGCCGAACAGCGCTTCCCGTCGCAGGACATCGAACCGCCCGCGCGCGGCGCTTTCAAACCACTCGCTGTAGTGCTTCTCCATGCCGACGCCCCGTCCGCCCAGCGTCTTCATGGGAAAGGTGACGATGATGACCGGCGCGGGCACGCGCTCCATCAGCTTCATGGCCGCGCCCTTTTCCTGCTGCTCCAGCACGGGCAGCAGCTTCATGGCCAGCGCCGCGTCGGCCTTCGGCAGCGGCGGCTCACAGAGCAGGTCGCGACATTCGGCGGATACGTCCCAGCCCCGGGCCCTGGCCCAGTCGTTGACCAGATCGACGCAGCCGCCGCTGATGTCCAGCCCCCGCACGGCGTAGCCCCGGGACCCGAGATAGATTGGGTTCAGCCCGCAGGCCAGATCCAGCAGCGTGTGGGCGTGAAGGGGCTGAAGCAGGGCGTCGTAAAAGGCGTCCATGTGGGGAAGGCGCTCCCGGGTGGAGGCGTGCAGCGCCAGGGTCTCGGAAAGCGCCCTGTCCGGGTCGGCGTCGCCGGATGAGAGCAGCCTTCGGGCCCGCTTCAATTCCTCCGGCGTCATGAACGCGCCGGTGATCTGATGCAGCGCGGTCCTGACGGCCTTGTCCGCTTCCTTGGCGCTTTTGTAGCGCGCGGCGGCCTGAGTCTGAAGCCGGGCCACGGTGTCGGGACAGACGTCCGCGTATTTACTGGCCATCGCGAATCAGCTCCATCAATCGGGCGTAGAAGCGCAGATTGTGCGCCGTGGCCAGCCGGTAGGCCTGGGAATCGCCGATCTTGAACAGGTGATGCAGGTAGGCCCGGGAATAGCGCCGGCACAGGACGCAGTCGCAGTCCGGGTCCACGGGGTTTTTGTCCCGCACGTGGGCCTCGTCCAGCATGTACAGGAATGCCGTCCGCCCGGCGCACGCCCTCGGGCGTCTCCATACCTTTCTTGAACACGTACAGCCGCTGGTGCCGGGCCTCCCGGGTGGGGATCACGCAGTCGAACAGGGTGTAGCCCATATTCACGCACTTCACGATCTCCTCCGGCCGCCCCAGCCCCATGGCGTAGCGGGGCAGATCCGGGTCCATAGCGTCGGCGCAGTCCTGCAGGATGTCCTCCCGCAGCTTGCCGTCCGCGTCCAAGGGCCAGCCTCCGAAGCCGAAGCCGTCGAAGCCGATTTCCCGCAGCCTCTCGCCGCATTCCAGCCGCAGCGCCCGGTTGCCGCCGCCCTGCACGATGCCGAACAGCAGCGGCCTGGGGCCCTTGCGGCCCTTAATCAGCTTCTCATATTCCGCCTTGCACCGGGCCGCCCACTTGACAGTCAGCTCCACCGAGCGGCGCTGCACCTCGTCCGGGTCGTTGGGCTCGGTGCACACGTCCAGCGCCATCATGATGTCGGAGCCGTATTGGAATTGCGCCTGGATGCACTTTTCGGGGGTGAAGGTGAGTTTGTCCGCGCCGCGATCCGGCCGGAAGATGATCTCGTTGTCGCGAATCTCGCCGTATTCCGGGTTCTCGTGGATCAGGGAATACAGCTGAAATCCGCCCGAGTCTGTGAGGATGGGCCGATGCCAGCCGGTGAAGGCGTGCAGCCCGCCCACGCTCTTGATGAGCCGCGCGCCGGGCCGGTTGTACAGGTGGTAGGTGTTCATCACGCAGCCGGGAATGCCCGCGTCTTCCGCGTCCTCGAAGCCGGTGGCCCGCAGCGCGCCGTAGGTGGCGTCCGGAAAAAAGGCGGGCAGCGGCACAGCGCCGTGGGGGGTGTTTAGCTCTGGCATAGTTCCTCCGTTACAGGTGTTCGATGACGCGCAGCGTGGCGCTGCGGGCCCGGGGATTTTCACTGAGTTCCTCCGGCGAGGCGGTGATGGGCTTGCGGGTGACGGCCTTCACCGTGGCCACCCTGCCGCACACGCACACGGGGAAGGAGGGCGGGCACACGCAGGGGCTTATGAGACTCCTGAACGTGTTCTTGACCACCCTGTCCTCCAGCGAGTGGAAGGCGATGACGCACAGCCGCCCGCCGGGATTGAGGAGCGACGCGATGTCGCGCAGCGCCTGCTCCAGGGGGGCCAGCTCGTCGTTCACCGCGATGCGCAGCGCCTGGAAGGTGCGCCGGGCCGGATGGGAGCCGTCCTTCTCCCGCAGCTTTTTGGGAATCGCCGCGTCGATGATCGCCACAAGCTGGCCGGTCGTTTCGATCGGCGCGGCCTTTCGCCGGTCGCAGATCACGCGGGCAATTTGAACCGCCCAGTTCTCCTCGCCCCAGTCACGCAATATCCGGGCGATCTCGCCCTCGCTCCACTCGTTCACGATGACGGCCGCGGTCAGGAGCTGCGACCGGTCCATGCGCATGTCCAGCGGCGCATCGGCGTGATAGGAGAAGCCCCGCGCGCCTTCGTCCAGCTGATAGGACGACACGCCCAGATCCAGCAGCGCGCCGTCGATCTTCTGGACGCCGATGCCCTCCAGCAGCGCTTTCGCGTCGTGGAAGTTGCCCCGCAGCGCATCGAAACGGGGCAGGCCGTCCCTTTGCAGCGCGGCGATGCGCGCGGAAGCGGCCTCGATGGCGTCGCCGTCCCGGTCTATGCCGATGAGCCGTCCGCCTCCGAGGCGCTTCAGTATTTCGCTCGAATGCCCGCCCCCGCCGAGGGTGCCGTCGAGGTAGGTTCCATCCTCCCGGATGGCTAACCCCTCGATGCACTCCTCCAGCAGCACGGGCTTGTGATTGAACTCCATATCAATTCCTGATTCCTGATTAGAAGGTGAGCTCCACGGCACCGTCGGCCCGGATCAGCAGCGGCGTGACCGCGCCTTCGCCGAACACGGCGTTCATGGTGTCAGTGTACTGGGCCACCATGTCCTTGGGGATGAAGGCCAGGATTGTGCCCGCGAAGCCGCCGCCGTGGATGCGCCAGGCGCCCTTGCCCTCCAGCATCCGGCGGGACATCTCCAGCGCCAGCGGCATTTCCTGATTGTCGCTGCCGGCCACATAGAGATTCTGCAGCAGCTTCCAGGAGGATTCGCCGGAGGCCACCAGCATGTCGAAGAAGGTCCGGATGTCGCCGCCGGACAGCGCCGACACTGCCTTCTGCACGCGCTTGTTCTCATCGTAGAAGTGCAGCGCCCGCAGGATGGCGCGATCCTTCACCTTGCCCTTGAGGGCGGGGATCTGCCTTTCCATCTCGGCCGGGTCGATCTCCCGCAGCACCTTGGCGCCCAGCGCCTGGGCCACGGATTTCATCTCGGCGGGGATGGCGGCGTACTCGTGGGTCAGGTTGCCGTGCTCGCCGCCCACGGACACCACGGCCGGCACATAGCCCGCCGCGTCGAAGTCGAACTTCATGGCGGTGACAACGGGGTCGGCCGGGCCGAAGTCGATGGCCACCAGGCCGCCCACCGAGCTGGCCATCTGATCCATCAGGCCGCAGGGCTTGCCGAAGAACACGTTCTCCGCGTACTGGCCGATCTGGGCGCGCAGCTTGGCGTCCACCACGAAGCCGTTGAACAGCGAATCGAAGATGGCGCACACCAGCACCTCGAAGGCGGCGGAGGAGCTCAGGCCGGAGCCCTTGAACACGGTGGAGGTGACCACGGCGTCGAAGCCGCCGATGACATAGCCCAATTCCTTCATGCGGGCCGCCACGCCGCGAATGAGGCCGTCGGTGGTCTCGTATTCGCTCTTCTTCGGCTCCAGGTCGGCCAGATCCACGGTGAAGGGCCTGTCGTAGCCGGCGGAGTAGAGGGTGACAGTGTTCGTGCCGTTGGGCGTCACCGCGGCCACGGTGTCCAGATTGACGGCGGCCGCCAGCACGCAGCCGCTGTTGTGGTCGGTGTGATTGCCCGCCACCTCGGTGCGGCCGGGGGCGGAGACGAAGCGCAGGCCGTCCTTCTCACCGAACAGCTGGACATGGCGCGCGGCCAGGCCGGCGTAGCGCTCAGCCTGGGCCTTGACGGCGTCGCGGCCATAGAGGCGGGCGAGAAAATCCGTGGCGGCGGGGGCGGCGATGAACTCGGGGGCTTTTGTATTCAAACTCATGGATGTCACTCCTGTCGGGCAAAAATATACAAATATATTGTA
>CADARO010000079.1 GCA_902790345.1 uncultured Eubacteriales bacterium | reverse complement strand
TATCCTGGCGGCGCCATCGGGCTGGATTCCCCCGAGCCGCTGCTGCAAACCGCGCGCAACACGGTATCGGCTCTCTCCGAGATGGAGCACGCCCAGAAGCGGCTGGCGGAAAAAAAGGACGACGTGTGGAGCGGAGGCGGGGCCTGGAGCGCGACCAACCTGGGCTGTCTGTTTTTCGTGGCGGCGGTGCGGGTTGGGTTCGATCCACAGATCATCCTGGATGAGCTGCGGGATAAATTCACCCGGCACGGGCTGCCGAATGGATTCCTGGACAACAACCCGCACGGCATTGAGATCCTTTCCACTGTGCCCAACACGCTGCAGGAAATGATGCTGCTCTCCCACGAGGGCGTTCTGCGCTTCTTCCGGGTGTGGCCCCGGGAGACGCTTCCCAACGCGCGGTTCTTTGGACTGCGGGCCTACGGGGGATTCGTGGTGGACGCTTCGCTGGAAGGGGGCGAAGTGCGCTCCGTCCGCGTGCTCAGCACCGACGGCGGTTCTCTCGTGTTTGAAAACCCATGGGACGCGCCGGCGTCGGTCAACGGCCAGCCGTACAACGGCCGCGTTATCGAAATAAAAACCGAAGTCGGTCGGTATTATGAGATCGTGAAGGGATAAGACCCGACGCATAGAGAAAAAGACACAGGGGAAGACGATGGAGAAATGAACGAAGTCGGAACACTGGGACTCATTTTGGATATCGGCAGCGCCATGATTCGCAGCGGCGCGGAGACCCACCGCGTGGAGGACAGCCTCTACCGCATGTGCGACAGCTACGCCTTCACGGCGTGCAATATATGGGTGGTGCCGAGCAATATCCAGGCGACCGTGACCACACGCTCGGGCGAATGTCTCACGCAGATCAGGCATGTGCGCTCCACGGGCGTGGATTTTGACCGCCTGGACAAGCTGAACAATCTCTCCCGGGAGGTATGCCGGGACGTGCCGGAGACCGCCGAACTGGCCGCCCGCCTGGAAAAGGCGATGAACGGCGCGCCTCAGCGGCCATGGGTGAACTACCTGGCCGGCGCGATGGCCGGCGCGGGCTTCGGCGTGTTTTTCAACTGCGACGCCCTGGACGCGCTGACGGCCGCCCTGGCCTCGCTGCTGGTCACCTTTCTGGTGCGCCGCCTGGGCCGGCAGGAAAACAACCCCCTCATCCTCAATTTTCTGGTGTCCTGCGCGGCGGAACTGTTTATCATCCTGTCCGTCGCCTGCGGCCTGGGTCATCACATGGGCTATATCACGGTGGGCGTCGTCATGCTGCTGATCAGCGCCCTGGGCGCCACCAACGGACTTCGCGACCTGGTGCATCTGGACACGCTTTCCGGCGTCATGAATATCACCGCGTCGCTGACCGGCGCCATCGGCATCGCGCTGGGCATCGCGCTGCCGCTGCTGCTGTGCCGTGCCCGGGCGGACAACGAGATCATGGTGCTGAATCCCAACGTGCTGATTCAGCTGTTGGCCTGCACGGTGGGCTGCGCCGGCTTCGCGCTGTGGTTCAACGTGAAGGGGAAAAAGGTGCTCTGCTGCGCGCTGGGGGCGCTGCTGACCTGGGCGGCCTATCTCCTGGCACTGAAATGCGGCGCGGGGGCGTTCACGGCCACGCTGATCGCCTCCATCGGCTGCGGCTTCTACGCCCAGCTGATGGCGCGATTCAACAAGGCCCCGGCCACCATCTTTATGACGGTGTCCATTTTTCCACTGATTCCGGGCGCGGCGCTCTATTACATGATGTACGGCTTTGTGCTGCAGGACATGGCGCTGGGCCTGGGCAAAGGCGCGGAGCTGCTGCTGGCCTGCTTCGGCATCGTGCTGGGGTTCATGGTGGTGGAGGTGGCCAGCCGATACATCTGGAGCGCGCGGCGAAGCTGAGGAAAGCGGGCGCGGATGTGAAAAAATACGCAATGTAATTGCGAAATTTTGCAATGCAATCGCGCAATCAAACATGATATACTTTGTATGGTAAAATGGTAATTATAGGTGTTCGATTTTTGAGTACGAATGGGAGGAATTGCAATGGACAAGGTTCGTCTTGGCATCATTGGCCTGGGACAGCAGGGCGGTCTCTACACGCGGCTGCTGACCGGAACGCAGCCCAGCTTCCCCGGCAGGCCGGCGCTGTACGCCCCCGACAATGTGACCGTTGGGGCGATTTGCGACTGGGATCCTCAGAAAGAGCAGGAGTTCAGGGAAAAGTATCCCGACATTCCCTTCTTCACGGATTGGAAGGAACTGGTCTGCTCCGACAAGGTGGACGCCGTCATCACCACCGTGCCGCATTATCTGCATCATGAAGTGGCGATTTTCGCGCTGGAGCACGGCAAGCATGTGCTGGTCGAAAAGCCCGCGGGCGTGGCCGCCAGCGACGTGGAAAAGATGATCGCCTGCGCGAAAAAGCATCCTGAGCTCACCTTCGGCATCATGTTCAATCAGCGCACCAACCCGCTGTATATCAAGATCCGCGAGCTGATCCGGTCCGGCGAGCTGGGCGAGATCCGCCGCTCCAACTGGATCATCAACAGCTGGTGGCGCACGGATTCCTATTACCGCAGCAGCGCCTGGCGCGCCACCTGGGGCGGCGAAGGCGGCGGCGTGCTGGTCAATCAGGCGCCCCATCAGCTGGACCTGTGGCAGTGGATCTGCGGCATCCCCACCAAGGTGACCGCCAAGTGCGTCAACGGCGCTCATCGCGACATCGCGGTTGAAAACGACGTGACCATCCTCACCGAGTACGCCAACGGCGCCACCGGCGTGTTCGTGACCTGCACCCACGACATGATGGGCACCAACCGCCTGGAGATCGACCTGAGCAAGGGCAAGATCGTTGTTGAAAACAACAAGGCCACCGTCATCCGCTTCGCCTACGACGAGGACTATGTGAACGCCAACATGGACATGCGGGAGGCCATGATGCTGATGCGCGGCAACAGCGCCGGTGGCAAGGCCAACGAGACCGAGATCATCGAGGGCGTGCCCGGCGAAGGCCCGCAGCACGGCGGCGTCATGGAGAACTTCGCCAATCACATCCTGCACGGCACCGACCTGCTGGCTCCGGGCGAGGAAGGCATCAACGGCGTTCGCCTGGCCAACGCCACGCAGCTCTCCGCCTGGCTGGACAAGACCATCGACATGCCGGCCGACGAAAAACTGTACATGGACGAGCTGAACAAGCGCATTGCCGCCGAGGGCAAATTCCCCCTCCGCGAGCTCTGATAGCGACAAATTGGGAAGGAGCGAAAAAACATGGAAAAGAAGGGCCTCATCGGTATTCAGCTGAGCACCATCCGCGGCGTCATCGAGAAGAACGGCATCTACGAGACCATGAAGCGCTGCCACGAGCTGGGCTATCGCTGCATCGAAATCAGCCAGATCCCCATGACGGCGGAGAACGTGGCCGAGTTCAAGCGCGCCCAGCAGGACTTCGGCATCAAGGTTGCGGCCATCAACGCGTCCATGACCGCCATGCGTCCCGGCATGGAGTGCCTGGAGAATGACTACGACAAGATCCTGAAGGATCTGAGCACCCTTGACTGCAACATGCTGCGCCTGGGCATGGGCCCCATCGCCCAGATGGCCACCAAGGAAGGCATGATCCGCTTCTGCGAGGAGACGGAGCAGTACGTTCAGAAGCTGAAGAAGGACGGCATCGACTACTACTATCACAACCACTCCTGCGAGTTCATGAAGGTGGACGGCAAGTACATCCTGGACCACATCAAGGACAGCACCTCCATGGGCTTCGAGCTGGATATCCACTGGATCCACGCGGGCGGTGAGGATCCCGTTCGCATCATCAACCGTTACGCCGGCCGCATCCGCCTGCTGCACCTGAAGGACTACCGCATCGTGGTGGATGGCGAAGACTTCGATTTCGGCAAGCGCTTCGCCCTGGGCAAGAAGCTGAAGGAGCTGGGCCTGGAGGTCAAGCAGGTCAGCCCCATGTATGGCGCGATCCAGTTCGCCGAGGTGGGCGAGGGCACGCTGCCCGTGAAGGAATGCATCGACGCCGGCCTGGCGGGCGGCAGCGAGTACTTCCTGATCGAGCAGGACACCTGCTATGACCGCGATCCGCTGGACAGCCTGGCCATCAGCCGCGACAACCTGGTTAAGCTGGGCTACGGCGAGTGGTTCTGATACAACCGTAAAGCGATAAAAGTGGTATACTGAGGAGGTTTCCATATGTCTGTTGCATGGTATGTCGTCGTACTGTGCGCCGTGGTCGCGGCGATCGCGTATGTCGGCTGGAATTATGTGCGCATTAAGAAGATGCCCGAAGGCACCGCCGACATGGTGGAGATGGCTGGGATCATCCGCTCCGGCGCGAACACCTTCATGATTACCGAGTATAAGACGATCAGCATTGTGGTGGTCGTGCTGGCGCTGGTTTTCAGCCTGTTCGTTGAAAAGACCGCCGGCATCACCTTCCTGCTGGGCGCCTGCATGTCCTCCATCGTCTGCGTGCTGGGCATGAAGAGCGCCACCTACGCCAATGTGCGCACCGCCAACAGGGCCCGCGAGACCATGTCCATCGGCGAGACCGTGAAGGTCGCGCTGTGCGGCGGCTCCATTTCCGGCCTGGCGGTTCAGGCCTTCGGCCTGCTTGGCCTGGTGCTGGTTGTCATCATCGGCGGCGTGAAGCATGACGCGGTGGGCGGCGGCCTGCTGGTCAAGCTGAACGGCGTGAATGCCACCATCATGCGCATTTCCACCTACTCTCTGGGTTGCTCGCTGGTGGCCATGTTCAACCGCGTGGCCGGCGGCAACTACACCAAGGCCGCCGACATCTCCGCCGACATCCTGGCGAAGATCCGCAACGACCTGCCCGAGGACGACTCCCGCGTGCCGAACGTCATCGCCGACTTCATCGGCGACAACGTGAACGACATCGCCGGCAACTGCTCCGACCTGCTGGAGTCCTTCGTCGCCACCATCTCCGCGTCCCTGATGATCGCCGTCATCCTGTTCCAGGACAAGACCGTCGGCCTGGGCGAGGAAGCCAGGGCGCTGTTTGAGAAGGCCTTCCAGCTGACCACCATCTATCCCGTGGCCATCGCCGGCCTGGGCCTGATCGGCTGCCTGATCGGCCTGGGCTACGCCGCCTTCAAGAAGATGGGCGACAACCCCTCCAAGGAACTGGACAACGCCACCAACATCTCCGCCGGCGCCACCCTGGTTCTGGCCCTGATCGCCAGCTTCATCGTGTTCGGCGGCATGGACAAGAGCGTCTTCGAGGCCTACGGCTGGGTGGCCGGCGCCGTCTCTCCCTGGATCTGCGTGGTGCTGGGTCTGGCCAGCGGCGTTGCCATCGGCAAGATCACCGAGTACTACACCGCCACCGAATACAAGCCCACCCGTCAGCTGGCTGAAATGGCGCCCGAAGGCGAGGCCTTCGTGGTGACCAAGGGCGACGCCATCGGCTCCCGCTCCGTGCTGGCTCCCATCGCCATCATCGGCATCGCGCTGTTCGTGTCCGGCAAGGTAGCCGGGACCTACGGCATCGCCATCGCCGCGCTGGGCATGCTGTCCTTCGTTGGCGCCACCGTCTCCATCGACGCCTTCGGCCCCATCGCCGACAACGCCGGCGGCCTGGCCGAGAGCTGCCATCTGCCCCATGATGTCCGCAAGATCACCGATAAGCTGGACGCCGTGGGCAACACCCCCGCCGCCATCGGCAAGGGCTTTGCCATTGGCTCCGCGGCCTTCGCCATCGTGTCCCTGATCGTCTCCTACGTGGGAAGCTACACCGCCATCGGAGAGGAAGCCATCCTGAACACCGCGTCCTTCGTCGTGGTGGCCGGCGCCATCATCGGCGGCGCGCTGGTTGAGTACTTCTCCGCCATGCTGACCGACAACACCATCGAGTCCGCCAAGGCCATGGCCGACGAGGGCGACAGGATGCTCTCCATCCCCGGCGCCCTGGAAGGCAAGGTCAAGCCCGACTACAACAAGATGATTCAGATGGCCACTCAGGGCGCTCTGAAGAAGATGCTGGTTCCCTCCATCCTGGCCATGGCCATCCCGGTTGTGGGCGGCTTCGTGTTCGGCGTGGAATTCGTGGGCGGCATCCTGGTGGGCGCGACTGTGGTCGCGATCCCGCGCGCCATCTTCATGGGCAATTCCGGCGGCGCGTTTGACAATGCCAAGAAGTACATCGAGTCCGGCGCGCTGAAGGGCCATGGCAAGGGCACCGCGGCGCACAAGGCGGCCGTTACCGGCGACACCGTCGGCGACACCCGCAAGGACGTGGTTGGCGTGGCGCTGGATATCTTCATCAAGACGATGTCCACCGTGGCCAACACCCTGGTCGCTGTCATCAAGAACTTCACCCTGATTCGTTAATCGAGCCTGATAGGCAAGCGGAACCGTTTGAAAGAGCGGTTCCGTTTTTTGTGTCCGCAACTTTTTTCTTTTATTTTGAGCCCGTTTGTGATATAGTTGGATTGATAAAACTGGAGCTACAAAGGAGAAACGTCTATGAACAAAAACGACCGCATGGCCATGATGGCGGAGCTGCCGGTGCACACGGTGCTGATCCGAATGAGCCTGCCAATGATGATTTCCTTCTTCATCCAGGCCATGTACAACATCGTCGATTCCATGTTTGTGGCCCGGATTTCCGAAAACGCGCTGACGGCGGTGTCGCTGGCGTTCCCCATGCAGCAGATCGTCACGGCCATCGCCGTGGGCACGGCCACGGGCGTTTCCGCGCTGTGGTCGCGTTACATGGGCATGGGGGACAGGGAAAAGGCCTCCCAGTGCATCCGCACGATGACCGCCATGAGCCTGGGGTTCACGCTGGTGTTCATTCTGCTGGGCCTGTTCGCCTCCGGGCCGCTCTTCCGCGCTCAGACCAGCGTGGCCGAAATCGCCGAAATGGGCACGACCTATCTCATGATCAACTGGGTGTTCTCCTGCGGCTCCATTTTCAGCAAGTACTATGAGCGGCTGCTGGTATCCGCCGGGCGCGCGGTGCTCTCCATGGCGACCATGGCCTGCGGCGCGGTGTTCAACCTCATCTTCGATCCGCTGCTGATCTTCGGCATTGGCCCGTTTCCCGAGCTTGGCATCGCCGGCGCGGCCTATGCCACGATCGGCGGTCAGATCCTCGCCGCGATCGTGGCCATCGCGCTGAATAGAAAATACAACGAGCCGGTGAAGCGCGACATGCTCCGGCCCGCCTTCCACGCGGACGCCGCGGCGGGCATCCTGCGCGTGGGTCTGCCCTCCATCATCACCATGGGCCTTTCCTCCCTGACCAGCTTCTTCATCAACCAGATCCTGCTGGCCTATTCCACCACGGCCACCGCCGTCTACGGCGTCTGGATGAAGCTGCAGAACTTCTGCTATATGCCCACTTTCGGCCTCAACAACGGCATGGTGCCGGTGCTGGCGTATAACTACGGTACGAAGCGCATCGACCGCGTTCGCCAGACCATGAAGCTGGCGGTCATCGCCAGTGCGGCGCTGATGTGCGCGCTGGCCGTGCTCTTTGAGCTGATCCCCGGCACGGTGCTCACCATGTTCAGCGCCGGCGAGCAGATGCGCCTCATCGGCATGGCCTGCCTGAGGGCCTGCGTCGTGTCGCTGCCCTTCGGCGCGGTGTCCATGATCTACTCCAGTAGCATGCAGGCGCTGGATCACAGCCGCTACGCGCTGCTCATCAATATGCTGCGCCAGTGCGTGCTGCTGATCGGCTGCTTCGCGCTGCTCTCCGCCATCACCCACAGCCAGCAGCTGATCTGGCTGGCCGTTCCGATCACCGAAATCGTCACCTTCGCCGTCAGCAGTGTGCTCAACCGCAAATTCCGTCGGGATTTGGGCATGTGAAGAAGGATTGATTTGTTTTCGCAAACTCAGCATTGACGGGCATAGCATTTCCTTGTATAATACTAGGTAAAGAAGACAAAAGGAGGCAAAAAAATGCAGGCTATGACTTCAAAAGAGAGAATTGACGCCGTGCTGGCCCATCAGCCGGTGGATCGAACCCCCTTCTGCCTGGTGGACGGCGGCGCGTGGATCGCCAAGACGGAGAACCTATCCTACCGACAGCTCTACAGCATGGAGGACGGCGGCGCGGCCAAGATCGTGAAATGGACCGACGAGATCGAAACTGACATAATCAGCGCGGTGTCCGGCGTGTTCACGGCCTGCCTGAACGCCTTCGGCTGCCCGATTCACATCGACAATCCCGGCAAGCCCACCGATACCGGCGCGGTGTTTACCGACCCCGAGGAGGAGATTCCCCAGCTGGACAAGAGCACCATTCGGGAGAAGCTGCTGGCCAACGGGTTCGTGCAGGGCATGATTCGCCAGTGCAAGAACGTGAAGGCGCTCATCGGCGACCGCAAGTACCTGCTGGGCGACATCGCCGGCCCCTTCACCATGGCCGCGGTCATGGTGGGCACCCAGGACTTCATTATGCTGATGCTGGACGAGCCAGAGCTGGTGGAGGATCTTCTCGATTTCACCACCTGCGTCAGCGCGGAGATGTTCAAACTGCTGCATGAGAACGGCTGCGACATCGCCATGCCCGCCGAGCCGGTGGCCAGCGGCAGCCTGATCAGCCAGGCCATGTTCGAGGAGTGGGTGATTCCCTCGCTGACGAAGCTGAAGGAGAAGCTGCCGGAATACAAATATTTCTTCACCCACGTGTGCGGCGCTTCCGGCCCCCGGGTGAAATCGCTGCGAGACGCGGGCGTCAGGGCCTTCTCCGGTGACTATCTGGTGGATCTGGACACCGCCCTGAACGACGCGGGGGGCAAGCTGGTCATGATGGGCAACATCAATCCCGCGGGCGTCCTGCTGACCGGCACCCCGGATCAGGTCTACGCCGAGGCCTGCGAGCGCATCCGAACGGCCAACGGACGCGGTCACATACTGGCGCCCGGCTGCGACATGGGCGCGGACACGCCGCTGGAGAACGTGAAGATGCTGGTCAAGGCCTGCAAGGACATGGCGAAATGACACAGACGGGAGGCGTTTATCATGCTGGCCTTTGGCGAAAAGGCGCCGTCGTTCAGTCTGCCCGATCAGAACGGCGTCGTTCATACGCTGGAAGAATACGCGGGAAAGAAAGTCGTTCTCTACTTCTACCCCAAGGACAACACAGCGGGCTGCACCGCGCAGGCCTGCGGTTTCGCGCAGCTCTATCCCCAGTTCACGGAGAAGGGCGCGGTGGTGCTGGGCGTGAGCAAGGACAGCGTGGCGTCGCACAAGAAGTTTGAGGAAAAGTACGGCCTGCCCTTTACGCTGCTCTCCGATGAGAGCCTGGAAACCATAAAGGCCTACGACGTCTGGCAGGAGAAGAAGCTCTACGGCAAGGTGTCCATGGGCGTGGTGCGCACGACATACCTCATCGACGAGCAGGGCGTGATCGTCAAGGTCTTCGGCAAGGTCAAGGCGAAGGAAAACCCCGCTCAGATGCTGGAAGAGCTGGCCGAGTAAGGCGCGGGGGAAGGAGCGGCAATATGAAGAGCAGGGCGGAGTATGAGGCCAATCCGTGGTTTCGCGACGACGACGAGTCCATCCTTGAGATCTACGATGTCTCAAAACCGGAAGTGGTGATCTGGAAAGAATCTCTTCCCAGTGGCCACGGCGTGTATTGGTCTGAGAAGTACAAGTGTCTCTATGCCCTTGGCCACAAGGAACTTAGGAAATATACCCTAAGAGGCTGGAATACTCAGCGTCCTTCTCTCAAACTTAAGAAGACTTACGCTCTTCCCGGCGCTGGCGGCCACGACCTCACCCCTTTAGGGGAGGATTCCCTCTTGATCACAAACGGCGGCGGAGTCTATGCTTTCGAGATCAACTCCGGTAAATTCAGTCCTTTCAAGCAATTGGAAGGCAGGAGGAACGTGAAGTCAGCAAACCACGATCTGGCCTCAGGGAGAACTGTTTACACAATCGCCGAGACGAGCTGGTGGACGAACCACATCTATCTTTTAAACCCGGACAAAACCTTGACCTTCGACCCCTCTTACAGGCTTTACAAGGTTCGCGTGCTTCCGGATTGGGAAACGATCAAGGCTGAGATGACCCCTCCCCCGTTCCCGGGTTTCGATGTCAATCCGTCTCTAAGGGCCCCTGGAACCAATTTGAGGATATTCGACGACAACATCTGGCAAAACGACAGTGATAAAAACCTGAAGGCCTGGGAACCGTTAAGAATCAGTTGCACCGACTCAGCGAGGAGCCTCGGCTTCGCCAAGATGATAGCGGACCATAAACCGGACATCGTGACCCTCCAGGAATATTCCTCCCACATGGACGGTCATCTGGCTCCTAAGCTGCGTGATCTCGGTTTCACCAACGCCTGCGAGAAGGACGGCACATGGAACTTCACTCCCGTCTTTTACGACAGCACCGCTGTTGAACTAGTCAAAGTGAAGTACAATCTTTACACTCCGAAAACCTACAGCAACGCCAACACCAAGTCTTTCACTTC
>CADARO010000078.1 GCA_902790345.1 uncultured Eubacteriales bacterium | reverse complement strand
CGCCCCGCGTGGCCGCGCCGGGCCGGGTGATGGGCCTGGCGGTGCACGGCGCGCTGGAGGGAGCGCTGCTGCCCATCGAGGCGGCGGCGCTGCCGGGGCGGGGCCGCGTCATCGTCAGTGGCATCGTGCGGGAGGAGGAGCTGTCTCCCGGCCCCGGACGCACTGTCCGCCGACGCAGCACGGCCCAGGCGTCGGCGGACAACGCCGCCACCCTGCTCCGCCGCCTGCTGCCCGAATTCGCGCGATACGACGTGCACGTCAACTTTCCCGGCGGCGCGCCGGTGGACGGCCCCTCCGCCGGGCTGGCCATGACCGTGGCCGCCTGGTCGGCGGTGACGGGCACGCCGGTGGCAGCCGATCTGGCCATGACGGGTGAAATCTCCGTGCTGGGCGACGTGCTGCCGGTGGGCGGCGTAGGCGAAAAGCTGCGGGCGGCGGAAAAGGGGCACATGAAGCGGGCGCTCATTCCCGCTGGAAACGACCAGGCCATCTACCGGCGGCTGAGCGTCGAGGCGATCCCCGTTTCAACCATCCAGGAGGCGCTGGCGCTGGCGGCGGCGGGGCCCCGGGCCCGGGAGGCGACGGCGTCGGGCGTGAGCGGCGAGCCGCTGGCGGCCCTGAAGGCGAAAGGCGCGGCGACTGAATGAAAGCACGATCATTTGGGAATAAAGGAACCGGCAGGCGCGTCAGGGCGTCTGCCGGTGTGTTTTTCAGAAGGGAAGCGTTTCGGCCTCGGCGATTTCGCGCCAGCCCATGAGGTATCGGTCGGCCAGGGCCCTGATCTCCGCCTTGTCGGGATAGGATATGGGCTCGTCGATGGCGAACACGGTCATGCCGGCGGCCTTCGCGGAGCGCATGGCGTACACCGCGTCCTCGAACATGACACATTCATCCGGCCGCAGAGCCAGCCGGGCCGCCCGCCCATGTCCTCCGTGTCGGTCACGAGATCCACATAATCCAGCAGGCCGTGCTTCGCCAGAGCCGGGCCGGACAAGCGGCGGGGCGTGGCGCTGGCGACGACCACCGTGTACCCCGCCTGGTGAAAGCGCCTGAGCGCCTCCCCGGCATAGGGCTTGGGCAGCACGTCGTCCCGGTAGTGCCGGGCCAGGTAAACCTCCAGCATCTCGCGATACACCGCGTCCCGATCCAGCCCGTTGTCCCGGGCGATGAGGTCGCAGGCCTTGCCGCAGCCGTAGACGGTCTTGTCCCTGAGCTCCGCCGGCACGGGCAGGTCATGATCGTCGATGTACTCCCACCACATGGTGCGCCAGAAGATCATGGAATTGAGCAGCGTCCCGTCCATGTCGAAAACCATGGCCTTATACCTTGATCCCATGCCACTTTCCTCCCGCGAAGCGCCGCATGACCAGCGTCATGCGGATCGTCATGTCGATGAGGGACGCCATCCACGCGCCCACCAGGCCCAGATGCAGCACGAACACCGCCATCAGCGCCATGATCGGGCGGATTAGCATCACGCACACGATCATGACTCCCGCCACGAAGCGATTGTCGCCCGCGCCGCGCAGGCAGCCGGAGATGACCACCGAGGACATCTGGAAGGGCTGGAACAGCGCCACGATCAGCATCACCCGCATGGCCAGGGCCCGCACCTCCCCGGCGTTGGCGTCGGCCGCGTTCAGGAACAGGCCGATGGCCGGGCCCCGCAGCAGCACCACCAGCGTGGCCAGGATGAGGGAGATCACCAGCGCCATGCGCTGGGCGCACTTGCCGTAGATGGTGGACAGGTCCGGCCGCTTCCGGCCCAGCATCTGGCCCACCAGCGAGGTGCCCGCCACGCCCACGCCGTCCGCGAAGGTGAAGGACAGGTTCAGGAACTGCATGCAGATCTGATGGGCCGCGAAGGCGATGGTGCCCAGGCTGGCCACGATGCGGGCGTAGCTGAAGAAGCCGATGCGCAGGGCCACCTGCTCGATGAGGGCGTTGCCGCCCACCTTCAGGATGCCCTTCACGCTCTCGCCGTCCGGCTTCCAGTTGTCCGACAGGTGCACGTGCAGGAAGTCGCCCCGCAGGCCGCCCCGCACCAGCGCCGCCACCGCCATGACAAAGCCCACGGCGAATCCGATGGCGGTGGCATAGGCCGCGCCCGCCACCCCCAGCCGGGGAAAGCCCAGATTGCCGCCGATGAGCAGATAGTTGAACAGCACGTTGACCAGATTGGCGGTCACGTTGCAGTACATGGTGATGCGGGTGTTGCCCACGCCCCGCTGGGCCGCGTTGATGCCCATGGACAGGGCGTTGAGGGGCAGCACCCAGCCCAGGATGCGGAAGTAGGTGGTCGCGTCCTCCACGGTGTCCGGCATGGCCCCGGCGAAGATCATCAGCGGCCGGGCCAGCGGAATCAGCAGCGCCATGAGCACGCCAGAGAGCAGGAGCATCATCACGATGGCGGTGCGCAGCGTCTTGTTGGCGTCCGCCTGGCGATCCTCGCCCTTGCGCCGGGCCACGATGGCCGTCACGCCCACGTTCAGCGCGAAGAACAGGCTCAGCATCAGCATCCGGGGCTGGCCCACCAGGCCCACCGCCGCGATGGCCGTGGTGCCCAGCGTGCCCACCATCATGGTGTCGATGGAGCCGATCAGGCTGGTGAGCACCATTTCCAGCACCGACGGCAGCGCGATCTGGGCGATGTTGCGGTAGGCCTCCTTCGTGGTGGGCAGTTCGCCCTGCACGCGGGCGGAGCCAACCATGCTTTCCACGGAGAATATCCTTTTGAGCAGGCCGGGCATAAAAAAAACGCCTCCCTCTTTGGTACAAACCCAATTCATTGTAACACAAAAGGAGACGTTCTTTGAGAATGATACCGACTTTTTACATTTGAGGCGCTACATTTCCATCAGCACCGCCAGCAGCCACACCAGCGCCGCGAAAATCAGCGCCAGCGCCGCCAGCAAAAGGCCCCCCAGCGTCCGCCTTATGAGGTGGCGGGGCCGCCGGCGCCCGGCCAGCTCGGCCTCGAAGGCGCGCAGGATGTAGCCCGCGTCCACCGCCTCCCCCGTGGGCCGGTTCATGGCCTGCCGCACGGCGCGCATGGCCAGCCGGTCGAAGGGGCGGGCGTTCTTCTTCGCCCGGGCCAGCGCCCGCTCGGCCCGCAGCCGGTTCTGGTGCAGCGCGTCCTGCACCCGCTCCGCGTCCACGCCCATCAGCGCCGCGATTTCCCGCACGGTCATGCCGCAGCCGTAGCGCAGCACGCACATCCGCTGGGCCTCCATGCCCTCCCGCTGGATGGTCTCGGCGATCAGGTCCTCCCGCTCGGGATCGGCGGCGAAGCCCTCCCAGTCGTCCTCCGGCGTCTCGCTCTTCAGGCGGGCCAGCGCGCAGCCTCGGATCACCGTGAGCACGCTGTCGCGAAAGCCCAAAGACCCCGCCGGGGCGGCGTCCTTCATGTAGGCCTTCACCAGCGCCTCACCCAGCACGCTCTCCGCCATGGATCGGTCCGCCGTGATGGCGTAGGCCGCCCGATAGAAGAACGTCACCGAGGGCCGCGCCCGCTTGACAAAGCTCTGAATCTCCCTGTCTTCTCGTCCCATAAGCATAATCCCATCTGTTCTTGATGACTCTATTATATCTCACATGGCCGCCCGAAGCAAGGCCGAACCGAGCGGAAAGCCCGGCGGCCGCGGCCTCAAATTGATTGACAGGCCCTCCGCCGCATGATACAATGACCTTGAAATACCGAACCGGATTCACTCTGCGCAAGGAGGGCTTATCCATGCTGAAAGAGAAAATCGCCGCGCGCGGCCTGCCCGCGCTGATGAGAATGAACGACGGCCGCGCCGTCAAAACGCCGGACGACTGGCGCGCCCGCCGCAAAGAGCTGATCGAGCTGCTCAGCCGCGAGGAATACGGCTTCACCCCCGCCGCGCCGGACAAGGTATCGGGCGACATTGAAACCAGCGCGGACGCCTTCGCGGGCAAGGCCGTGCAGCAGACCGTGCGCCTGTCCTTCGACACGCCGAAGGGGCCCTTCTCCTTCCCCATCACGCTGGTCGTGCCCAAAGCGGTGAAGAAGGCGCCGGTGTTCGTGTGCGTCGCCTTCCGCCCCAACGTTCCGGACACCGGGCTCCCCGCCGAGGAGATCGTCGACCACGGCTTCGCCATTGCCAACATCTTCTACAAGGACGTGACCGACGACAGCGCGGTTCCCGACGGCCTGGCCGCCCTGTATCCCCGGGATGAAAAGACCGGCTGGGGCAAGATCGGCATGTGGGCCTTCGCCTCCAGCCGCGTGCTGGACTACCTTGAAACCCGGGAGGACATCGATCACACCCGCGCCGCCGTCATCGGCCATTCCCGGCTGGGCAAGACGGCGCTGTGGTGCGGCGCCCAGGACGAGCGCTTCTCCCTGGTCATCTCCAACGACTCCGGCTGCTCCGGCGCGGCCATCTCCCGGGGCAAGGTGGGCGAGTCGGTGGATCGCATCGCCCATGTGTTCCCCTTCTGGTTCTGCGGAAACTATCAGGCCTGGCGGGGCCGCGACGAGGAAGCCCCCTTCGACCCGCCCATGCTGCTGGCCCTGGTGGCGCCCCGCAAGCTGTATGTCTGCTCCGCCGAGGAGGATTCCTGGGCCGATCCGGAGAGCGAATTTCTGGGCTGCGTGGCCGCCAGCGAGGCCTGGACGATCCATCGCGTGCCCGGCCTCATCACGCCGGACGAGCTGCCCCGGGTGGGCGAGCCGCTGATGGACGGCGGCATCTGCTATCACGTGCGGGCCGGCTCCCATTTCCTCAGCCGCACAGACTGGCTGTATCACATGGCGTGCAGGGAGAGGTTTGGGGTGTAAAGGGACATAATCGAAAACAGAGATTCTCAGTTGGCTGGAAAAGGAAATGAAGAAAATCATTGCCTCCCGGGCGGCGTCCATCGCCCTGCAGCTGATCGTCATGGCGATCGCCTCGGCGGCGGCGGCGCTGCTGCCGCTTCTGCTGCCCGAGCTGTACACGCCGCTGCGGGTGATCCTGCAGTGGATCATGCTGCCCCTGCTGGGCGGGGTGACGGCGGGGGTGGCGTCGCGCGCCGGCGTGTCCCACTATCTCAGCTGGCTGCCGCCGCCCCTGATCGTGAGCGCGGTGCCCTGGCTCATCGTGGGCTATCCCCTGCGGCCGGGCGTGATGCTGCTCTGCTGTCTTATCTCGATGATCGGCGCGTCCACGGGCGAGGTGCTTCGCCGCCGGGCCGCCTAAAGGAAGGAGTAACGCGCCATGAAACAGGATCTCCTGCTGGTGCTGGACGCCGGAACAAGCGGCGTCAAGTGCTCGCTGTTCGATGAAAAATGCGTCCTGGTGGATTCCACCCGCGCGGACTACGGAACCGTCTTCCCCCGCCCCGGCTGGTCCGAGCAGCCCATGGAGGACATCTGGGCCGCCTGCTGCCGGGCCGTGGGCGAGCTGCTCAGCCGCACCGATCCGAAGCGCGTGGCCTGCGTGGGCCTTTCGGGCACCATGAACGGCTGCGTCCCGGTGGACGAGGCCGGCCAGGCGCTGCATCCGAACATCATCCACTCCGACTCACGCGCCGTAAAGGAGCTGGAGGAGATCCGCGCGGTCATCTCGCCGGAGGACTTCTACCGCCTCACCGGCAACCGGCTGGACAACCACTACACCCTGCCCAAAATCCTTTGGCTGCGGAAAAACCGGCCGGAGGTCTACGGCAAGGCCCGGTGGTTTCTCAACACGAAGGACTACCTCTACGGCCGGCTCACCGGAAAGCCCGGCGTGACGGACTATTCCGACGCCTCCCTCACCATCGCCATGGACATCGTGAAGGGCGACTGGGCCCGGGACATGCTGACAAGCCTGGGCCTGGACGCGAATCGGATGCCCCGCATCCTGCCCGGCCACGACGTGTCCGGCCGGGTGAGCGGCGAGACGGCGCGGCTGACGGGCCTCATTGAGGGCACGCCGGTGGCGGTGGGCGGCGGAGACGGCGCCTGCGCGGCCCGGGGCAGCGGCCTGCACGAGCCGGGCAGCGCCTACGCCTGCCTGGGCTCCAGCTCCTGGGTGAGCCAGCTCACGGAGGGCCCGGTGCTGGACGACAAGGCCCGGGTGTTCAACTACCTGGACATGGACGGCCATTCCTGCCACTGCTGCGGCACCATCCAGTGCGGCGGCGACGCCCTCAACTGGGCCGTGAAGAACCTGCTGGGCGAGGGCATGACCATCCCAGAGGCCGAGGCTATGGCCATGGCGATCGCCCCCGGCTCGGAGGGCGTCTTCTTCCTGCCCACCCTCATGGGCGAGCGAACGCCCTACTGGAACCCCAACACCCGGGGCGTGCTGTGGGGCTTCTCGCTGTATCACACCCGCGCCCACATCGCCCGGGCGGTGTACGAGGGCATCGCCTTCGCGCTGAACAGCTGCGCCGGCGTCATGGCCGAGTGCGGCATCCCGGTGCGCTCCCTGATGCTCACCGGCGGCGGCGCCCAGAGCCGACTCTGGCCGGACATCCTGGCGGCTCTGATGAACGTGACCGTCCGGGTGCACAGCCAGCCCGGCGAGGGTACCTCCCTGGGCGCGGCCATCGCGGCGGGGGTGGGCATGGGTATGTTCGACTATCACCAGGCGGCGGCGTATATCACCGCCAAGGCCCAATACGCGCCCCGGGCGGACTGGCAAACGGCCTACGCGAAGACCTACCCAATCTATGCCGACATCTACGCGCAGATGAAGCCCCTGTTCGACCGGGCGGCCAGCGCGGGGATCATCTGAAAGCCTTCTCCCCTCACAGCTTGAAGTCGTACTGCCGCTCGATGGCCTCCCACTCCCGCAGGAAGGCCAGGCCCTCCGGGTCGGAAGCGATGAGCTCCATGGCCTCCAGTGCCGCCTGGCGGAAATCCTGCCGCAGGCCCATCAGGCCGTTTCGCAGCAGCGGGCACAGCGGCCGCGCCCGGGCGTCAAAGCGCATGGACACATGGCCCTCCTCGTCCACCTCCGGCGTCAGCGGGAAGATCATGCAGCCCAGGGGCCGCCTGTCCCGCTGGCATTGACCCGCGCAGGTGAGCATGAGCCCCTCGCCGGGGCCGCCCTCCACGGGGGAGATTTCCGCCCAGTCGCCCCGCACCATGTCCTCCTCGCCGGGAAAGAGGAACACGCCGCCCTTGCCGTCCTCGTCCGGCTGGCAGCACAGCGCACCGCAGATGTGGCCGCAGTCGCGATACATGGGCGTGAGGTTTTCAAGCAGCGCCCGGGCCTGAAGGAGTTTGGTTCTGTCCATAATCGTTTCCTCCGCAGTAGACATGACATGATTCGTCATGTTATCATAAGCAGGTTAAATTTTGAAGAAAGCTGTACAATTTTATGTCTCTATGATATAATTTGAACAGCCTCAAAAAGGACAGCCCATGGTTATAACCGCGCCTCCCCACACAGGAAGTCGGCATCCAGGCAGTTCATTGGGAAGGCGTCATATTTTAGGGAGGGTTATATCCATGTTCGAAGACAAGACTCTGGTTTGCCGTGAGTGCGGCAAGGAATTCGTTTTCACCGCGTCTGAGCAGCAGTTCTATGCTGACAAGGGCTTCCAGAACGAGCCCGGCCGTTGCCCCGCTTGCCGCGCCGCGCGCCGTGCCGCCGGTGGCCAGGCCCGCAACAGCGAGCGTCAGATGTACGACGTGATCTGCGATGGCTGCGGCCGTCCCACCCAGGTCCCGTTCCAGCCCCGTGGCGATCGTCCGGTGTATTGCCGTGACTGCTTCGACGCCCAGCGCGCGAGCCGCTACTGATTCGCTGAGAGAGCACAAAAACAGGCGTGAGTTCATCGCTCACGCCTGTTTTTCTTTCGTTTTGGAGCAGGGAAACGCGGAATTCCTGATGTCTTGTCCTGTCATTTCCCCGTGCGGAATTCGTAATTCCCGCTCACCCGGATCAGCTCGCCCGCGGGCTGAGCAGCGGCGTCCGCGGCGCGATAGTTCACCGCGTCCGCCGGCAGGGTGCGCCGACCCATCATCACGGCCCGCGCCGCCTGATAGCTGGCCTCGTCGTACAGCGTGCCGCAGGGAAACTGGTGGGGCTGCCGCAGCACGCCCATCACCGTGTCCGGATACCAGGGGCTCTCCACCCGGTTCATCACCACGGTGCCCAGATCCAGCAGCGTCTCGTATCGCTCCCCCTTGCCCAGGGTGTAGAGCGTCTGCGCCAGGCGAATCGTATCCTCGCCCTCCATCAGTCCCAGCCGGGGCAGGATCATCAGCCCCAGCAGCAGGATGACAGCCACCACACGCTTCATGAAAACACACGCTCCTTGTCCATACACGGTACATCATACCACATTTTATGCGGATTTGGCAATGAATTTGTAATACATTTGAAATATTTAACAAATAGACCGCAATAAATCAGTCTTATTCTCTTCATTCATGAACATTCGTTCTGAAAATCCCCGAAATGATTTGATTCTTTACAGAATATGGTGTATAATGAAAGACATTAAATTGGTATTTTATCGCTAAAAATGAGCATGGAATAAAATGACAGGAGGAACCAATGGCTTCCACTAAGAAGAAATCATCCTCATCCCGGTCGGGCGCTAAGCGCGGCTCGTCGAAATCCTCGGCCAAGGGCCGCAGGAGCGCGCCGCAGGAGAGCTTCTCCGCCGGCGCGGAGGTGGCGGGGCTGGTCATCATCGGCCTGGCCATCGTCTCGTTCGTGGTGCTGCTGACCGTAGACAATCAGTCCAACTTCGTCCGCTCGCTGCTGGAGGGGCTGAGCGGCATGTTCAGCTATATCACCTGCGCCATCATCCTGTGGATCGGCCTGCTGGTGGCGTTTCTGGGGCGGAAGCAGGTGGACGTGAAGCGCGTGGCCATGATCGGCGGCGGCGTGCTCATCGTGTTCGCGCTGGTGCATGTGTTTTACGCGCCGGAGATCATGAACGCGCTGTTCCTGGGCGGCGGCTGGCTGAACTTCATCCGCGAGTCCTTCTTTGAGCGGGCGGGCACCGGCGCCATCGGCGCGCTGCTGGCCTACCCCGCCTATGCCTTCCTGGGCAAGTGGGGCGGGTTCGTGGTGCTGCTGTTCATGCTGATCGTGGACGTGGTGATGCTAAAGCAGATCCCGCTGCGCAGCGTGGGGCAGAAGGTGCAGGCCAGCGTGCAGCGCAACTACGAGGACTTCCGCCAGCAGCACAGCGAGCGCGTGGAGGCCTGGCGGGAAGCCCGGGAGGAGCGCCGCGAGGAACGCCGCAGCAAGCGCGCGGACACCGCCTGGGAATCCTGGGACACCCCCACCTTCGTGAAGGACGGCGGCGCCGGCAAGCGCTCCAAGCCCCTGGAGCCGGTGCAGACGCCTCCCGCGCCGGGCGACGACGGCGAGGAAGGCGGCATCTTCCATGTGCCCGACTTCCTGAAAAACCGACCGAAGAAGCCGGTTATGGGCGGCGAAAGGGCATCGCAGAATCCCGGCCCCAGCGTGCTGGTGGCCAACGCGGACACCGTGACGCCCGCGCCGCAGCCGCCCTATGAGGCGGAGCCGGCCTATGAGCCGCCCTATGAGGAAGAAGAACTGCCGCCGGTGGACGTGCCGGAACCGGACGAGCCCATCGACATTTCCAATTACGACATCATTCCCGACGACGAGACGGGAGACGCGGCGGATCTGCCTGACCCCCTGGACGAGGGAGACATGCCCGTGGAGGAGGACAAGCCAGACTACGACAGCGACGACGACCTGTTCGACGGCTTCGACGAGGAGGCCGACATCGAGCCGCCCTTCGACTCAGAGAAGACGCCGCGCACGCCCCATCGCCCCAATCCCGGCGAGTTTGCCAACGGCACGGCCAATCGGCAGCCCGCTCCCGCCCCCTCGAACGTGTCCTACGACCCGAACCGCCTGGATCGCACGCCCGTCCTGGTTGTGCAAAGGGACAAGAGCCACGATCTGACGCCCACCGGCGCGGAGTACAACTATCCTCCGGTGGATCTGCTGGCCCTGCCCCGCCCCGCTCAGGTGAAGAACGCCCACGACAAGGATCAGGAGAAGGCCGCCAAGCTGGAGGAGACGCTTCATTCCTTCGGCATCAACGCCACCCTGGTGGACATCGCCCACGGCCCCGCCGTGACCCGCTTCGAGCTGGCCCCCGCGCCGGGCGTGAAGGTGAGCCGCATCACCGCCCTGGCGGACGACATCGCCCTGAACCTGGCGGCCACCAGCGTGCGCATCGAGGCCCCCATCCCCGGCAAGGCCGCCGTGGGCGTGGAGATTCCCAACGACGTGGTGGAGACCGTGCCCCTCAGGGAGGTGCTGGAGAGCCAGGAGGCCCGCAAGAACCCCTCCCGACTGGCGGCGGCCATGGGCAAGGACAACGGCGGCCGCTACATCATCGGCGACATCGCCAAGATGCCCCACGTGCTCATCGCCGGCGCCACCGGCTCGGGCAAATCCGTGTGCATCAACTGCATCGTGTGCTCCATCCTCTACCGGGCCACGCCGGATGAGGTGCGCCTCATCATGATCGACCCGAAGGTGGTGGAGCTGTCCGTCTACAACGGCATCCCGCACCTGCTGCAGCCCGTGGTCACCGACCCGAAGAAGGCCGCCGGCGCGCTGCACTGGGCCGTGGCCGAAATGACGGACCGCTACAAGAAATTCGCCGAGAAGGGCGTGCGCGACATCAAGGGCTACAACAAGGCCTGCGCCGCCGACGGCGGCTCCATGATGCCCCAGATCGTCATCATCATCGACGAGCTGGCCGACCTGATGATGGTAGCCCCCGGCGAGGTGGAGGACGCCATCTGCCGCCTGGCCCAGCTGGCCCGCGCGGCGGGCATCCACCTGGTCATCGCCACCCAGCGGCCTTCCGTCAACGTCATCACCGGCGTCATCAAGGCCAACATTCCCGCCCGCATCGCCTTCACCGTGTCCTCCTATGTGGACAGCCGCACCATTCTGGACGTGGGCGGCGCGGAGAAGCTGCTGGGCCGGGGCGACATGCTGTTCGCCCCCGCCGGAGCCAACAAGATGCAGCGCGTGCAGGGCGCCTGGGTCAGTGACGAGGAGATTCACGCCATCGTGGAGTACATCAAGAGCCGCCATGAGCCGGAGTACAACTCCGATCTGCTCGACTACATGGACAACCACGCCGACGGCGACGACGCCGAGGAGGCGGACGAGGGCGACCGGGAGAGCGACAAGCTGCTGCCCCAGGCCATGGAAATCGCCATCAACGCCGGCCAGGTGTCCATCTCCATGCTGCAGCGCAAGCTGTCCATCGGCTACGCCCGGGCGGGCCGCCTGGTGGACGAAATGGCCACTCGCGGCTACGTGAGCCAGGCCGAGGGCAGCAAG
The DNA here is from genome assembly GCA_902790345.1 of uncultured Eubacteriales bacterium. GTDB lineage: Bacteria > Bacillota > Clostridia > Christensenellales > Aristaeellaceae > Firm-10. The sequence continues at coordinate 81 of CADARO010000078.1, read as the reverse complement.
CCCCGCACGGTCATCATGACCCGCGAGGAATACGCCATGGTGTTTGGGAAGAATTAGGAATTGGGAATGGGGAATTCCAGT
>CADARO010000077.1 GCA_902790345.1 uncultured Eubacteriales bacterium | reverse complement strand
TTCATGTTGGTTCTCCTTTCCAAAGATACATTTATCTGCAATGGGCGCGGAGGCCAGCCTTCCCCGCCCAAGGCATACGAGAGATAAGTGGGCCCGATCAGCCCTTCACCGAGCCCACCATGGCGCCCTTCACGAAGTATTTCTGCAGGAAGGGATACACCACGACGATGGGCATGGTGAGGATCATGACGAAGGCCATCTGCAGGGACTGGGATGTGTACGAGTTGAGGGATTGCCGCGCGGACTCCTGGCCCTCCTTGATGCTCTGTGTCGCCGTGGCCTCGGCCAGGATCTTCTGCAGCAGCGTGGCGGCGGGATAGAGCTGCACGCGGGACTGATAGTACGCGCCGGTGAACCAGTCGTTCCAGCGGCCCACGCCGATGAACAGCGCGATGGTGGCCAGGATGGGCTTGGCAATGGGCAGATAAATCTGCACAAAGATTCTCAGGTCGCTGGCTCCGTCGATCTGCGCCGATTCGCGCAGCTCATATGGTATGGCCGTAAAGTTTGTTCGCAGCAGTATGAAGTTGTAGAAGCTGTAGATCGAGGGCAGGATGTAGAGCCAGATGCTCTTGGTCAGCCCCAGCGTCCTCAGCACCATGTAGTAGGGAATCATGCCGCCGCCGAAGATGGTGGTGAAATACCAGAAGAAATTGAAGAACTGGCGGCCGGGCAGCGTCTTCACGGACATGGCGTAGGCCACCAGCGCCGTGAAGAACAGGCCCACCAGCACGCAGGTCACCGTGGTGAACACGGAAATCTGCAGCGACTGGAATATCTGCTTGTCCTGGAAGGCCAGGGTGTAGTTCTCAATCGTAAACTCTCTGGGATACAGCCACACGCCGCCACGCATGAAATCGCGGCCGGTATTCAGCGAGGCCACCAGCACATACCAGAAGGGATAAAAGGTGGCCAGGCCCAGCAGCGCCAGGAACGTGTAGTTCAGCACGGTGAACACCCGGTAGCCGGTGTTTGTCTTGATTTTCATGCCGGATCGCTCGTCGATGACCCGGCCGTTCGCTGTTTTCTGAGACATGTCGTTTCCCTCCATCGCGTAGTCAGCGGATCGACAGGGTTACCACAGACCCACTTCGGCGAACCGCTGGGCCAGATAGTTGGTCACAACCACCATCACCAGCGAGAACACCGACTTGAACAGGCCGATGGCCGTGGCCAGCTCGAACTTGCCGTATTTCAGACCGGTTTGCAGCACGTAGGTGTCCAGCACCTGGCTGATGGTCAGGTTGGCCGGCTGCTGCAGCAGAAGGATCTGATCGTAGCCAGCGTTCAGCAGGCCGCCCACCGCCATGATGAACATGATGCCGATGGTCTGCATGATGCCGGGGATCGTGATGTGCCACACCTGCTGGCGATGGTTCGCGCCGTCTATGACCGCGGCCTCATACAGCTGCGTGTCCACCGAGGTGATGGCGGCCAGATACACGATGGAGCCCCAGCCGATGTTCTTCCACAGGTCGGAGAAAATGACCAGCGGGAGGAAGGCGTTCTTCAGGCCCATGATGAACACCGCGTCATACCCCATGGCCTTGCGGATCTCGTTGATGAGGCCGCCGTAGGGGGTGAACAGGGCGCGCATCAACTGGACAACCACGACCCAGGACACGAAGTTGGGCAGGTAGCTCACCGTTTGAACGACCCGCTTGAATTTGGCGTGGCGCACCTCGTTCAGCAGCAGCGCCAGAATGATGGGAGCCGGGAAGCCGATCGCCAGCTTCAGGATCGTTATGCGCAGGGTGTTCTTGATGGTGATCCAGAATTCGGGCGAGGTGATGAAGTTGTTGAACCACTTGAAGCCCGCCCAGGGGCTTCCGTAGATGCCCAGGTTGTACTTGTAGTTCTTGAAGGCCAGCACGATGCCGCCCATGGGAATGTAGCTGAATATGATGAGCGACACAAAGCAAGGTAGGATGAACAGATAGAGCATCCTGTGGCGGACGATATTTCGCCAAAGGCGTTTGCGATCCCTCGCGCGCTGTTCCGCGCGTGATCTCGTTACGGGCTGTGTCATACGGCGCCTCATCTTCCTTTCTTTCCGTCGCTGCCTGGCAGGGAATTTCTACAATTTTTTTTGAATCATCCGCCGCGCCGCCCGCCGGTAAGGGCGGTAAACGCGTCGAACCGAATCGAATAATAGAAATATGTAAAGCGGTTGAACGGGGCAAACCTTGTTCCCGGTCTCATCATAACACGGACACCCATGTTTGTCAATGTATAACCTTAACTATAATTGATATGTCCTTAACGAATTATAGTTTTAATTATTTTGCAGCAAATCAGCTTTACAGCGATGCGATAATCTGCTATAATCCATGCCAGGGAGGAAAGGAGGGATTGGTCATGCAGGAAATTCAGGGCAAACACGCCGACCTGTCCATTGAGCATCCGGACACGCTCTTGAGGATCCTTCGCGCGCTGTCCTCGCCTCTCAGGCTGGACATCATCTCATCGCTTTGCAGCGAAAACCTGAGCGTCAGCGAACTGGCGAAGAAGCTGAACGCCCCCCTCTCTACCATCGCGCTGGCGGTGCGCACGCTGGAGAAAGCCGGCCTGATCCACACCGAGGAGCGGCCCGGCCAGCACGGCACCCAGAAAATATGCCTGCGCGCGCTGGATTCCGTTTCCGTCGACCTGGTGCCCGCCGAAAAGCGCATCGGCGCGCTGCCCCTGGTGCTTTCCATCCCCATCGGCAGCTACTCCATCGCCCAGGACATCGCCCCCACCTGCGGCATGCTCTCGGAAAAGCATCCGCTGGGGGCGCTGGATCTGCCCGCGGTGTTCTACTCGCTGCAGCGCTTCGACGCGCAGATGCTCTGGTTCAAGCACGGGTTTCTCGAGTATCGGCTCAACGCGGCGGATAATCCCTCCAGCGATGCCATCGACTACCTTGAAATCTCCTTTGAGGCCTGTTCGGAAGCGCCGCTCTACCGCTCACCCTGGCCCAGCGACATCTCCGTGGAGATCAACGGCAAGCGGCTGGGCACCTGGGTCTGCCCCTGCGACTGCGGTGGCCGGGCGGGGCACCTGACGCCGGGCTGGTGGAACCTGACCAACACGCAGTTCGGCTTTCTCACCAAATGGCGCGTCGATCACACCGGAAGCTATCTGGACGGCGCTTACCTGAGCGACGTGTCCATCCCCGACCTTCGATTGGAGGATAGCCCCTATATCAGCCTGCGCGTGGGCGTTGATCCGGGCGCGGAGCATCCCAACGGCATCAACCTGTTCGGCAGCCGGTTTGGCGATTATCCCCAGGAGATCTGCATGTGCGTCGGATACCGGGTGTAAACCGAATTATACGCGACATTCTCTGTCATTATAATGATGAAGGGAGCAATGACAATGTGGTCCATGATCGCGACCTGGCCCTTTTCCCTGCAATGCGTTGAGAAGGGCGAAGAAATACTGAAAGGCGGCGGCCGGGCGCTGGACGCGGTGGAGCGGGGCATCCATCTGGTGGAAACCGATCCCACCGTGGACTGCGTCGGCCGGGGTGGCTATCTGAACGCGGACGGCGAGCTGGCGCTGGACGCCGCCATGATGGACGGCGACACGCTGAAGATGGGCGTGGTGGCCTGCGTGCGCGGCTTCGAGCACCCGGTGTCCATCGCCCGCGCCGTGATGGAGAAGACGAAGCACTCCATCCTGGTGGGTCAATACGCCGAGTCCTTCGCCCGGCGCATGGGCTTTCAGGAGGCGCCGCCGGAATACATGATAACCGACCATGCGCGGCTCAAATATGAGGCGGAGAAAGACAAAGCCACGAAACCCTCCGGCCACGACACCATCGGCTGCGTGGCCCTGGATCAGGCGGGCTCCCTGTGCGTGGCCACCTCCACCAGCGGCGCGAATCTGCGCCTGCCGGGCCGGGTTGGCGACACGCCCATCATCGGCAGCGGCTTCTACGTCCAGAGCGGCGTGGGCGGCGCGGCGGCCACCGGCCTGGGCGAGGACATCATGCGCACCTGCTGCAGCTTCCGGGTTGTGGATCTGATGCGCCGGGGGCTGAGCGCGCAGGACGCGGTGAACGAGGTGGTGCTCACCGCCCACTACACCCTCAAACAATGCGGATTGAAGCCGGACTGCATCGCCCTCGTCTGCATGGACGCCAGGGGCAACACCGCCGGCGCGTGCAATCACAAGGGCTTCGCCTATGCCTGCGCGCGGGAGGGCGAAGCGCCCCACCTGGTTGAGGTTCCGCCGATCATCGACAAGGACGAGGAACAGGAGGGCTGAACATGAAGGGAAACGGCAAGGTCAGGGAACCCATCATCCCGCCCCAGTGCCCCAAATACCGCGCCTGGCACACCGAAACAAAGCCCGGCGCGCTGAACGGCGATCTGAGCAAGCCCTTCTGGCAGGCCGGCGAGTGGATCGAGGATTTTCATGACATCCAGGGGGATTCCCTGCCCCGGCCGGCCAAGAGGACGCGGGTGAAGCTCCTCTGGGACGAGGAAGCCCTCTATATCGGCGCGCGGCTTGATGACGACACCATCTGGGCCACGGTGAAAAACCGGGACGAAGTGATCTACGTGGACAACGACTTCGAGGTCTTCCTGGCGCCGCAGGACTCCTCTCACCGCTATTACGAGCTGGAGATGAACGCGGCCAACGCCGTGTGGGATCTGCTGATGGAAAAGCCCCAGCGGGACGACGTGCGTCGCATCATCGGCTGGGACATCCACGGGCTGGAGAGCGCCGTGAAGATCGACGGCGAGCTGAACAATCCCGCAGCCGACAACAGGGGCTGGTCCATTGAATTGAAGATTCCCTGGTTCTCGCTCCGGGAGTGCGGCAGCAACGAGGTCTACCCCACCCGCTTCGCCCCGATCCCGGGCGAGATCTGGCGGCTGAATTTCTCCCGGGTGGAGTATCACGTGGACGTGAAGGACGGCCGCTATGTGAAGCGGAAGAATCCCGAAACGGGCGAGGATCTGCCGGAGGAGAACTGGGTGTGGGCTCCCACGGGAGTGATCGACATCCACATGCCGGAGATGTGGGGCTATCTCACCTTCACTCAGCGGGGCGAGGCCTATCCCCTGCCCCTCGAGGAGGACGACGTGAAGCTGGCGCTGCGCCGCCTGTACTACCGCGAGCACGCCTATCTCTATGCCCACGAGCGCTTCACCGACGACGCGGCCGCGCTGCTGGGTGACGAGGCGGCGAAATACGACCTGCGGGTCTACACCACACCCAGCCTCTTCGAGGGCATTGCCCGCTGGAACGGCCAGATCTGGCACATACGGCAGGACGGCTACGTCTGGCGCGACGACACGGCGGCCGAATGAAAGGAAGCGATTCAAGATGCTGACCGGACAGCAGAGAATGAATGACATCCTGGCCCACAGGAGCGATCACTGCGGCTTCTGGCACGGCAATCCCAATCACGCCTGCCGCGATGAGCTGTTTGCGGCCTTCGGCGTGAAGGACGATTTTGAGATGGGTCTGAAAATGGGCGACACCTGCCGCTGGGTGATGCCTGAGGCCAACGGCATGTGGAATCATCCGGAGGGCAAGCCCATGATGGACGTGCTGGGCGGCAAGAAGCGCGTGAGCCTGGGTCAGCCCGGCGTGTTCGCGGAGTGCGAGGACGTGGCGGAGGTGGACGCCTTCGACTGGCCGGATGAAAAATATGTTGACTTCACCGGCACGCTCAAGGCCATCGACGAGACCCGAGCGGCCGGACTGGCGGTGCTCTCCGGCTCCTGGAGCTGCTTTTTCCACAATGTGTGCGATTTCTTCGGCATGGAGAACTACTTCGTGAAGATGTACACCGATCCGGACGTGGTAGAAGCCGTGACCGAGCACGTGGCGGATTTCTACATGCGCGTCAACGAGCGGCTCTTCAACCTGGCGGCGGACAGGATCGACATGTTCTTCTTCGGCAACGACTTCGGCAGCCAGCGCGACATGCTCATTTCGCCGGAGCTGTTCGACCGCTTCGTGATGCCCACCTTCGTAAAGTTCACCGAGCAGGCCCACCGCTTCGGCATGAAGGTGCTGCTGCATTCCTGCGGTTCCATCGAGCGCATCATCCCCCGCCTCATCGACGCGGGCGTGGACGCGCTGCACCCCATCCAGGCATTGGCCGCCAACATGGACGCGGAGACGCTCTCCCGGAAGTATAAGGACAAGCTGGTGTTCGTGGGCGGCGTGGACACCCAGCGCCTTCTGCCCTTCGGCACGCCCCAGCAGGTGCGCGACGAGGTGCGTCGGCTGCGCGACCTGTTCGGCGAGAACTACGTGGTCTCGCCCAGCCACGAGTCCATTCTGCCCGGCGTTTCTGTGGAGAACCTGCAGGCCATGGCTGAGGCCGCCGCGGAGTAAAGCCCATGAAAAAGCGCCTTGCGCGGAGATGACCGCGCAGGGCGCTTTTTGTGTATCGGCATTTTTCAGCTGTCAGGTCTGGATGGCCAGCAGCTTCTCCAGCGTGCCGTCGTCCTCAAACACCATGTAATCCCGCAGGGCCAGGCGAACGGGCTGACCGGTGACCAGCCGCCTGTATTCATATCCGCCGACGATGACCCGAACCAGGGCGTCCCCCACCCGCACGCGGCAGTCGTCGGTATCGCCCAGGTAATACTGCGTCTCCAGCACACCCTCCAAGGGCCCGTCCTCGCTGAAATACAGGTTTTCCGGCCGCACGGCCACGTCGACCCGGCCCGTTCTCGGCCCGTCGTAGGGAACGGACTGGCCCTTCATGGCCGGGAACACGATGCAGCCCTCTTTTACTTCGCCCTTGAAGAAATCCACCTTGCCCAGGAAATCCGCCACGAACTGATTGGCGGGCGTGTTGTAGATATCCTCCGGGCTGCCGCACTGCTGCACCTCGCCCCGATTGATGAGGATGATGCGGTCGCTCATGGCCATGGCCTCGGTCTGGTCGTGGGTCACGTAGACCACGGTGATGCCCAGCTTCTTTTGAATCTCCTTGATTTCAAAGCGCATGGACTCCCGCAGCTTCGCGTCCAGATTGGACAGGGGCTCGTCCAGCAGCAGCAGCTTCGGCGCGGCCACCAGCGCCCGGGCCAGGGCCACCCGCTGCTGCTGGCCGCCGGAAAGCTGGTTGGGAAAGCGCTGGGCGTACTGGGTGAGATGGGTCAGCTCCAGCACGCGGGCCACGCTGTCCCTGATCTCGCTTTTGGGCGTCTTGCGGATGGTCAGCGGATAGGCCACGTTGTCGAACACGTTCATATGGGGCCACACGGCGTAGCTCTGAAACACCATGCCGATGCCCCGCTTCTCCGGAGGCACGAAGGTCTTGCCGCCAGTGACCAGCGCGTCGTCGATATACACCTCTCCCGATGTGGGCCGTTCAAACCCCGCGATGATGCGCAGCATGGTGGTCTTGCCGCAGCCGGAAGGCCCCAGCAGCGTGACGAATTCCCCGTCTCCAAACACCTGGTCGAAATCCCTGAGCACCACGTTGTCGCCGAACGACTTGGTGACATGCTTTATCGTTACAGTTGCCATCGGTTTTTTCCTTTCTCATCAGATGGAGAATTTTCCCCTGGTCAGCCGGTTCAGAAGGAAGTTCAGCAGCACCACGATCAGCAGAATCCCGAAGGCCATGGCGCAGCTCATGGGCTGGCTGGTCATGGTCCAGTATTCATACAGCTGGAAGCCGATGGTCTTGGTGCCCGTGGCGTACAGCAGCGTGGTCATGGACAGCTCGTAGAAGCTGGGAATGAAGATCAGGAACCAGCCCGCCGCGATGGACGGGAAGATCAGCGGCCCGGTGACGCGGCGCATGGTCCTGAGCCAGCTGGCCCCGGCGATCTGGCTGCATTCCTCCAGCGACACGTGGATCTGGCTCATGGCGGAAACCACGGTGCGCATGCCCATCATCAGATACTTGATGAGATACGCAATGATCATGATGTACGCCGTGCCGTAGATATTCACGCCGAAATTGCCCCGCATGGTCATGATGAGGCCCAGGGCGATGACCACCGAGGGCGTGCCGGAGCCCAGCGTGATGAGGAAATTGGGAATGCTCCGCCCCTTGATCTTGGTGCGCTGGAGCAGGTAGCTCATCACGCAGGCGATGACCAGGCCCACCGTGGCGGCCACAGAGGCGAAGATCAGCGAGTTTTTCAGGCAGCCCAGCGTCTCATTTCGCGCAAACACGGTGGACCAGTTGGCGAGGGTGAAGTTCCTGGCGTCCAGCATGGATTTGCCGATGTCCACCTTGAAGGAGGTGGTCAGTATCGTCAAAAACGGCAGCAGCACCACGATGCCCGCGAACAGCGACACCAGCAGCGTGACCGGCAGCCGCCAGCGCCGCAGCTCCACGATGGCGGGCCGCACCGACTTGCCCGACACGGTGATGTACTGCCGCTTGGCCAGCACCACGTCGGAGATAAACAGAATCACCAGCGCCACAGCCATCAGGAACACGGACAGGGCCGTGGCGTCGTTCATGCCCTTCTGGCCCAGCGACACGTATTCCACGATGCGGGTGGTCACCGTGCTGACGTTGCCCGGTATGCCGATGATGGAGGGGATGCCGTAGCAGCTGGCCGCGCTGACGAACACTAGCAGCGCGCCGGCGATCAGCGAGGGCATCATCATGGGCAGCGTGACGGTGAACACCGTCTTCAGCGGCGAGGCCCCGGAAATGCGGCTGGCTTCCTCAAGAGACGGGTCCATCTTCTCCATGGCCCGGCTGATGGTGATAAAGGCGTAGGGATAATAGAACGTGGTCAGCACCCAGATCATACCCGGCAGCGTGTACACGTTCAACGGGCCAGGGGCGTCGGACAGGCGGAACAGCGCCCGCAGCCACAGGTTCACCGTGCCCACGTTGGGGTTCATCAGCCTGAGCCACGCCATGGCGCCCACGTAGGGTGGCACCATGTAGGTGATCACGAACAAGCCGCGGAAGAACTTTCGGCCATACAGGTTCGTGCGGCCCACCAGCCATGCCAGCGGGAACGCAATCAGCGTGCCCAGCACCATGGTGGCGAAGGAGGCGATCAGGGTGTTTTTCAGCGCCTCCAGATTCAGCGGATAGGTATACAACCGCTCCATGGTCTCCAGCGAGAATCGCCCCTCGGGGAACACCGCCTTGACGGCGATGTAAACCACCGGCAGCAGCTGGAACAGCAGCAGAAAGTCCACGATCAGCAGGATCATGATCCACTTGAAATCGAAGGCCCAGCGCTTTTCGGAAGCCATCAAAAACGCCAGCAGCACCGCGTCCAGCATCAGCGTCACGCCGATGAGCATGGCCGTCCTGCTGTGCCCGGCGATGAGCTGCCCCAGCCAGGACACATCCCCCCACGCGATCATCACGCAGGCGTCGAGCAGCTTGTCCTTGCCCCGAACGCTCTTCTTGAGCGTATTGACCAGATCGGTGACGCCGCTCTCCATGGAGCCACAGCTCACAAACAGCGCCTGCGTCAGTGCGGCCTGTCGCTCCTCGCCCGTCAAATCGCCCACCAGGTTCTGAACCTGCGCCGGCGCTTCGAGGGCTTCGTCCAGGAGGCAGGCAAGCAATGAACGCTGAAGGTCGGCGGCCGAATCGCCTTCGAGGGCGGTGATGGCCTTTCGATCCGAGCTGCTGATCTTCGGGCCGTTGGACAGATACCCGGCATACAGCAGGCGGCGGCACGCCTCATCGGAAGCGTCGGTAATCGTGGCGTCGCCGTACAGCGAAATCGCCAGGTCGCGGAAAACGCCGTCCACGCCGGCGCGCTCCGCCTCCGTCAATTCCTCGAGCCTCGGCGAGATGCGCTCCTTTTCCGCTCTGGCCGTCTCGCCGCTCAGGGCGTAGATGGCCCGGTAAGCCGTCTCCGCGCTGAACCCCGACGCGGTGTATTCCGCCTGGCCGCGCCAGCCCATGAACGCCAGCGCGCAGCCCAGCGCGAAAACCGCCGCCAGAAGCAGCTTCGCGCGCAAGGCCGACCGATCGGCTCCAACCGCGGGCAAATTCCTCTTCATTCGCTCATACCCCATAAAGGGGGAAGCCGCTGAGGCTTCCCCTGCTCTTCTTCCCGAAGGGATGTGTTACTGCGTGACCTTCTCGGTCCACAGGTTGTTGATCTCCTCGCGGCTCTTATAGGCCTTTTCCCAATCCACGCCCATGTCCTTGGCGATCAGCTCGTCGGTGGAAACGGAGTTTTCAGGATAGGCTTCACTGCCGGCCAACACGCTGTGCATGTAGCCCTGCATAATCAGGTTCTGGGCGTCCTCGGTGAGCAGCCACTGGGCCACGGCCTCGGCAGCCTCGGTGTTCACGTTCTTGGAGTATTCCTCCGCCACGATCATGATGGTGGAAGGAATCAGCACCACGCCGTCCTCGGGATAGATGACCTGCACGTTGGCCACGTCGTTGCCGTTGGCCGCCTCGTCGGCGATGTATTTCAGCACGGATTCCTCCAGGAGCATGATGGCCGCGCATTCTCCGGACTGCAGCTTGGCGATGGCGGTGGAGCCGGACTCGCGCATGAC
>CADARO010000076.1 GCA_902790345.1 uncultured Eubacteriales bacterium | reverse complement strand
CTCCATCTGCACCACCCGCGTGGTCTCCGGCATCGGCGTGCCCCAGTTCACCGCCATCGTGGACTGCGCCGAGGAGGCCGACAAGTTCGGCAAGGCCATCATCGCCGACGGCGGCATCAAGTACTCCGGCGACCTCACCAAGGCCATCGGCGCCGGCGCCTCCGCCGTGATGGTGGGCAGCCTGCTGGCCGGCGTGGAGGAAAGCCCCGGCGAGATCGAGATCTATCAGGGCCGCTCCTTCAAGGTGTATCGCGGCATGGGCTCCCTGGCCGCCATGGAGAAGGGCAGCAAGGATCGCTACTTCCAGGAGGGCGCCAAGAAGCTGGTGCCCGAGGGCGTGGAGGGCCGCGTGCCCTACAAGGGCTCTCTGTCCGACACCGTGTTCCAGCTGATGGGCGGCCTGCGCTCCGGCATGGGCTACTGCGGCGCCCACAACATCGAGGAGCTGCGCGAGAAGGCCCAGTTCATCCGCATCACCAACGCGGGCCTCCTGGAGAGCCATCCCCACGACATCTCCATCACCAAGGAAGCCCCCAACTACTCCACCAAGTAAGTCAAATCCCCAGCGCGCCCCGCCAGAAACGGCGGGGCGCGGTTTTTCTCCGTTTCCTGTTAATTTCCCCCGCCCCGGTTGCATCCGCGCCGAAACCGTGCTATACTATTCATAATCGCATAAAAGGCAGAGACGGAGAAGAGTACCCCGAACATGCGGCTCTCGAGAGAACGCGCGCCATCGGCTGGAAGCGCGCGGGGCTAGCGTCGGGCGAAGTTCGCTCCCGAGCTCCCGCGCTGAACGCATTCAGTAGGCGCGGGCGGCCCCGTTCCCCGATACCGGAACGAAAGGCCCGCGTCGTTTTTCGCGCGGGTGAAACCGGGTGGTACCGCGAGTGAAGTCAGCTCGCCCCTTTGTGGGGGCGGGCTGTTTTATTATGCGAGGGGGAACCTTTCCCCCTCGCAGGCACCCCCTCGGATTTTCCTGAAACCGCCGCGGCGGTTTCCGGGCGGAAAATCCGCAAGGAAGCGGACACATGGTCCGCGTCCTCGTGCCGGCAAAGCCGGCGCTGCGGATTGAAAGTCAGGGGCTGCCGCCCCTGACAACCCCTGGGGCTGAACAGCCTCATCCCAAGTCAATTCTGTGAACCACGAAAGGAGTTCATTCACCATGCAGGATCAACTCAAATCCATCAGAGAGCACGTGGCCGAAGAGCTGAAAAACATCCAGGATTCGAACGCCCTGGAGCAGCTGCGCGTGCGCGTGCTGGGCAAGAAGGGCGAACTGACCGCCATCCTCCGGGGCATGGGCAAGCTGCCCGCCGAGGAGCGCCCGAAGATGGGCCAGATCGTGAACGAGACCCGCGAAAAGCTGGAGTCCGCCATCGACGAGGCCGCCGCCGCGCTGCGCCAGCGGGAAAAGGAATTCCGCCTCAAGCGGGAGACCATCGACGTGACCCTGCCCGGCAAGACCCGGGAGGCCGGTAGCCTGCACCCCATGAACATCGTGCTGGACGACCTGCTGGACATCTTCACCGGCATGGGCTTCGAGGCCGTTGAGGGCCCGGAGATCGAATACGACCACTATAACTTCGAGCTCTTGAACCTGCCCAAGAACCACCCCGCCCGGGACGCCCAGGACACCTTCTACGTGGACGACAACGTGGTGCTGCGCACCCACACCTCCCCGGTGCAGGCCCGCATCATGACCACCCGCAAGCCCCCCATCCGCATCGTCTCCCCCGGCCGCGTGTATCGCGCCGACGAGGTGGACGCCACCCACTCCCCGGTATTCCATCAGATCGAGGGCCTGGTGATCGACGAGAACATCTCCATCGGCGACCTGAAGGGCACCCTGGACACCTTCGCCGAGCGGCTGTACGGCAAGGGCATCGCCACCCGCTTCCGCCCCTCCTTCTTCCCCTTCACCGAGCCCTCCGCCGAGGTTGACCTGACCTGCGCGGCCTGCGGCGGCAAGGGCTGCCGCACCTGCAAGGGCACCGGCTGGATCGAGGTGCTGGGCGCGGGCATGGTGAACCCCAAGGTGCTGGATATGTGCGGCATCGACTCCAAGAAATACTCCGGCTTTGCCTTCGGCATGGGCATCGAGCGCCTCACCATCCTGAAGTACAACGTGCCCGACATGCGGTATCTCTACGAGAACGACCTGCGCTTCCTGAAGCAGTTCCGCTGAGCCCCGCTGGGGCAGATAATGGGGAATGGGGAATGGGGAATGGGGAATTCCAGTTTGCCCTCAGGCGCGGCTGAGGCCGCGCAACCCTTCCGGCGCTGCGCGCCACCTCCCCTGAAAGGGGAGGCGAGGCCTTCGCTCCGCTCAGGCATCCTCGGCTCTCCCTCTGGGAGAGCTGTCACGGCAAAGCAGTGACTGATAGGGCCGTTCCTGTCAGACAAAATAAAATTCCTAATTCCTCATTCCTAATTCCTAATTCAAGCAACGCGACAAAAAAGTGGGAGGACATCTGTCATGAAAGTGCCAATGAAATGGCTGAAGGAATATACTGAAATCAACCTGCCCGCGTCGGAATACGCCGACAAAATGGTCATGGCGGGCAACGGCGTGGAGGGCATCGACAACACCGGCGACCTGTTCGACAAGGTGGTCGTGGGCCATGTGCTCAGCTGCGAGGGCATCGAGGGCACTCACCTGCACCTGTGCATGGTGGACGTGGGCCAGGCAGAGCCCATCCAGATCGTGTGCGGTGCGCCCAACGTGGCGGCCGGCGCCTGGGTGTGCGCGGCGCTGGACGGGGCGCACCTGCCCGGCGGCGTGAAGATCAAGAAGGGCAAGCTGCGGGGCTACGTGTCAAACGGCATGCTGTGCTCCGGCCCGGAGCTGGACGTGCCCGCCGGCCTGTATCCCCACTGCGGTGAGGAGGGCATCATCCTGCTGAACGAGGAATATAAGCCCGGCACCGACGTGAAGGAAGTGTTCCACCTGGGCGACGACGTGATCGACTTCGAGGTGCTGGCCAACCGCCCGGACTGCCTGAGCGTGTGGGGTCTGGCCCGGGAGAGCGCCGCCGTGCTGGACACCCACTGCGTCATGCCCGAGATCAGCGTGGAGGAGGCCCAGGGCGTGGGCACCTTCGACGACTGGGCCAAGGTTGAGGTGCAGGACGACGAGCTGTGCCCGCGCTACTGCGCCCGGGTCATCAAGAACGTGAAGATCGGCCCCTCGCCCATGTGGATGCGGGAATACCTGTACGGCGCGGGTGTGCGGCCCATCAACAACATCGTGGACATCACCAACTTCATCATGCTGGAGACCGGCCACCCCATGCACGCCTTCGACCTCTCGAAGGTGCGGGATCACACCATCGTGGTTCGCCGCGCCCATGAGGGCGAGCCCCTCACCACCCTGGACGGCAAGGAATACACCCTCACCGGCGACATGCTGGTGATCGCGGACGCTGAGCGCGCCACCGGCCTAGCGGGCATCATGGGCGGCGAGGAGAGCGAAATCGTGGAAGGCACCACGGACGTGCTGTTCGAGTGCGCCACCTTCGACCGCACCAACAACCGCCTCACCTCCCGCGCCCTGGGCATCCGCACCGAGTCCAGCGGCCGCTTCGAGAAGGGCGTGTGCGTGCGCACCACCATGGAGGCGCTGGATCGGGCCTGCATGCTGGTTAATATGCTGGAATGCGGCGACGTGGTGCCCGGCGCCTTCGACTACTACCCGAACCCGCTGAATCCCCAGGTCATCGACGCGGACGTGGATCGCATCAACCGGCGCATCGCCTGCCACCTGACCGCCACCGAGATGGAGGACATCCTGGAGCGGCTGGGCTTCGAGGTTGAGGTGAGCGGCAGCGAACTGTCCTGCACCGTGCCCGAGTGGCGCATGGACTTCGAGACTGACGCGGACATCTCCGAGGAGGTGCTGCGCCTGTACGGCTACGACAAGATCCCCTCCACCCTCATGACCGGCGTGACCATGGCCGGCCACCGCAGCGAAAAACAGGCCCTGCTGGACATCGTGAAGAACAGCCTGGTGAGCATGGGCTACTACGAGGCGCTGAACTTCTCCTTCATCTCTCCCAAGTGGATCGCCGCGCTAAACCTGCCCGAGGGGGACCCCCGCCGCAATTTCGTCACCATCCGCAATCCCCTGGGTGAGGACACCAGCGTCATGCGCACCACCCTTGTTCCCTCCATGCTGAACACCCTGGCGCTGAACATCAACCGGGGCAACCCGGAGGGCCGGCTGTTCGAGGCCGCGCCGGTGTTCGCCGTGGGCAAGACGGAGACCACCGCCGCCACCGAGACCCCCAGCCTGTGCCTGGGCCTGTATGGCGACAAGGCGGACTTCTACGCCCTGCGGGACGCGGTCATCTGCCTGCTGGGCCAGTTCGGCATCAAGCCCGCCGTGACCGCCGGCGGCGACGGCTACTACCATCCCGGCCGCAAAGCCGTGCTCACCGTGGGCGACACCGAGATCGCGCAGGTGGGCGAGATCCATCCGGACATCGCCGAGGCCTTCGACATCGACGGCCGCGTGTACGTAGCCGAGGTGAATCTGAGCCTCATCCCGGCGCTGGCCCGGCCCATCCCGGCCGTGCAGCCCCTGCCCCGCTTCCCCGCCGTGACCCGCGACATCGCGCTGGTGATGGACGAGGCGGTGGAGGTAGGCCCGGTGATGGACGCCATCGCCAAAGCCGGCGGCAAGCTGATCGAGGAGGTGCACCTGTTCGACATCTACCGCGGCGAGAAGCTGGGCCAGGACAAGAAGAGCGTGGCCTTCGCCCTGAGCTTCCGCGCGGCCGACCGAACCCTCACCGACGCCGAGATCGCCGCGGCCATGGACAAGATCCTGGCCGCCTGCCGCGAGGGCTTCGGCGCTGAGCTGAGAAGCTGACAACAATTCGCAATGGGCAATTCGCAATTCGCAATGTCGGGGAACCGGGGCGGGTTGCGAATTGTCTTATATACAGGTGAAATAAAAAAGGAGGCGTACCGCCATGACGAGATCGGGACAGGCCCGCAAATCTTCCCGCAAGACGCTGGACAGGACCGGCGGCGCGACGCGCAGGGTCATGTGCGTTCAGATGGCGCTGTACACGCTCATCATCGCCGCCGCGTGCGCGCTGATGGAGCTGGACAGGGCCGGCGTGCTGGCGCTGGGGGCGTTCAAACCGTTCCTGCTGCCCTGCGCCGTGTACCTGCTGGCGCTCACGAACCTGCTGATCAACGCGCCGCTGACGGCCATCGCCCGCAAGAGCGGCGACGGGGCGTTTTCCCGCATGACCGCCGTCCGCGCGCTCATCGCGCTGCTGCTGCCCCTGCTGCCCGCCGCGGCCTGCTGGGGGCTGACGCTGCTGGCCGACCTGGCGAATCAGCAGTGGCAGGTGGTCATCGCCTGGCTGAAGGACTGGGTGCTGCTCACCCTGGGCAACGAGATCATCGCCGGCTGCGGCGCGGCGGCGGCGCTGCTGCTGCTGATCTACCTGTTCGGCGTCATGGGCGTGTTCTCCCGGCAGATGATGCTCTACATGGCGGACAATCCGGACAGGATGTCCGGCCGCAGCGTGGCCCGGATGGTGAAAAACGGATTCGTGTACGGCTTCGCGCCGGTGCTGATGGTCTTCCGCTCATTTTTCTGGTTCCTGCTGGCGCTGGTTCTGACGCTGGCGCTGCTGGGGGTGGCCTGCCTGATCACGTCGCCCACGCCCATCGCCTTCACCGGCGGCACCCTGGCCGTCGTGGTGCAGTTCTACACCGCGCTGGCGGCGCTGCCCGCCTGGGCCGTGGGCGCGGTGCTGGTGCTGGGCTGCGTGTGGATGCTGGGCCTGGGCCTCATCGCCTGGCCCCGGTTTTCCATGATGCGCCTGTACTATCACCGGATCGTCATGCGGGACACCGAGGTGATGTAGCGGAGCCGGAGGCTCCGCAATGGGGAATGGGGAATTCCAGTTTGGACAAAGGGGGCTGTCTCAAAACGCAGGGTTTTGAGACAGCCCCCTTCTTTTCCGTCAGTCCAGATAAGTCTCCAGCCACCTGGCCACGCCGTCCTCCTCGTTGCTCAGGCACACCGCGTCGGCGGCCGCCTTCACCTCGTCCAGCGCGTTGGCCATGGCCACGCCCAGGCCGCAGCGGCGCAGCATGTCCTCGTCGTTGTAATCGTCGCCAAAGGCCGCGATCTCGCTCATGTCCACGCCCCATGCCCGGGCCAGCATCTGAATGCCGTTCACCTTGGTGGCCTGTCGGTTCATGATCATGGCGATCACGTTCTCCGAAATCTGGGCGTACAGCGCCGCCGGCAGCAGCCGCTCCAGGGCCTCGGCCTCCTTCGGCGTCCGGGCGCCCACGATGAGCTTGTCCGCCGTGAGGGATTCGATCTCGCGAAAATCATCGGTGCGGACGCAGGTCACCCCCGGCCACACCGTCCGCGTGTCGAAATTGCCGAACAGCACGTCGTCCGCCTCCACGGCCACCCGCGCCGTCGGATCGGCCGCCAGCACCGCCCGCACCACGTCCCGGGGCTCCTCGATGCCGAAGCCGCTGAGCCGCCGGCCGCCGGCTTCCACCACCGCGCCGTTGTGATACACCGCGCCGTCGAAGTCGAAGCGCGGCAGAAAGCCCCGCACGCTGCGGATGGGCCGGGCCGTGGCCAGGGCGAAGCGCACGCCGGAGGCTCGCAGCCGCGCGATCACTGATTCGGTGTAGGCGGAGATGGTCTTGTCATCCCGCAGCAGCGTGCCGTCCAGGTCGGTCACCACCATGCGAATGCCGTTTTTCATGCGTCGCCTCCCGGCAGCAGCGCCTCCCGCCACATGGGCCAGAACGCCGACAGGTATTCCCCCGCCACCGCCGCGCCGCCGCGGCCGTCCGGATGGCCCCCGAAAAAGGCCATGTTGTCCTCCGGCGCCTCGCGGCCCAGCACCGCCGCGATGTCGAACACCGCATCCGCCCCCAGGTGGTCGCCACCGCGAACGCGCGCGTTCACCGCGCGCCAGCGGGCTTCGTCCTCGCCGGTCAGGTCGAAGGGCGGAATAGTGAAGAGCACCACCCTGACCCGGGGATTTCTGGCTCTCAGCCCGGCGATGGCCGCCCGCAGGTCGTCGGCGAGGACATCCGCGTCCCGGGAGCCGTGCAGCAGGTCGTTGACGCCGAAGCACAGGTTCACCACGTCCGCTCCCGCCGCCTTGCCCAGCCACGTGCCGTTCTTCGCCGCGTCGGCCGCCCGGCCGAAGCCCAGCCCGATGTTCCACACCGCCACATCCCGCTGGATGCCCAGGGCGATGCGGGCGGCCCACTGCTCGCACAGATCCACCCGGGTCTGCACGCCCTGGGTGATGGAATCCCCCATGAACACCATGCGATAGCGCGCCGGCCGGTTGGCCTCGAAGATGTCCGGCAGGCAGGCGGTGTCGTCCTCCTGAAAGGCGGTCATATCGGCGTAGGCGGCAGCCCCTGACGCCGACCAGCACAGCGCCCGGCTGTCCGGCGTGACGGGAAGGATCGCGCCGTCCTCCAGCGCCCGCAGGCACCAGCTGAAGGCGATGTGCCCGCCCCGATGGATGTCCAGCGCCACCGGATCACTCACCACCCAGTCGCCCGGCTCCACCGCGCGGCCCGCTTCGCCGCCCCAGGTGACCCGCGCTGGCTTGTCCGTCTCGCCCTCCGCCTCGGCACAGGCGCAGGCCGAGACGATCTCAAACCGCCCGCCGGGCAGATCGGCCCAGGATTCACTGCCGTCGTCCCAAGTGCTGTCGACGCAATTGCTGAAGCGGAAGCGCCACATCAGCGGCCCCGCCTCCACCGGCCTGAGCCAGGCGCGGAACGTGCGCGCTTCTCCCTTTTGAAGCGCGATTGTCATGTTGTGGGATGTGCTGGTGGGGGTGTTGGACGCAAACACTTCTATTCCTCCCGTCTGTTCAGCTGGCAAAACCGCAGCGGCGCGGGGCCGGGCGAGGCGGCGTCCCGCAGGTCCTTTCGATACCACACCACCGACAGCCACCGGCCGAATTTGTAGCCCGCGTCCGGCATTTCCGCCATGAGGCGGTAGCCCAGCCGCTCGTGAAACGCCACGCTGGCTTTGTTTTCCTTCGTGATGAGCGCCCAGGCGGACACGTAGCCCATGTCGGTCAGGTCGCGCTCCAGGAGGCCGTACAGTCCCCGCCCCGCGCCGTGGCCGTGGCAGTCCGCCCGGACATACACCGACAGCTCCGCCAGATACCGATACGCTGCCCGCTCGAAAGGCCGCGAGGCATAGGCGAAGCCCACCACCGCGCCGTCTTCCTCGGCCACATACCAGGGGAAGTCCGCCATGATGGCCTCGAACCGGGCCTCGAACGCCGCGAGGGAGGGGGCCTCATACTCGAAGGAGGCGGTGTCCGCCTCCACATAGGGGCGATAGATGGCCAGCATGGCGGGCACGTCCGCCCGGGTGGCCAGCCTGAACCGCATGGCGCCCGTCATCGTCCCGCCCGCATGGCCGCCGCGAAGGCCATGGTCTCCTCCATGCTCTTCATGCCCTCCGTGGCTCCCGGCGTGGACAGGGACAGCGCCGCCGCCGCGTTGGCCGCTTCCAGCGCCTCCCGAAGGGACGTGCCGCGCCAGGCCATGAGCAGCAGCCCGGCGGTGAAGGCGTCGCCCGCGCCTACGGAGCCCTTGATGAACCCCTCCGGCAGGGGCAGCGTCTCGGCCTCCGCGTAGTTCCCGGCCTCGTCCAGGCCGCAAGACAATTCGGGCGTGTGGATCACGGCCCAGCGCCTCACGCCCATGGCCTTCAGCTTCTCCAGCGCCCTGGGCAGATTGTCCCGCAGCAGCCGGCCACCCTCCGTCAGGGCCACGCCGGTGGTGCGGCCCGCCTCCATCTCGTTCACGGAGAAGTAGTCGGCGTATTTCAGCGCGGGGGGCACGATGCGGGCGTAGCGGTCGCTGTTCTCGCTCACCACGTCCAGCGAGGTGCGGATGCCCCGGGCCTGAGCCGCCGCCAGCACCCGGGCCATGCCGGTGCCGTAGGCCGCGTCCGGGGCGTCCAGGCCGTCCAGCAGCAGCGCGTAACCCACGTGCAGGATGTCGCAGTCCAGCCGGTCCACGGGCAGCGTCTCCGGGGTGAGCAGGCTGTCCGCGCCCTTGAAGGTGAAGAAGGTGCGCTCGCCGGTGGTCTCCACGGTCATCACGTCGGTGAAGGAGTTGAGCCCCGCCCGGCGGATGTCGGTGAGATCCAGCGAGGGGCAGCGGGCCAGCGTCTCCAGCGCGTAGGCGCCGTTGTCGTCCGCCCCGGCAAAGCCCACCGCCTTCAGCGGCAGCGCCGGGGCCAGCTTCGCCAGATCCATGCCCACATTGGGCACCGCCCCGCCCAGGCTGCGCTCCACCCGCTTGATGGCGGTCAGCTCCAGCTTGCCGGGATACTGATCGATATACTTGATGGAATCCACCACGATATTTCCCGCAAGGGCAATGGCGTACTTCATGGCGTAAACCTCCAGGCTTAGCGGAATTAGGAATTAGGAATGAGGAATTAGGAATTTTAGTTTGACCTCGTCGCGGCTGAAGCCGCGACAAAATTGCGCATTGCGCATTGCGAATTGCGCATTGTCCTTCAGATTTCCGCGGTCAGGCCGTCGCGGCAGACCACGAAGGGCCTTTTGGTCTGGCGCTCCAGTTCATCCTGAGACGCGTTCAGGGTGCGGGCCAGGTGGGTGAGGAACACCGGCGCGCCGCCCTTCAGGCGGCCCGTTTTCAGCATGGTCATGAGCATGATGCGGATCATGTCCAGGGAGTTATGCTCGAAAACGCGGAAGTCGCCCTCGTGGCCGTCGCCGATGGTGGCGTCCGCTTGCCGTCCTTCTCCAGGAGGTAGTGCAGCGTGGTCTCGTTCGCCCGCTGGGTGGAGTGGTTGGAGGGCATGGGCGTCACGGTGAAGCCCGCTGCCTCCACCGGCTGGCCCACGCGCAGCGGGATCACGGTGAGCCCGTCTCCCTCGATGGCCTCCGCCCAGCTCTCGTGGGCGTACACCCGGCAAGGCGCCAGGGTTTTCAGCGCCTCCGGGTCGAAATGGTCGCCGTGGCTGTGGGTGAAGAACACGTCCGTGATGGCGGCGGGGTCTGCGATTTCATCCAGCACGGTGCGGGTCACGTCGATCAGCAGCGCACCGTCCAGCAGCGTGCTGGTGAGGCGGCGGTACTCGCCCCGCTCGTCCGGGCCGTTCCAGTCCGCCGCGCCGGTGCCGAGGAATGTCAGCTTCATGATGCGCCTCCTCACTTCTGCCCCAGC
Source organism: uncultured Eubacteriales bacterium (assembly GCA_902790345.1). Classification (GTDB taxonomy): domain Bacteria; phylum Bacillota; class Clostridia; order Christensenellales; family Aristaeellaceae; genus Firm-10. The sequence continues at coordinate 11,237 of CADARO010000076.1, read as the reverse complement.
CGGCCGAAGAACCTGAACGTCAGCGGCCACACGCCGCCGGCGAAGATCACCATGCAGAAATAGCGGATGGCGGTGGCCCAGGGGCTGGCGCCCAGGAGCGCGGTCAGCAGGGGCTTCAGGCCCAACCGCAACGCCAGCACCAGGCCCAGGCCCAGCGCCGCCTTGAGGATCTGCGCCCACCAGACGGCCTTGGTGTCGAAATGGATGAAGCGGACGTCCAGCTCGTGGATGATGATGAGGCCCGCGCTGCAGCCCAAGAGGGTGTAGGCGTTCTTCACGGCCTCGCCGAGGTTCTCCGCGTCCACGTCCGCCGGGAAGGCGGTCAGCGACACGAACAGGGCGAAGGCCAGCGACAGCGCGAACATGATGCCCAGCAGGATGCGGTTGATCCGCGGGTCGTCCTTCTTCATCAGCGGGCGCAGCACGAAGATCAGCACCAGCGCGCAGGCCGCGCCCACGCCCACGTCCAGCGGCGTGTGAACGCCCAGGTACATGCGCGAGAAGCACACCAGCACCGCCAGCACGATGCCGATCACCCGTACGGCCCGCCGCTTGGTCCACAGGGCGATGCCGCCGAAGGTGCTCACCGCGTTCTGGGAATGGCCGCTGGGGAAGGAGTAGCCCCCCGCCCCGGCCCGGGCCTTCTCCACGATGGTGAAGTTCTCATCCATCACCCAGGGGCGCGGCACGCGGCACACGATCTTCAGCCACTGATTCATCACCGTGCCGCCCAGGCCGCTGGTGAGCAGGAAGTAGCCCTCCTGCTTGCACACGCACCAGAACACCACCAGACACAGCACCAGAAAAACGGTTTCGTCGCCCATCAGGGTCAGGGCGTTCAGCAGGCTGTCGCAAACCGGGTTGCGCAGGCCCTCCAGCAGTCGCAAAAAGCTCATCAGTTTTCCCTCTTCTCTCTCTTTTCAAATCTCTTGCCGGGTCTTGCTCAATTATACCAGATTTCCGGGCGGATGAAAAGACCGCGCGGAAAAAACGCACCCGGCGAAAAAAACCGGATGCGTTTGGGTTTATGCGTTTGTCAGCCCTTCAGCGCGCCTACCATGACGCCCTTGGCGAAGAAGCGCTGCAGGAAGGGATAGAGCAGCAGGATCGGCGCGGAGGACACCACGATCAGCGCGTACTTGACCATGTCGGAATACTTGGCCAGCTCGCCCAGGTCGGTGACGGAGGCGTTCAGGTCGGAGTTCTGGTTCAGCAGCAGGATCTGCCGCAGCACCAGCTGCAGGGGATACTTCTTGGTGTCGGAGATGTACAGGCTGGCGTTGAACCAGGCGTTCCAGTGGCCCACGCCGTAGTACAGCACCATGACCGCCATGGTGGCGCCGCACAGGGGAATGTACACCTGGGAGAGGATCTTGTAGTGGGGCGCGCCGTCCAGATAGGCCGCCTCATACAGGGCGTCCGGCACGGCGGCGAAGGCCGAGCGCATGATGAGCATGTTGTAGGTGTTGATGGCACCGGGGATGATCAGCGACCACAGGGAATCCATCAGGCCCATATCCCGCACGTTCATGTAGATGGGCACGATGCCGCCGGAGAAGTACATGGTGAACAGGATCAGCATGGACAGGGGCTTCACCAGCATGGAGCCCTTCAGCGACAGGAAGTACGCGCCCAGGCAGGTGAGCACCATGTTGAACGCCAGGCCCACGAACAGGATGAAGAAGGTGTTCAGGAAGCCGCTGACCACCAGGCCATTGCGGAAAACCAGCTCGTAGGCGAACACGTTCCACTTGCCCAGGGGAAACAGCAGCAGGCCGAAGTTCCGGGCCAGTTCGTCCGCCTCGGAGATGGAGGCCACCACCACGTAGTACATGGGATACAGCGTCACCACGGTGGCGATGACCAGGAGGATGGTGTTGAACACCGTAAACACCCGGTAGCCCATGCCCTCCTGCTGGAGGGTGCTCTTTTTCTTCGCGTGTGAAACAGCTTGACTCATGTCTCTTCCCTCCTCACCAGATGCCGTAGCCGCTCACCCTGTTGCTGATGCGGTTGGCCAGGATCACCAGCGCGAAGTTGATGGCGGAGTTGAACAGGCCCACGGCGGCGCTGAACGAATAATCGCCCTTGATGAGGCCGCGCCGGTAGACATAGGAGGAGATGACGTCCGCCGTCTCCATGGTGTAGTCGTTGTACAGCAGGATGATCTTCTCGTGGCCCACGCTCATCAGCGAGCCCACCCTCAGGATCAAGAGCAGCGTCACGGTCTGGGCGATGCCGGGCAGGGTCACGTGGATGGTCTGCTGCCAGCGGTTGGCCCCGTCGATGCGGGCCGCCTCGTAGAGTTCGGTGTCGATGGCGGCCAGGGCCGCCAGGTATATGATGCAGTTCCAGCCGGTCTGCTGCCAGATATCGGAGAGCACGTAGATCGGAACGAAGGCGCTGTTGATATTCAAAAGGCTCTGACTCACGTTGGAACCGAAGAATTGCATGATCTGAACGATGAAGCCGTTGCTGCTCACAAACAGCGTCACCATGGAGCAGACGACCACCAGGGAAATGAAGTGCGGCATGTAGGAGATGGTCTGGACCGTGCGCTTGAAGGCCCGGCTCTTGACCTCGTTGATCAGCAGCGCGAAGATGATCGCGCAGGGGAAGGTGAACACCAGGCCGCTCAGGCTGATGGTGAGCGTGTTGCGGATCAGGCGGCCGAAATAATAGGAGCTGAAAAAGCTCTCCAGATGCTTGAAGCCCACCCAGGGGCTCCCCCAGATGCCCTTGCGGGGCTTGTAATCCTTGAAGGCGATGACCGCGCCCAGCAGCGGCTTATAGTGAAACAGGATATAGAACACGACGACCGGAAGGACCAGAATATAGGCGCCGCCGAAGCGTTTCAAATCCTTCTTCAGCCGTCGGCCAAAGGACATTTTGTTCTGCATGGATCAATTCCTCCCGACCCTCGCGTGCTGCGTCATGGTGGACAGAGGCGGACGGAGAAAGGCTTCTCCGTCCGCCAATGGTTTATGTGGTCAATCAGCGGGCGTTATAGGCGTCCAGGGTGGCCTGCTTGATCTCGGCGACGCGATCCATGCCCATGCTCTTCAGATGGTCGATGTAGGCGTCGAACTCGTTCTCGATGTCCATCTCGCCGGAGATGAACTTGGCGCGGCACTCGTTGATGTACAGGTCGATGTCAACCCACAGGTTGGCGTACTCGTCCACGTACTCGTCCAGCACGTCGGTATGGGTGATGGCGTGCAGGTCGTGATCGGAATTGGACCACAGCTCATAGGCGATCACCTGGGTGTCCTCGGGATGGCGCTGGGCGTTCATCACGTCGGCGTGGATGCCGGGCCAGTTGATCAGGCCCCAGGAGCGAGCCATGCCGTCCAGCGCGTGGCCGTCGGGGTTGTTGGTGATGAACTCGGTGTAGCGCGGAACGCCGTCCACGATCTCATAGCTCTTGCCCTCGGTGCCGAAGTTGCGCAGCAGGTTGCCCGGCTCGGTGTACAGGTAGTTGAGGAACTGCAGAACCAGCTCGGGGTTCGCGCAGTCGGGGGAGATGAACACGCGGTCGCCGGCGACGAAGGGATCGGCGTAGGTGAACATCGCGCGCTCCTGGCCCTCGCCCACCAGCGGGGCGCCGGGATACAGCCAGCCGCCGTCCTCGACGGAGCTCTTGAAGGTGCTCAGGCGGGAGTTGTTGCCATAGAAGATGGCGGCCTCGCCGGTGCACAGCATGGACTGGGAGGTGGCGTTCTCCATGGACAGGTAGTCGACGGAGATCAGGCCCTCTTCATACAGCTTGTGCATGAAGGCCAGCACATCCTTGTACTCGGGCTGGGTGGCGCCGTGATACCAGGTGCCGTCGGTCTGATACTCGTTGGCGCAGACCAGGCCGAAGGGGCTGGTGATGTCGCCGTTCTTGAGCATCTCGCGCAGGTCGTCCTTGCCCTGGAACACCAGCGGCGTGGTGACGCCGGCGGCCTTCAGGTCAACCAGGCACTGATAGAACTCGTCGATGGTCTCGGGGAACTTCTCCCAGCCGGCCTTCTGCAGGATGTCCTGACGATAGAAGAAGCCGCGCCAGAAGCGATAGATGGAGTTGCCCTCGAACACATGGCCCGCGAAGTAGTACATATTGCCGTCCAGCTCCTGGATCAGGTCCATGTACATGGGCTGGTTGATGTAGGCCCAGTAATCCGGGGCGTTCTCCTCCAGCATTTCGGGGGTGATCTCGATGACCATGTCCTCGTTCACCATGCTCATGACGCCGCCGAAGTTCACGGCGTCCACGGTGTACATGTCGGGCAGGGTGCTGGCGCCGTTCAGGGCCAGAACCAGAGAGGTGGAGTCAGCGTATTCCTGGATTTCAACCTTGATGCCGGTGTCCTCGACCCACTTCATGAAGCCGGGGGTCTCGTTGGAGGTGGTGTAGCCGCCCTCGGCGATGGAGCCGTCAAGCACTTTCCACATGATCAGGGTCTCGTCGCTGTCAACGGGATAGTCGATGGCGAACGCGCTCATGGGGACCAGGCAGATCGCAAGCGCGAGAACCAGAGTCAGCCATTTCTTCATGGATAGGTTCCTCCTTATTTGTTGTCGTTCTGTTGCGCAAGGCAATCCTTGCGTGTCTAAAATTATATTAGCACATTCTAAACGAAACGTCAATATTGGCAGCAAAAATGGCGGAAAACCGTCAGAATCCGACGGATTTTGGCCATCGCTCCTGCTGCATAATTTACATGTCGGGCGTATACTGTCAATATAATACACAGAAAACAGGAGGATGACAAGAAATGACGCGCAATTTCAGGGAGCACGCCCTGCGCCCCGTGGAGAGCCTGGACGGCCTGTGGACGCTGACCGCAAACGAAAAAACATACGCCGCCTGGGTCCCCGGCGTGTGGGAGACCATCCCCGAGCTGACCACCTGGCGGGGCGAAGCCGAGTACACCCGCGCGGTGACCATCGATGAGCCCGGCAGCCTGCTGCTGCGCTTCGGCGGCGTGAGCCACACCGCCGACGTCTTCTTCGACGGCCGGCCCGTGGCCCATCACTACAACGCCTACACCGCCTTCGACGCGCTGATTGAAAACGCCGAAGCCGGCGAGCATACCCTGACCGTCCGCGTGGACAACAGCTACTCCGAAAAGTCCACGCTGCACATACCCAACGACTACGAAACCTACGGCGGCATCACGCGCCCGGTGGAGCTGCACCGCGTCAAGGGCGCTTACATCGAGCGCATGGCCTTCCACGCCACCGAGGACAAAGCGGGCCGCTTCACCGCCCACGCGCGGGTCTGGGTGCGGGCGCTGGAGGATGTGACGGAGGGCGTTGTGTCGCTGTCCGTGGCGGATGGCCGCGCCGAGGCCGCCTTTACCGCCCATGCCGGGGAAACGGTCTGCGTCGGGGCTGACATGCCGGTGACGGACATCCTTCGCTGGGACGTGCTGAACGCGCGCCTGTATGATCTGACGGCGCGGCTCTCGCTGGACGGGCGGCCCGTGGACGACCTCATCGACCGGGTGGGCTTCCGCACGGTGAAGGTGGAGGGCGAAGCCATTCTGCTGAACGGCAGGCGTCTGCTGCTCAAGGGCTTCAACAGGCACGAAGAGCACGGCCAATTCGGCAGCGCCCTGAGCGTGGAGGCCATGGCCGCGGACCTGCAGTTGGCGCTGGACACCGGGGCCAACACCATCCGCACCTGCCATTATCCCAACGACCCCCGCTTCCTGGACCTGTGCGACGAGCTGGGCATCCTGGTGTGGGAGGAGCATCACGCCCGGGCGCTGCCCCACGAGGTGATGGCCAGTCCCCTCTTCGCCGAGCAGACCGCCGCCTGCAACGAGGAGATGATCGCCCAGCACGTGAACCACCCCTGTATCTATGTGTGGGGCGTGCTGAACGAGTGCGAGAGCGAGACCGAGTTTGGCCGCGAAATCTACCGGCGCAATCTGGAGCACCTGCGGCGGCTCGATCCCACCCGCCCCGTCACCTTCGCCTCCTGCCGCTATTTCAAGGACATCTGCCTGGATCTGGTGGACATCGTGTCCTTCAACATCTACCCCGGCTGGTATGTGAAGGAGGATTCCTCGGCGTTCGTGAATCGGCTCATCGGCTGGATGGAGGAAAACGGCGCGGCGAACAAGCCCATCCTCATCTCGGAAATCGGGGCGGGCGGCATCGCGGGGTATCACGACCCCTTCGGCCAGGCCAAGTGGAGCGAGGAGCGACAGGCGGCCATCGTGGCGGAGCAGCTGAAGGTGGTCTTCGACACGCCCCGGCTCAGCGGCGTGTATCTCTGGCAGTTCGCCGACGTGAAGGTATCCGAGGAATGGGCGCGCGCCCGGCCCAAGACCATGAACAACAAGGGCATTCTGGACAACTGGCGTCGCCCCAAGATGGCCTACGCTGTGGTGAAAAAGGCCTTCCACGAGGCAAAGTAAACGCCAAAACGCGAATGGCGGAGCTGCCCGAAAGCTCGAAAGCTGGGCGGCTCCGCCGTTTTTCATAGGTCAGCGAACGTTTTCCGCGTCCTTTTTCACCAGCGCCAGGGCGTTTCGCCACCGCGCCAGCCGGCTTGCGCGATCCGCCTCGGCACACCGGGGCGACCAGGTCCGGAAGGTCTGGCTCTCAAACACCCTGTCGTCATACAGCCCCGCGCTGAGGCCGGCCATGTAGGCCGCGCCGGCGCCGGAGAGCTCCTCCCCCTCCGCCCGGGCCACCTCGGCGTTCAGGATGTCGCTCTGGAACTGCATGAGGTAGCCGTTTTTCGACGCGCCGCCGTCCACCCGCAGCAGCGGAATGGGGATGCCGGTGTCCTTTTCCATGGCCTCCACCACGTCGTGGATCTGGCAGGCGATGCAGTCCAGCGCGGCGCGCGCCAGCTCGGCCCGGCCGGTGAGCCGGGTCATGCCGCAGATCATGGCCTTCGCCCCGCTGATCCAGTGGGGCATGCCCAGGCCGCTGAAGGCGGGCACCAGGACGGTGGTGTCCTGGGGATTCGCCGCGCGGGCCAGTGCCTCCGTCTCGGCGGGGGAGGCGATGAGATGCAAATCGTCCTTCATCCAGGTGATGACCGCCGCGCTGTAGTTGATGTTGCCCTCCATCACATAACTGACCTGTCCCTGGTATTTCCAGGCCAGGGAGGTAACCAGCCCATGCCGGGAGACCGCGGCCTTCGCGCCGGTGTTCATCATGATGGAGGAGCCGGTGCCGTAGGAGGCCTTGGTCATGCCGGGCTCAAGGCATCCCAGCCCGAACAGGGAGGCGTGGGAATCCCCCAGCACGCCGCACAGGGGCGCCTTGCGGGGCAGCAGGCCCCCCAGGTCGGTCTCGCCGAACACCGCGTCGGAATCGGTCACGGCGGGCAGCGCGGCGGGGTCGATGCCGAAGGCCGCGCAGACCTCCCTGTCCCACTGGAGGGTGTGGATGTTGAACAGCTGCGTGCGGGAGGCGTTGGAGTAATCCGTCCTGTGCTGCCCGGTCAGCTTCCACACCAGCCAGGCGTCCACGGTGCCCAGGCACAGCGCGCCCCGATCCGCCAGTTCCCTGGCCCCGGGCGCGTTTTGCAGGATCCAGCTGAATTTCGACGCCGGAAAGTAAGGGGAGATCGGGATGCCCGTGCGCTCGCGCACCATATCCCCCGCCCCGGTCTTTTCCACCGCGGCGCACACCGCCGCCGCCCGGGCGCACTGCCACACGATGGCGTCGCACACCGGCTCGCCGGTTTCGCGGTTCCAGGCCACGGAGGTCTCCCGCTGGTTGCACAGGCCCACGCAGGCGATGTCGCCCGGGTCCACGCCCGCCTTTTCCACCGCCAGGCGCGCGACCTTTAGAACGTTTTCATGGATTTCCTCCGGGTCGTGAGACACCCACCCGGCCTCCGTCACGATCTGCCTGTGGGGCAAACTCTCCCGGGCCACCATTTTGCCCTTCCCGTCGAACAGCATGGCTTTGGTGCCCTGGGTGCTCTGGTCGATGGACAGAACATATCTTTCCATAATCTATCCTTTCAGTGCGGCGCATACCGCGTCCGCGATGCCCTCCGCGTTCAGGCCATAGTAGTCGAACACCTGCTTCGACGTGCCGGTGATCACGGGCGCGTCCGGCAGGGCCAGGCAAATCACCTTCTTCGGGTCGTTGGCGGAGATGACCTGCGCCACCATGCTGCCCAGCCCGCCGAAGGGCGCGTGCTCCTCCACCGTCACGATGAGCTTTTTGCCCTGCGCGGCGGCCAGCAGGCCCGCCCGATCCAGGGGCTTCACGCAGTACATGTCCAGCGCCCCCGCGGAGACGCCCCGGTCCCTCAGCAGGCTTACCGCCTCCTGAACCGGCTTCACCATCTCGCCGCAGGCCACCAGCAGCGCGTCCGTCCCCTCGGCCAGCACCGTGGCCCTGTCCATCTCGAAGGGCACGTTGTCCTCCTCGTACACGTCCTCCACGGGATTGCGGCCCAGGCGGATGTAGGCGGTCTGTTCGTCCCTCAAAAGCGCCTCGAACAGCTTCCTCGTCTGATGCCGGTCGCTGGGCAGATACACCCGCATCCCGGGAATGGCGCTCATGGCGGCGATGTCCTGGGCGGAGTGATGGGTCATACCCAGGGCGCCGTAGCTCACGCCGCCGGAGATGCCGATGAGCTTCACGTTGGTGCCGGAATAGGCGCAGTCCACCTTGCACTGCTCGTAGCTCCTGGTGGAGATGAAGGAGGCGGGGGAGATGGCATAGGCTTTTTTGCCGCAGCTGGCCAGACCCGCCGCCACGCTCACCAGGCTCTGCTCCGCGATGCCCACCTCCACAAACTGATCCGGAAACGCCTCGGCGAAGGAAGTCATGGAGCAGGAGGGGTATGTGGTGCAGTGATGGCCAGTCTTCTGCCGGTGGAACAACCTCTGTCCCCCGTCTACAATACTACGTTTAGGGAGGAATCCACACATGAAGAGAGTTTTGGGCTCTACTCCCGTTTTAATGGATATGTCATTTAGAACGGGGCTGGGGCATCCAATTCCAGCTTTCCAGCAACGAGAAAGATCATAGCTTTGAAGCCTTCAAAGGTGTTGAAGCCCCTGGCCTTTCTCTTAGCAGCCTGAACCAAGGAATTGATGCCCTCACAGATAGCATTGGTAAGACGGTCGTGAAAGTAGTTCATGATTTCTTTCCGGTGGTTCATCAGCGTCACAGCTGCATTCTTCATCGGCTCCAACCGGCATCGGCGCATCCAGGAATACAGTTCCTTAAAGCGTTTAGAAGCGTCGGCGACAGTGGTGCATGCATAGAAGATATCAAGCGCTTCCACGATACGATGTGCCCTTGCTGTCTTCGGGTAGGTCTTCGACAGAGTTCTGTAGCGGTGCTTCTGCTTTTCACTCATGTGGTCATCCCGCGTCATGAACAGTTTGCGGTACTGAAACAGAGTTTTCTTGTCATCGACTTCACCCTGTTCGTTCTTTCGAACTTCGTCCAGCGCTTTTGTGAGAACCTGCTTGACGTGGAATTTGTCAATGACCTGCTCAGCCTGCGGAAAGTATTCCTTCACGGCAGGCAGGAAGGATGCCGACATATCGCTGGTAACCGCAGTAATGTTGTCAGCGCTGCCGCCTTGTTGTTCCAAGCGGACTTTTACGGCAGCTACAGCCTGCTTGGTACGGCCATCTTCCACGTCAATCACCTTGTGTTCAAGAGCGTCAATGGCAATGGTGACGTACTGGTGCCCGCGTCGCTTGGAGGTTTCGTCAAGCGCCAGCTTCGACACATTGGATAGATCCTGCTTATCGGCAGCGCGATTCACCCAGTATGACAGGATCGACGCGAGAGACTTTTCGTTGCAGCGAAGCAACCGAGACGCTTTCCTGCGAGGAATATCGGCCAAAATCATCATGGCATAGCCCTCGAACATCAAGGTGAATCGGCTGTTTTGCCGCTCAAATGGCGCGTTGACCTGCTGCAAACCACACTTCCCACAAAGCACCTTGGGACGCTGACAGTGAACATAGCAGGGAAAAAACAGGCAATCCGCATGTCGCCATGAACGCTCATATGGCTCATAGCCATAGCGTTTGGCCTGTAACCCACAACGGGGGCAGGCAAATACAGCGTGGTCCCGGACCTTTACCCAGATGTCCATCTGCTGCTTCTCAGGATCGAATGATGCGCAGGCAACATACCATGGTTCCTCAAGCTGGAGGGATGCTTCAAGCTGGAGGGATGCTGCCATCATGCTATCGAAGTTCTCTATCATTATGATCACCCTGTGGTGATTATACCATATCCATTAAATTGGGAGTAGAGCCTAAAACGATGAACCCCTTTGAACCCTCCCCAAACGTGTGATTGTATGGGAAGATTCAAAGGGGTTCGCTTTTTCTATAAGTGACTCTGTGAGAGTCGATATATTCTTATGTACCGGCTGGCACGAGGAAACGAAACTACTGATTCATACCTGCGCCAGTAAGCGGAAACTTGTCCACCGACCGCTGCCTGTTCGCAAAATCGTGTTCAGGAACATATCAACGTTTTGCCAGTTCGTCAGGAACATATCAACCGGTTTTGGGCTCTTGTCCGTTATCGGGAACATGTCGACTAACTGGAAGTTGTCAGCATCAAAGAGCAATTATTTCATCCGCTATTTCACGAATACCATCTGTCGTTTAACCAATGATATGGTGAAAAGCATCACCTGTAGACGTCGGATTCAATGTTGTGTTTTAGATTGAGATTAGAGTGTGTTTCTAAATGCCGGGAGATGCAGTTTCGAGTGGATTTGGCTGCATTTCAAGGCGATTTTCCGCAGGCTTAGTGGGGCTAAGTCAAGGGAAATCAACGCGGAAATGCAGCCAAAGACGCCGAAAATGCGCTTCAGGCATTTTAGAAACACACTCTAGTATCAGTCGGAAATTATAAAGGTTTGATGTGGGAAAGTCTATATGAAGAAACTCTCCACTCAAAAATTCCGCGACGTGTGGCGCTGTGAGCGTTTCAATTGGGGAATTGTTGGGCTGATGGTCCTGAAAGCGCAACACAGGGCAAGATTTCAATGGGGCGTTTCAGGTTGAAATCTTTAAACCGCGAAAGAAAGCTTCTGTCTTTGGATTTGTGATTACATGGATGGGCTTTAATTGATTTGGACTTGCTCCGTTCCAAACCTGAACATCCCGGTACAACGCAAAGGTCTGTGGCTGGAGCAGAATCAGCTCCAAAGGACCTAGCTTCTTTTCCTGCCTATAATGAGCATAATACTCTGAAGCTTCTGCCAGCTTTTCATCCAGTAAATC
>CADARO010000075.1 GCA_902790345.1 uncultured Eubacteriales bacterium | reverse complement strand
ATGCAGACGCCGGACGACGTCATGGCGGATTCCCACTGCTATCTGTCCATCTATTTCGCCGGTGTGGCGGGCATCCTGTTCTACAACGTGGGCGGCGGCATCCTGCGGGCCGTGGGAGATTCGCGAAGGCCGCTGATCTTCCTGATTATCTCCGCCCTGCTCAACACGGTGCTGGATCTGGCCTTCGTGCTGGCGCTGAACATGGGTGTTGACGGCGTGGCCTACGCGACAGTGCTCTCGCAGGTGATTTCCGCGCTGCTGATCCTCGTTACGCTCACCCGGGAGGAGGGCGGCTACGGCATCCGCTGGCGGCAGCTGCGCATCGACAGGCAGTCGCTGGCGATCATATTGAGAATCGGCCTGCCCAGCAGCATCCAGTCCGCCATCACGTCCTTTTCCAACGTGTTTGTGCAGTCCTATATCAACTATTTCGGCTCCGCGTGCATGGCGGGCTACGGCATCTACAACAAGGTGGACGCCTTCGCCCTCATTCCCGTTCAGACCATCAGCATGTCCTCCACCACCTTCGTGGGCCAGAACTGGGGCGCGAAGCAGCCAAGTCGGGCCCGTGACGGCGTGCGCATCGCCACGCTCATGAGCCTGGCCGCCACGGTGACGCTGGGGGTACTGGTGTTCGCGTTGGCCCGGCCGCTGCTCAGCTTCTTCTCGCCGGAGGAGGCGGTGGTGGCCTACGGCGAGCGATTCATTCACATCGTGACGCCCTTCTATGTCACCATCTGCTTCAACCAGATCTACGCCGGGGCGCTGCGCGGCGTGGGCGACGCCACCATGCCCACGGTCATCATGCTGGCCTCCTTCGTGGTGTTCCGCCAGATCTACCTGGCCGTCACCAAGGCGCTGGGCGCGGGCTTCGTGGCCGTGGCGCTGGCCTATCCCATAGGCTGGATCATGTGCTCCACGCTGCTGGTGATCCGCTATTCCAGAAGCGTGCTGGTTCGCGGGGAAGCCGCGAAATAACAGAAACGGGCCGGACGGTTTCAAATGCCGTCCGGCCCGCGCTTTACTTTTCAAGCATTTTCAGAACGCTCTCCATGAACTGGGGGCAGGCGATTTCCGCCTCCGCGATCTGCGGATGCCAGAGCTTTTCCCATTCGAAGCAGACATATTCCCAATAATCGTTTTCCCGCAGGATGTCCACCGCCGTCTGAAGATCCATCTCGCCGTCGCCCACCAACGCGGGGGTAAAGCCCCAGGGGGTCAGGTCGCCAGCGTCCTTCATGTGGACGTGGTGGATTTTGTCGCGCACGGCCTCGTAGGTTTCTCTCAGATCCAGGCCGTAGCGGAAGGGGTGCAGGCAGTCCCACAGGATGCCCACGTTGTCGCTGCCGCAGCCCTCGATCAGGCGGCGAACCACCGCGCCGCTGCAGAAGTCGTCGTGGGTCTCCATCAGGGGCATGACGCCGTATTGGCGGCCCGCTTCGCCGGTTTTGCCCAGGCATTCCATGACGGCCTCGTCGCAGGCTTCCCGGGTCAGGCCGCGCACCTTCTCGGGCGGAAGACTCTGCCGATAGGCCTCGATGAAAGGCTCGCTCTGCGGGCGTCCGGTGAAATTGACGGGATAGGGCCCGCCGAACACGCGGATGTAGGGGCACTCCAGCTCCGAGGCGATCTTCATGTAATCCTCCGCCAGTTGGAGCTGTTCCTTCAGGTTCTCCGGGTCGGGATACGCGAATCGGGCGCTGCTGGACACGCAGGTGATTTCAAGGCCGGCCTGATGGAACAGGCGCCGCACCGCGCCCAGCCGCTCCGGCCTGAACTCATCCAGCGTCCGCAGATCCTCGGTCATCCTGTAGATGCGCATTTCGACGCCGGTATAGCCCACCTTTTTCGCCAGCTCGATGATCTGCTCAAAGGAATAATCCGGGCAGCCCAGCGTGCTCAGGCTGAATTTCATTCGCACACCTCCCAGCCGGGCTTGTCGCCCAGCACGGTGTAGAACGCCTCCAGACGCTTCGCCATGGGCTCGCCCTGATAGGCGCCCGAGACGAACTGGCCCAGCGCCTCCTCCCGGAGCTTTCGCCAGGAATCAGACTCCACGCCCGGAATGATGGGGTAGAACAGGCAATTGTTGTTCAGCGCGGCCTGATGGTCGCCGGGCGCGTCGCCCACTTTCAGCACGTGATCCGGCGCGTAGCCCTTTTGCATGGCCGTGCGGATGCAGATGGTCTTGGTGCCGCTCTCCTGACCGGCCACGGCGTCGAAGCAGTTCAGAATGCCGCAGTGATCCAGCTCCCGAATCAGGGCTTCCTGGGGCGTGGAGGACACCACCACCACGTCGGCATATTGGTGCAGCGCGTCGATGGCCTCCCGCACGCCGGGGAAGGGGCCGATGTTGCGCACGATGTGGCGGACGTTGGCGTTGACCTCCTGAGACCAGCGCAGCGCGTTCTGAAGATCCGGCGCGGCCTGCCCGTTGAGGCTGTCGATGTAAGCGGCCAGCGCGCTCTCGCTGAAGTTGTCCGTTTCGTCAGACCATTTTTTCAGCGCGGCAATATCCCACGCCTTCACGCCCCGCTCTTTGACTTCGGGCCGCGCGTAGATCAGCTCCAGCGCGCGCACCAGGGCGGGGAAGCGGTTCGCGCCCCGGGTGCGTGAATACAGATTCACAAACTCCCACACCTCGCGGGCATAGCGGGACACGCTCTGCAAATCCCACACGTTGACCACCGCCGGGCAGAAGCACTCCTTGTGCTTGAGCTCCATGTTGTCCAGCAGACATCCGTCCGAGTCGATGCACACCAGGTAATCCCTGCGCTTTACCATTTCCGAAATGACCGTCATGCCGCAGCCTCCTCTTTGCTTTCCCTTTATACAGCCGCCGTGCGGCCGATTGATTTCATTATCAGTCTAACACAAACGGCGAGTTTTGTCCACCGCGCTTTGGGCCGGCTTTTCGGCAAAAACCGCTTGCATTTATGCCCTGTTCATGCAATAATAATGCGTGGATAACAACAGGAAAGGAAAGCGAGGGAAACCGCATGAAACCGTATCGCCATTTCAGCATGGCCAGCTACATGTTCGCCTATTACGCCGCGAAGGCGACGGACGACGACATCCGCCGGGGCATGGAGACGTATTTGAGGCATATTCCGCTCAAAAAGGTGTATCTGGAAAACCATCGGGCCACCACCGATGTGCCCGTGGAGCGGCTGCGGGCCATCAAGGCCCTCCTTTCCGAATACGGCGTGGCCGTGTCCGGCGGCATCACATCCACGGTGCTGGTGGAGGGCGAACAGAAGCCCGCCATCTTCGACACCTTCTGCTACACCGATCCGAGACACCGCGCGGAGTACCTGCGGGTGGTGCGGGAGGCGGCGTCGGTGTTCGACGAGATCATTCTGGACGATTTCTTCTTCACCTCCTGCCGCTGCGAATTGTGCATCGCGGCCAAGGGCAAGCGCAGCTGGAAGGACTTCCGGCAGGCGCAGATGAAGGAATTCTCGGAGGAGATCGTGGCGGAGGCCAGGCGCGTCAATCCGAAGATGAACTTCATCATCAAATACCCAAACTGGTATGAGAGCTATCAGGAGACGGGCTACAATCCCGCCCTGCAGCGGAATATATTCGACATGATCTACACCGGCACCGAGACCCGCGACCCCATCTATTCCCAGCAGCACCTGCAGCGCTACGAATCCTATTCGCTGGTGCGGCTCATGGAGAACACCGCCCCGGGCCGCAACGGCGGCGGCTGGATCGACCTGGGCGGCTCGTCGGACAACATCAACCGCTGGCTGGAGCAGGCGGAATTCACCCTGCTGGGCGGCGCGCGGGAGCTGACGCTGTTCAATTTCCCGTCGCTCCTCGACACCCCCGCCCTGGCGGCCATGGATCCGGTGCTGCGGCGCGTGGACGATTTCCTGGATCACGCGGTGAAGCCCGTGGGCCTGGCGGTGTGGGAGCCCTTCGACGCGGACGGTGAGGATCAGCTGTGCAGCTACCTGGGCATGTGCGGCCTGCCGCTGGAGCTGACCCACGACTTCCCTGAGGACGCGCCGGCGGTGCTGCTCACCCAGCGCTGCGCCTGCCTGCCGGACGCCATGGAGAAGCTGGAGGCCTATGTGCGCCGGGGCGGCAAAGCGATCGTCACCACCGGCTTTGTGCATGAAACCTACGACCGGGGCATTCGGGATATGACCAGCGTGCGCCTGACCCATCGCCACGTGCTGGGCAGCGAATACCTGATCGACCGAAACGACTACGGCTATCGGGCCAGCGCCTGCGAGCGGGGCGTCGAGCCGGTGCTGTTCGAGGCGCTGGACTACAAGACCAACGCCACCTGGGCGGACGTGCTGCTGCTGGCGGGGGAGGACAACTTCCCCGTGCTGACGGAGGATTTCTACGGCCGGGGCCGACTGCTGATCCTGAACGCGCCGGAGAATTTCGCCGATCTGTACAAGCTGCCCGCTGGCGTCGTCGGCGCATTGAATGCCGAGCTGTCGCTGGGGCAGGCCGCCTATCTGGCCTCCGAGCCCAAGATGAGCCTGATCGCCTATGACAACGGCGCGCTGTGCCTCCATTCCTTCCGTCCCATGGGGAGCAAGGCCCGCCTGGTCGTGCGAGGCGCATGCGAGGGCGTCCGCGAGATCGAAAGCGGGCGCATATATAGGGACAGCGTCCGCCTGCCCGGGCCAGAGCGCCGGGGCGACGCCGCCATGACCCGCGATGTCGAACCCGAATACGCCTTCGATATCCCCGTTGGGCCGGGGCGCAGCCTGTATCTTGAAATCCTTCGATAAATGAAAGACGAGAGCTTTCCCACGCCGGTTCGTGGGAAAGCTCTCGCGCGTTGTCAGTCGTCTTCGCCGCCGATCCGGCGCTCCAGTTCCTCGTCGTCATACTCCACCGTGTCCGAGAAGACCCTTGCCCGCTCCACGAGGGTATCAAGGCGGCCGTCGGTCCAGCCGCCCGCGATTTCCTCGAACGCGCGGCGTATGAAATCGGCCCGCTCCTCAAGCCGGCCGTCGTACAGGGCGTCGGACAGGTGCCGGAAGATCAGCGTTTCCATGAGCCGGGCGCGGGGGCCGGTTTCCTCGATGGAGGAAAGCCATTTCTCACGGAAGGCGAAAAGATACCGCTCGTCCTCCGTGGGCGTCTCCGGCTCGTCGCCTTCGAGGCGAATGAGGCGCAGCGAACCGGGCCAGGACAGGATCACGCGGGCCGCTTCCTCGCACACCAGGCCCAGGCCCATCTCCACCCGGCCGGAAAAGTAATTGCGGAATCGGGGATGATCCCGGCAGATCTGGCAGAGCGCGTCCTCTCCCTCGTGAAGGATCAGGTCACACAGATTGTCCCGATTCAGCAGCGGGCAGCGCTCGTCCTCCGTCAGGATGAAGTGCGGCTCGCCCTCGCGGCTGATACTCCGCTCCACGCGCCGGCCGAAATCGCCGCCCAGGGTCGCGTAGCGGGCGAGGGCTTCCTCGTCGATGTCGATTTCCCAGCCCGCGCAGCAGGTATGGCGGCATTTCGACGCCACGCAGTGAAAGGCCGGGTAGTAATCGGGCACGTAGAGATTCACTTTATTCCACCTCGATATGCGCTTATGACACTATTATACAAAATCTCTCGTCGGGAAGAAAGCACTTTTATGATGACGTTTCCATGAAAAGATGATATAATGGCATCAGCCAGATCAATGGAAGGAGATAAGCACATGGCCATTCAACTCGCGTCCGGCCGGAAGCCGCTGGCGACCATCGTCATTCCCTCCGACGCCACGGAGCAGGAAACCTATGCCTCCGAGGAACTGAGAAACTACCTTGACCTGATGACATCCGCTGTGTTCGACATCGCGAAAGCACCCGTCGAGGGGCCGCAGATCGCGCTGGGCCGGGCGGCCCATGCCTTTATCGCGCCAGACGACGGCCTGGGCGAGGACGGCTTCATCCTGCGCACGCTGCCCGGCGCCATCGCCATCGCGGGCGGAAAGCGCGGCGTGATCTACGGCGTCTACGAGCTGCTGGAGCGGCTGGGCTGCCGGTTTTTCACCCCGGAGAGCGAGAAGGTGCCCTGCCGCGTGGAGCTGGAAGCGCCGGAAATCGACACCCGACAGGTGTCCGCCCTGGAGCACCGCGATCACAACTATTTCTTCTACAACACCTGCCCGCGCTTCGCGGTGAAATCGCGCATCAACGGCAATTCCGCCGCCATTCCGGAGCGGTTCGGCGGGCATCAGAGCTACACCTGGTTCGTTCACACCTTCAATCGCCTCGTGCCGCCGGAGGTTTACGCCGAAAAGCATCCGGAATACTACGCGATGTACAATGGCGTCCGCTGCACGAAAAAGCACGACACGCAGCTTTGCCTGAGCAATCCCGAGGTGCTCTCAATCGCCAAGGAGACGGTGCGGCGCACTCTCAGGGAGCATCCGGAAACGCGGCTCATCTCCATCTCGCAGAACGACTACATCAAGGGATGCGAGTGCGAAGCCTGCCGCGCCATCGACCGGGCGGAGGGCAGCGCGGCGGGCACGCTGCTGCGCTTTGTGAACGCCATCGCCGAGGCCATGGAGCCCGAATTCCCGCAGGTGGTGTTCGACACGCTGGCCTATCAGTACACCCGGCCTGTGCCGAAAATCACGCATCCGAGGCACAACGTGTGCGTGCGGCTGTGCTCCATCGAGTGCTGCTTCGCCCATCCCTTCGCCACCTGCGACGATGACCGCAGCGTGGTGCTGCCGGACGGCAGCCGATCCTCCTTCATCCGGGACCTGCGCCAGTGGGGCGCGTTCCACGATCGGCTGTATATCTGGGATTACGTCACCTGCTTCGCTCACTACGCCGCGCCCTTCCCCAACTGGCGGGTGCTGCAGCCCAACATGCAGGCGTTTGTGGAGAACAACGTGAAGGGTGTGTTCGAGCAGGGCAATTCCGGCAGCCGGGGCGGCGTGGATCTGAACGAACTGAGAGCCTACGTCATCAGCAAGCTACTGTGGAATCCTTATTGCGACGTGAAAAAGCACATCGAGGAATTCACCGACTATTACTACGGCGCGGCCGGCCCCTTCGTTCGGGAATACATCGACGCGCTGTGCGATAAGGCGGAGAAGGACGACATTCACGCCGGCTTCAACGACCAGACGAATTCGCCCCTGTATTCGGACGACATGCTGGACAGGCTGGACGAAATCATGGACAAGGCCCAGCGGGCCGTTCAGGGCGATCCGCTCCGGCTGTGGCGCGTGGGTAAGGCCAGGCTGAGCGTGCGCTGGGTGCGCCTCAAAAACAACGCCATGCTGAAAGACCAGCTCGACCCCGCCGAGGCGAATCAGTTCTTCGCGGACTGGCGGGCCTACGGCATGGGGCGGCTGGACGAATGGGTCTGCCAGGAGACCACCCACCGGGCGCTGCTCAAAAACGTATGGCGCGGCGTGGAGTTCCTGGATCACTGGCTGGATGAGGGCCGAACGGAAATCTATTGACCAATCACAGATTGAAAAACCTGCGGAAGGCAGGCGAAAGAGGTATGGCAATGAATAAGAAAATCAATGTGGCGCTGGTGGGACTGGGATTCGGCGGCGCTTTCGCGGCCATTTACAAGGCGCATCCCAACGTGGGGGAGCTGACGCTGTGCGACAGCAATCCGGACAGGCTGAAGCAGACATGCGATTACATCGGCGGCGCACGCATGGCCAACAGCCTGGACGAGATCCTCGCCGATCCGTCCATCGACGCGGTTCATCTGGTGACGCCCATTCCGCTGCACGCAGACATGAGCGTGGCCGTGCTGGAGGCGGGCAAGCACTGCGCCTGCACCGTGCCCATGGCCACCTCGCTGGACGACATTCGCCGCATCGTTCGGGCAAAGCGGATGTCCTGCCGCCCATGTGGTACGGCACTCACGCCATCGGGCCCATGGTGGTGCTGTCCGGCTCGCGAATCTGCCGGGTCAACGCCTTCGGCTCTGGCACCATGGCGGAGGAACTGGTGAGGCGCTACGGCAACCCCTTCCCGGTGGAATCCGCGCTGTTCGAGTTCGCCAACGGCCTCAAGGGCGAGGCCACGCGCTCGCTGTTTGAGACGGCCCGCATGTATCAGGAGGGCATGTTTGTCTACGGCTCCAAGGCCAGCTTCGAGTGGGGCTTCACCGACGGCGACGCGCCCATCATCACCCATCTGCACGAGCCGGCAGGCGTGGGCCGGGGCCGGGAGACGGACTGCGCCGTGACGCCCATGCCGAACTACTACGCCGACCTGCCCGAGCCGCTCTGGCGCTTTACGGTGGGCGACAACTACGATCCCCTCAACCCGCAGGATTCCCTGAAGGTCGGCGCGGGGGCGGGGCATCACGGCTCCCATGCCCATCTGGTGCACGAATTCGTGATGAGCTGCGTGGAGGAGCGCAAGCCCTGGATCGACGAGCACCTGGGCGGCAACATCACCGCGGCGGGCCTCTGCGCCCATGAGAGCGCGCTGAAAAACGGCGAGCCGGTGCTGGTGCCCACGTTCTGATGAAGCAAGCCTGACAAAAATCACTCCCGGCCGCTCAATGAAGCCGGGAGTGATTTTATCATGGACGGTCATGTTCGTTTCGGGCCGCGGAACGGCTTACGCCAGCCCCGGCCTGTTCTCGCGCCCGGAGTCGCGGCACCATTTCTGATACAGCTCCTCCGTGGCCAGCGCCATCTTGGTGACGGCAAAGTCGCAGTCGTGCGGGTAAATGTACCAGGTGTCTTCCAGGGTATTGAGATCCACGCAGTCGCCGAATTTGCCCAGGTATTCGTATTCGATGTGGCAGGAGTACAGCGAGGGAACCGGCTTGACCATCTCAAAGCGGTCGCCGTCGGCGTCCACGCCGCGCACCGTGAAGCCGTTCATGTCGTGGGTCATGGTGCCCTCGCCCAGCGGAATGAACCGCTTCGCGTTGGGGAGAGAGCGCACGGTAACGGGCAGCTTGCCGGAATCGTAGGTTCCCGCCTCGACCTCGCGTCTCACGTTGGCGCGCTCCCACTCGTACCAGTCGGGGATATGGGAAAACTCTGTCTCGCCTTCCTCCGCCTTCAACTCGCCCAGCTCGGAATACTGCCAGCCCTTGCCGCAGGCATTGCAGAACAGTCTGGTTCCCTGTGAAGCCATCCGGTATTCCTTCCCGCAATGGGGACATTGATAGAGCACCTTCTCCAGCCCCTCGGCGCGCCCCGGATAGGTCACGCGGATGCCGCGCTCCCTTTGCCAGGCGTAGTCGTCGTATTGAAACGCGGCGACCAGCCGGGCGTTGATCTCCTCCACAGAGGCCGTTTTCAATTCCTCCGGCGTGAACAGCAGGGTCAGCTCAGCCTCGGTGGGCTTCACGCCGCGCTGATGGAGATTCCAGAAGGGGGAGTTGATGTGATGCCCGTGGCAGATCAGCGTTGCCACCGGCACGCGCATGAACTTGCACATGGTGCCCAGCGATGCGGGCAGCACCGCTGTGGTGCCGCAGAGGGAATAGCGCGCCTCGGGATAGATCATGCAGATGTCCCCGTTCTGCAGCACCCGCCTGATCTGGCGCAGCAGCAGGACGTCGCTGGTGAACTTGCGCTTGCAGATGCAGCCCACGCGGCGCAGCAGCCCTTCCCGGCCGATGAACCCATCGATGGCCACGATGTAGTTGGCTCGATGGGGGAAGGTGGCCATGGTCGCCACCTTGAAATCCAGAAAGGCGTTGTGATTGCAGAGCAGAATATACGGCGGTTTCAGGCCCTCGACGCCGGTCTTGCGAATCTTCGTTCGATGCAGCAGCACGTCCGGCGCGCTTAAGAGAAACGTCAGCGGACGCAGATACCAGGCCGTGCGCAGGGGCGGCCGGTTCATGTCGAACCGCTCCAATGTCTGTTGGTTCATGCTGAGTGTCCCTGCCCTCCGGTGTCGTTACGCCATTTCAATCTGGAAGAAGTACACGTCGTTGACGCCCAGCTCCGCTTCCAGCCTGAGCGCGCCGTCCTTGTACTCAAAGGGCACCTCTTCGTCCACAACGGCGCTCTCTTCCGTGATCTTCCTGACCTCCTGGCGGTTCAGCGCCTGGAGCTTGCCCATGGCCTCCCACAGGCGGAGGGGATTGCCGTGTTCTTCGTCCACCCGGCGAAGCAGAACCTTCTTGGGCGCTTCGGGCAGCTCGATGGTGACGGTTGCCCTTTCCTTGGGCAGATCCAGGTTTTTCATCTTCTGGCGGAACAGGAGAACCTGGGTGTCGTCGCCCTTTTTGAAGGCGGCGATGCCGATCTCGCCCCAGGTGGCGTCGTCGCCCAGGACGAGACGCTCGTCGCCGGCGTCCGCCAGCATCTTCAGGGCGTGATACACGGGCTTGGGAATGCCGCTTTGCGTGAGCATGCCGAAGCCGCCGTGGAACTCCTGCGGGAAGGGATGGAACTCCTCAAAGATGTCGGAGAAGCACCAGATGGAGGAGCCGTCCATGTTGTTCATCACATCCAGCGCGGTCTTCACGTCGTAGGCGGCCACCTTGCGGGTGTCGTTGGTCCAGGAGGAGAAGCCCGCGTTTTCGTTCCACTCGGTGTAATAGAGGGGCAGATTCCCCGCCTGCTGGCGCACGATGGCGCTGTTGCGGAAGAAGACGTCGTTGGGCACGTCCGTCTCCTCGGACTTGTCGCCCATGACGGCCTGCAGACCGTCCAGCATACTGGTGCCCTTGGCTTCCTTCAGCCGATGGCCCACGGAGCGCAGGAACTCATCGAAGTTGAAGGTGGCGTGGCCCTCGCCCTCGGCCAGCGGATCGCCCTGATCCTCCACGCCGCCGAGGGGGTCGCCCGCGTACTGATGGGTGGTCACGAAATCCACGGGCACCTGATGCTCCGCGCAGTATTTCAGGAAGGACTTGACCCATTTGCTGCCGCTGGTGGAGGGGCCGCCCACGGGGATTTGGTCGTCCACATCCTTGATGGCGCGGGCGGTGATTTCATAGAGCCGGAAATACTCGTCCCGGCTGCCGTTGAAGAACGCGCCAGGCAGATCGGGCTCATTCCACACCTCGAAGCACCAGGTGCGCACTTCCTCCACGCCGTAGCGGTGAATCAGGAAGCGCACGAAGGCCTGAATGTAATCGACCCAGGTCTTTTCATCCTCCGGGGGCACGATCAGGGGCTTGTAGAAGAATCCGCCCTCCTTGCCGCGGCTCTCGTCGTGGCTCATCAGCCGGCGGGGCATGAAGGACAGCTCGACGAAGGGCTTCATGCCGGCGTCCAGCACGTTGTCGTAGGCCACGCCGCAGGCGTTGAAGTTGTACTCGGTGAATCGCTCAGCGCCCGGCAGGTCGAAAAGGCTGGTCAGGTCGTTGCAGGTGCGCATATCGTCGTCAAAGATGCCGTGAAAGCGCACCCGCTGGATGCCCAGCGTGTCGTGGATGAACTTGAGCTGCCGGGTGTAATCGGTGCGCAGGGCCAGCAGCGCGTGGCCGCTGCCCACGCAGAACTGCCAATGCTTCCGATGGGGGACAGTGGGCGTGTCTTTCCGAATCGTGAATTCCATAAAAGCACCTCTTTCTTCCGCCTTTTTTCGATAACAGTATTATAACACAGAGCCGTGCCGCGCGCTACCCTTATTCGGCATAATCCGCGCGCTGAACGCCCATTTTGTGCAATAAACTGTCACATTATTGAAACCACTTTTTGCCCCCAGTATGTTAAAATAGAGTTGAAAGACTCGGGCCGGATGTGAAATCGGCCCCCAATCACCTGTTTGACGCGGAGGGAAGAGTTATGGACAAGAGGTTATCCGATGTTTTGAACGGCCGGGAGGGGAATCATCTGCTCCCGTTCCTGTGGATGCACGACGGACATCACGACGAGCTGCCGGCTCTCGTTCAGCAGGTTTACGACAGCGGCGCCCGCGCCTTCTGCGTGGAATCCCGGCCCCACGAGGGCTTCTGCCAGCAGAGCTGGTGGGACGACATGGACGTAGTGCTGGCCGAGGCCGAAAAGCGTGGCATGAAGGTGTGGATTCTGGACGACAAGCATTTCCCGACGGGCTACGCCAACGGCCTGGTGCCAAAGAAATACCCCGAGCGGCGCAAGTGGCAGCTGGCGGAGCAGCACGTGGATCTTGTTGGCCCGGCTCAGCAGCAGGCGCTCTTGCTGTATCCGGATGAGGAAAATATCCTGGTGGGCGTGTTCGCCTATCGCCGCCGGGAGGAGGCGGAGGTGCTGGACGATCAGCCCGTTGAGCTGACCGCGAATGTGAAGGGGCGCTATGTCTATTGGGACGTGCCCGAGGGCGTCTGGCGGGTGATGGCGCTCTACAAGACCCGGCGGGGCACCAAACAGACCGACTACATCCACCTGATCGATGCGGATTCCGTGAAGGTGCTCATCGAGGCGGTGTATGAGCCGCACTACGAGCACTACGGCCGCTACTTCGGCAATACCATCGCCGGCTTCTTCTCCGACGAGCCCAGCCTGGGCAACTGCCAGATGGTGAACGGCGCGGGCGACGTGAGCATGTACAACCAGCGGCTGGGTCAGCCCGGCCTGGCGCTGCCCTGGACGGACGAGCTGCTGGCCCGCCTGAGCGACGCGCTGGGCGGCGACGCCCGGGGCCGTCTGGCCGCCCTGTGGTATGAGCAGGGCGACAACACGGCGGAGGTGCGCCTGGCCTACATGGATGTGCTGACGGCGCTGTGGCGCGAGCATTTCAGCTATCAGCTGGGCGACTGGTGCCGCGCCCATGGGGTGGAATACATCGGTCACATCATAGAGGACAAGAACGCCCACGCCCGGCTGGGCTGCAGCGGCGGCCATTACTTCCGCTCGCTGGACGGGCAGGACATGGCGGGCATCGACGTGGTGCTGCATCAGATCATGCCCGGCCTGGCCCACTATCAGCACGCCATGATCTCCTCCAGCGGCGTCAGCGACCCGGCGTTCTTCCAGTATGTGCTGGCCCGACTGGCGGCCTCTCACAGCCACATTCAGCCACGCATGAAGAACCGCGCCATGTGTGAGATCTTCGGAGCCTACGGCTGGGCCGAGGGCCTGCCGATGATGAAGCGGCTGATGGATCACATGCTGGTGCGGGGCGTGAATCACTTCGTGCCTCACGCCTTCTCGCCCAAGTATCCCGACCCGGATTGCCCGCCCCACTTCGGCGGAGGCGGCTGTAATCCCGAATTCAGCGGCTTTGCCAGGCTGATGAAGTACACCAACCAGGTGACGCATCTGCTGGAGGGCGGCACAGAGATCGTGAGCGCCGCCATTCTGTATCACGCCGAGGCCGAATGGTCCGGCCAGGACTACATGCTGACCCAGGAGCCCGCCAGGCGGCTTTACGACGCTCAACTGAACTACGACATCCTGCCCATCGACGCCCTTCTGAACGACGCCCGGGTGGAGGACGGCGCGCTGCGGGTGCAGGCCATGCGCTATCCCGTGCTGATCGTGCCGTTCGCCCGGTGCCTGCCCGCGGCTTTCCTGGAAAAGGTCAGCGCGCTGGCGGCGCAGGGCGCGAGGATCGCGTTCATCGACGGCCGGCCCGACGGCTGCCACACCGGCGATGTGATCGCGCTGGACGAGGTGGTGGATTATGTTCGCCGGAACAACGGCACGGACGTGCGCCTGAAGGAGGCCTTCCCGCTGCTGCGGGTCGCGCATGTCAGGCGGGACGGCTGCGATGTGTTCATGATCGTGAACGAGTCCATGGAGGAGGATTACGACGGCACACTGCTGCTCCCGGTGAGCGGCAACGGCGTGAAGCTGTGCCTCCTGAATGACGCCCGCTACGCCGTCGCCGCGAAAGACGGTGCGCTGCCCCTCAAGCTGTGCCGGGGCGAATCCGTCATGCTGCTGTTCGGCGACGATTCCTGGAAGGATCTGCCGACAGAAAAGACCGACGTCGGTTCTGAACCCATCGAGGGACCCTGGACGCTCTCGCTTCGCGCGGCGCATGACTGGCCCTGCGACGGCAGCCCCAGGACGCTGGACAAGCTCTACAACGTGACCGGCCCCGAGGGCGACGACACCTTCTCCGGCTGGATGCGATATGAAACCCGGTTTGAGGCGAAAAACGGCGCGGCGGCGCTGGATCTGGGGCTGGTGGGCGAGTGCGCCCACGCCTGGCTGAACGGAGTGGATCTGGGCGAGCGGATTCACGCGCCGTATGTGTTCGACATTTCATCGGCCGTGCGGGAGGGAACGAACGAGCTGACGGTGGAGGTGACCAACAACCTGGTTCATCAGCAGCCCGATCCGTTCTCCCTGTACATGCCCATCTCGCCCTCCGGCCTGCTGGGGCCGGTTGAGATACTGTATCGGCGGTAACACAAAACGCCACGGGAACCGCTTTGCCGCGATCCCGTGGCGTTTTCTCTCATGATTTAGTAGCGCTCTTGAAGCTCCTGAATGATGTGCCCCACGCTCTTTTCGACGGTGCCTTCCCGGAAGGGATTGAGAAGATGCCCTTCCTCCAGCAACTCGAAGTAGCCTCTGGTGCCGCCCGCCCGGCACAGCCGCAGGTAGTCCTGCCAGGCCTCGCGCCGGTTTTCCTTCATGCGGCCGTAATACTGGAAGGCGCACATCTGGGCCAGGGCGTAGTCGATGTAGTAGAAGGGATAGAGGAAGATGTGCTGTTTCTGCATCCAGAAGCCGCCTTCCTCCAGAAACGCTTCCCCGTCGTAATCCCGCCAGGGCATGTATTCCTTTTCGATTGCCCGCCAGACGTGGCGGCGCTCCAGCGCGGTCAGGTCCGGTTTTTCATACATCCTGTGCTGGAACTCGTCCACGCAGACCATGTAGGGAATCACCGAGAGAGCGCCGATCAGATGGGCGGTGAGGTATTTTTCGCTGTTCTCTCCGAAGAAGCTCTCCATCCAGGGATAGGCGAAGTGCTCCATGGTCATGGAATGGATTTCGTTGATCTCCGAGGTGGAGCCGCTGAGCATGGACAGGGGAATCGACCGCATGGCCAGGTATCCCTGGAACGCGTGGCCCGCCTCGTGGGTCAGCACATCCACGTCGGCGCTGGTGCCGTTGAAATTGCTGAAGATAAAGGGCGCCTGATAGGCGGGGAAGCGGGTCATGTAGCCGCCCATGCGCTTGCCGGGCCGGGTTTCCAGATCGAAGAGATGGTATTTGACCATGAAGTCGAAGAACTCGCCGGTTTCCGGGCTCATTTCGCGATACATGTTCTGCGCCTTTTTCACCAGCGTTTCCATGTCGCCGATGGGGTCCGCGTTGCCCTCCGGGAAGAGCAGCGCCTCATCGTAGTAGTGGAGCTTGTCCAGCCCCAAACGCGCGCGCTGCTTCTCGCGAAGCGCCGCCACGGCCGGGGTGATGATCTCCTTCACCTGCGCCCGGAAGCGGGCGGCGTCCGCCTGGGTGTAATCGAAGCGGCGGCGCTGCAGATAGGCCAGGTCGGTATAGCAAGAGAAGCCCAGCTTGCGGGCCATGCCGTCCCGCAGATGGACGAGCTCGTCGTATTGCGCGTCCAGCTTCGGGCTGATTTCCTCATAGAGTCCGGCCCAGGCGTGATAGGCTTCCTTCCGCTCCTGGCGGTCGGTGCTCTCCATGTGCTTGAGCAGGCCGTAGAAGTTGCAGCTTTCGCCCCGGAAGCTGGTCTTGGCCATGGCGCTGTCCTTCTGATACTGCTGCTTGATTTCGCCCTCCCGAATGGTGTCGGAAATGACGCGCTCGTCGGTGGTCTTCAGCGCCGCGTCGATGAGGCGGAAGAGCTGCGCGCCGAATTCCCGCTCAAAATCCTGCCGGAAGGGGCTGTCGGCCAGGCTCTGCTGATACCGCTTGCGCAGGGGAATCAGCGCCGCGCTCTGCTCGCGCAGCCATTTCATCTCGCCCTCGTAATACGCGTCGGCGGTGTCGATGGTGTTGCGCACAGAGCACAGGCTCATCATGGTGCTGTCCTGCCGCTCCCGCTCCTGCAGGTCGAAAAACGCCTTTCTGGCCTCCTGGTAATTCGCGGCGCTTTGGAGCTTTTCGATGGCGGATTCATAAACGCGTTTGGTCTCGTCCATATCCGGCCGGGCATAGGGCATTTCGCGAAAATCCATCATGGTCTTCATCCTCCTTTTGTAGAACTGTTTTTATAGTTGTCACAGGCCGCGCCTGAGAATTTCCATCACGTTCACATCGTCCTCGCGGCCCTCCGCGTCCAGCCAGTGGCAGGGCAGATCCGGCGTGACGGCGTCCGTCCAGGGTTCCGCCGGCGCGGGCAGACGCAGGCCGAAGGAGCGCTTCTCCAGTATGGCGGACACATAGTCGCCGATGCTGTTCAGCGGCCGCTCAAACGTGACGCCGGCCAGCTTTTCGGGGCGCATTGTGTCGGCGCAGTGATTGTCCGACCCGGCGGTGACGGGCAGGCCGATGACCTCGGCGTAACGCAGGGCCAGGCTGTTCCATCGCGGCTCGTTGGCGGCGTTGAAGCCCTCCACCGCGTCGCACAGCGCGTGGGAGAGGTATATGGCGTGGTTGTAGCCGCGCGCCCGGAAGGGATGCGCCTGCACCACGCAGCCGCCGGCGGCGCGCACGATGTCGTACTGTTGCTTGCGCGTCCAGGTGGGCATTTCCGGATGCGCCGCCATCCAGGCCTTGTCCAGGCCGTAGATCAGGTATTCGTCGCCGTCGAAGTTTTCCTCCCAGCCGAAGAACACGGGGAAGCCCCGCTTTTCGCCCTCGTTCCGCGCGTCTTCATAGCCCGCGCAAAATTGATTGACGAACTCGGGCCAGGGCAGATCGCGGTCTATGCGGCAGTTGCCCCGATAGAAGTGGTCGGTGACGATGATGCCGCTGTAGCCGGCGTCCATGTATTTCTGGATGTAGTCCCGGCCCAGCGACCGGCCGCAGGCGCTGGCCTGCGAGGTGTGCATATGCGTCTCGTAAAGATAGGTCATGTCATTTCCCTTTCAGCGCCCGTGCGCCGGTTGTGCGTTGAAGCCGCGCTTTCGCGGCCGCATGATAAGCATACCAGCATTTTTCCTTTCTTGCAAGCCCCGTCTCTGTTCAGATTCCTCAAAGAATGCTATTGACAATCCGCCGCGCAGACACGATAATAAACTCAGTTGAGCGGACAGTAAACCGCGCTTTACGAGATGAAAGGCGGGGGAGTTCATATGAAGCTGACACAACAGGAAATGGCACGCCTGCGGGAGCTGGCGCAGCACTACGCGGAGCTGGCCAGTCTGCCGGAGCAGAGCCTTCGCCGGGCAGGCTGGACGCGCTTCAACATGCTGGAGCCCGAGCGGCCCCGGGTGCTGATCGACCAGATCTGCTGGAACGAGATGAACGCGGACGGCTGCCTGAACAATCAGGTGGCAGACCCGTATTGGCGCTGGGTCGAATCCTGGTTTTTGCAGGAGACCTACAAGTGGGAGCACATGCGCGCCGACATGGTGCTGGAGCCGTATGTCAAGCTGCCTCTGCCCGTCGGCAACTCCGGCTGGGGGCTGGATGCCAAGGTGACGCGGCTGCTCATGGACAAGACCAGCGACGTGGCGTCCCAATCCATGGAATGTCTCATCAATGAGCCGGAGGACCTGGAAAAGATCCACACGCCCACGCTGACGCTGGATGCGGACAAGCAGCGGGAGATCGCGGAGCTGGCCGACGTGCTGTTCGACGGCGTCATCGACTGGCACTTCACCGGAATCAGCATGCACCTGGGCGCGTGGGACACCATCGCCTACTGGATGGGGGTTGAGAACTGCTATATCGAGCTGATGGATCGGCCCGAAATGATGCACGCCCTGATGGAGAAGATGACGCAGGGCTACCTGGGTATGATCGAGCAGGGCAACAGACTGCGCATTTTCGACACGCAGATGCACTACTGCCATTGCTCGCACACCTACCGTTCCGACGACGTGGACATGCCCAACGGCACATCGGAGGACTCCTGGGCCTATGGCCTGGCGCAGCTGTTTACCGCCGTGTCGCCCAAGATCACGGAAGAATTTGAATGCGCCTACATGAAGCGCGTCTTCCCGCACTTCAAGCACATCTACTATGGTTGCTGCGACCGGCTGGACGACCGGCTGGAAATCGTGAGCCAGCTGCCCAACGTGCGCAAGATCTCCTGCAGCCCCTGGAGCCATCGGGAAGCCTTCGCGGAGAAGCTGCCCCGGCACATCATCATGAGCAACAAGCCCTCGCCCGCCATGATGGCCACCGATTCCTTCGACGAGGACGCGGTGCGCGCCGACCTGCGCCGCACCATCGACGCGGCCCGGAGAAACGGCGTGCAGCTGGAAATGATCCTCAAGGACATCTCCACCGTGCGCTACGATCCACGCCGGCTGTGGCGCTTCAGCGAGATCGCGCTGGAGGAATGCAACCGGTAGGCTGAAGAAACAGGCCTTCGCGCCGCTGTTATCATAAATCCGGGCGAAATATCATGTTTTTTTCGCCCTTTCGCGTTGACATTTCTTTCAGTAAAACATATAATGATAACGAAATGTATCGAAGCGGTAAAATTTTTGTTTAGCATGACCGTTTCAGGATCGGGTTATACGCCGGAGACGGGGAGGTATGCCGTTTGACCACTCAATCCGCTGCCGGGCGCGCGCCGCGCCGCAAGCGTTCGGGA
>CADARO010000074.1 GCA_902790345.1 uncultured Eubacteriales bacterium | reverse complement strand
GGCCGAAATGGCCAAGAGCTGCCGACTGCCCTTCCTCTATCGGGTGCATGAAAAGCCCGATCCCGACCGGCTTGCCGCCCTGGAGCTGTTCCTGGCCAACATGAATCACCCCACCCGGCTGGGGAAGGAGCCCCATCCCCGGCAGCTGCAGGCGCTCTTGGCGGAAACGGCGGACCTGCCCGAGGCGGCGGTCATCAAGCACCAGCTGCTGCGCTCGCTGAAACGGGCCTGCTACATGGCGGAGCCCCTGGGCCACTACGGCCTGGCGGCGAAGGACTACTGCCACTTCACCTCGCCCATCCGGCGCTATCCCGACCTGACGGCCCACCGCATGCTGAAGAAGCTGCTGGCGGGGGAGCTGGTGGAGGCGCAGAAGCGGGCGGGCGAGATGGAGGAGCTGGCCGCCCAGACCTCCCAGCGGGAGTTCGAGGCCACCAGCGCCGAGCGGGACGCGGACGACCTGGTGAAGGCGTATTACATGCGGGGCCGCGAGGGCGAGGAATACGAGGGCGTGGTGAGCAGCGTTCACAGCTGGGGCTTCTTCGTGGAGCTGGACAACACGGTGGAGGGCCTGGTTCACGTGCGCGAGCTCAGCGACTTCTACGACTTCGACGAGGATCGCCAGCGTCTCGTCGGCGAGCGCTCCCGCCGGATCATCCGCCTGGGCGACCGGGTGCGGGTGTTGCTCACCCGCGTGGACACCACGGCCTGCGAGATAGACTTTCTGCCCACCTGGGAGAATATCAATGGGAAATGACACGACGCCCCGCGGGAAAAACGCGGGGCGCGTTCTCGTAAAGGGGCTTGTGCGCGGCCGCAAAACATGGTATTATCATATCGTTAACACAAACTGACGCACGCAAGGAGGCCGCTGTATGAAGCATCCCATCTGGTTCATCGGCAACGCGCACATCGACCCGGTCTGGCTGTGGCGCTGGCAGGAGGGCTTCGCGGAGATCAAGGCCACGTTCCGCTCCGCCCTGGACCGCATGAAGGAATTCGACGATTTCATCTTCACCTGCGCCGGGGCCAGCTACTATCAGTGGGTGGAGGAAAACGAGCCGGAGATGTTCGAGGAGATCAGGCAGCGCGTAAAGGAGGGCCGCTGGGTCATCGCCGGCGGCTGGTGGCTTCAGCCGGACTGCAACGCCCCCTGCGGCGAGTCCTTCGCCCGTCATTCGCTCTATGGCCAGGCCTACTATCGCCGGGCCTTCGGCGTGCAGGCCCAATTCGGCTACAACGTGGATTCCTTCGGCCACAACGGCAACCTTCCGCAGATTTTCACCCTCTCCGAGATGCCGCGCTACGTGATGATGCGGCCCATGGAGCACGAAAAGGCGCTGGGCGCTCACGCCTTCAACTGGCGGGGCGTCGACGGCAGCGTGATCCCCGTGTTCCGCATCCCCTACGGCTACTGCACCGGCTGGGACGTTGACCTCTCCGGCCAGCTGGACAAGCTGGCGGCCCACACGGAGACTGCCGACGAGCCGGAGATGTTCTTCTACGGCGTGGGCAACCACGGCGGCGGCCCCACGGTGAAGGAGCTGCGCCAGATCGAGGCCTGGACGAAGGAAAATCCCGACCTGCGCTTCGGCCAGCCGGGGGATTTCTTCGCGTATGTGGGCGACGGCAAGGGCCTTCACAAAACCGTGGAGGGCGATCTGCAGCACCACGCCATCGGCTGCTACAGCGCCCGCAGCGAAATCAAGAAGAACAACCGCCGGGCGGAAAACCGGCTCATGGCGGCGGAGAAGCTGGCCGCCGTGGCCCGCCGCGTGATCGGCATGAAAAACCCGAAGGACACGCTGCGCCGGGCCTGGGAGAACGTGCTGTTCAACCAGTTCCACGACATCATGGGCGGCTGCGCCATCAAGACGGCCTATGAGGACGCCCGGGACATGCACGGCGAGGCGCTGCGTCTGTCGGGCAAGGTGCTCAACGCCGCCGCCCAGCGCGTGTCCTGGCATGTGGACACCCTGGGGGATCGGGATCTCTCCGTGGGCGGCGAGGGCAGCTGGGCTGAGTGGGAAAAGCACGTGGGCGGCTACCCCGTGGTGATCTTCAACCCGAACGCCTTCCCGGTGGAGACGGTGGTGAAGCTTAGCCGGCCGCTGACCGGCGCACTGGATGAGGCGGGCCGGCCTCTGCCCGTTCAGAATCTGCGATCGGAGAAGACCACCAACCCCAATGGCCGGGACGAGGAGGCCGTCGTGTCCCTCAGCCTGCCGCCGCTGGGCTATCGAACCATCTACACCTGGCGGGACGCGGAGCCGGAAAAGGCGTATAGTTCCTCCGGGCGGCTGCTCCGGGCGGGTTCCAGCTTCATCGAGAACGACTGGTTCCGGCTGGAGCTGGATCGGGCCACCGGCGAGATCAGCCGCCTCTATGACAAGAGGTTGGAGCGGGAGGTGTTCGCGGGACACGGCGCCAGGGGCGAGGTCATCGAGGACTTCCAGAACGACACCTGGGCCCACGGGAAGAACGAGCTCACCGGCACAGTGGGCTTCTTTGCGGAGGGGCGGCTGACGCTGCTGGAGTGGGGCGAGGTGTGCGCGGTGCTGCGGGCCGAATCCCGCTTCGGCGCGAGCACCCTCATTCAGGACTTCACCCTCTACCGCGACCGGCCGGACATCGACGTGCACGTGACGGTCAACTGGCAGGAGGCGTATCGCATCCTGAAGCTGGCCTTCCCTCTGAACGGCGGTGACGCGAAAGCGGTTTACGAGATTCCCTACGGCAGCATCGAAAAGCCCGCCGACGGCCAGGAGGAGCCCGGCCAGAGCTGGGCCGCCGTGGAAGGCGCGGGCGACGGCGTGCCGGTGAGCCTGGCGGTGGTGAACGATTCCAGCTACAGCTACAGCGTGGACGGCGGCACCCTCCGCTTCGTGGCGGTGCGCAGCGCTGGCGCGGCGGATCACTACGGCATCAAGGACGAATACACCCGGGTGATGGACATCGGCGTGCACGAGCTGAACTACCAGATCGTGCCCGGCGGAAAGCTGGATCGGGCGGCCCTCACAAAGCGGGCGCTCATCATGAACCAGCCGCCCTTCCCGGTGTACGAGACCTTCCATAAGGGCGAGCTGCCCCTTTCCGCGAGTTACGGCCGCGTGACGGGCGAGGGCGTGCTGCTGAGCGTTATTAAGGAAGCGGAGGAGAGCGAGGGCCTGATCGTCCGCGCCGTGGAGATGAACGGCGAACCCGCCCACGTCCGCTTCGAGCTGCCCTTTGCGGGCGCGGCTTTCGAGGCGGATTTCGGGCCCTTCGAGATCAAATCCTTCCGCGTCGGGTCGGAGGGCGGCGCGACGCCGGTGAACCTGCTGGAGCATGAGATGTGAGGAGGCAAGACGATGAACAACCGCGAGGCCATGGAAGCCGGACTGCTTTATAACCCCGGCGCGCGCGACATCATGGAGGAACAGGGCGCGTGCCTGGACAGAATGTTCGAGTACAACCACACCCGCCCCTCCGAGGGCAAAAGGCGCGTGGAGCTGCTGCGGGAGATGCTGGCCGAGTGCGGAGCGGGCTGCTATGTGGAGCCGCCCTTCTACGCCAACTGGGCCGGCAAGCACATCCACTTCGGTGAGCGGGTGTACGCCAACTTCGGCCTCACCTGCGTGGACGACGGCGACATCTTCGTGGGCGACCGGGTGATGTTCGGCCCCCATGTGACCATCACCACGGCCAACCATCCCATCTGGCCTCATCCCCGGGACGAGGGCTGGCAGTACAACAAGACCATCCGCATCGAGAAGAACGCCTGGATCGGGGCCAACGTGACCATCCTGCCGGGGGTGACCATCGGCGAGAATGCGGTGATCGGCGCGGGTGCCGTGGTCACGAAGGACGTTCCCGCCAACGCCGTGGCCCTGGGCGTGCCCGCCCGGGTGGTGCGCATGATCGGCGAACACGACAGGGAATACTTCTTTCGGAATGAGAAGATCGACTGGGCGCTGATCGAGCAGCTCGAAAAGGAGACCAGCGGCGACTGACCGGGTCCCCACATAACAGACCATTGGCGGCGCGGCTCATGAAGATGGGCCGCGCCGCCGTGTCAATCCGGCCAGGAGCGGCATCGCATGGGGCAGGACGCAAGAATTTCACAGAAATCAACACGATTTGACACTCAAGCCGGGCCGGCTCGGGCTATAATAACAATGGGATTGTGTTTATTATCGCGCAGAAAGGAATCCCGCCATGAAATTTGTGAAAATGCACGGCATCTCAAACGACTACATCTTCGCCGACACCTTCACCCAGCCCGCGCCGGCCGATCCCGCCGCCGCGGCGGTGATCCTGTCCCGGCCCCACACCGGCATCGGCGCGGACGGGCTGATCCTCATCGAGCCCTTCGACGGCGCGGACGCCCGCATGCGCATCTTCAACGCCGACGGCAGCGAGGCGCAGATCTGCGGCAACGGCCTGCGCTGCGTGGCGCGATATCTCTACGACGGCGGCCTGTGCCGGAAGGAGAGCCTGCGGGTCATGACCGGCGCGGGGCTCAGGGAGGTGCGCCTCCACCTGCGCGAAGGCCGGGTCGATTCGGTCACGGCGGACATGGGCGCGCCGCAGAGTGTGGAGCGGGGCGTGGTTCTCAGCGCCGCCGGGCGCACGCTGACGTTTGGCCCGGCCTTTGAGCGGCACGAGGCCTTTCCGGAGCGGTCCAACATCGAGTTCACCCAGGCGCTGTCCGGCGATCGGCTGCGGGTGCGGGTGTGGGAGCGGGGCTCCGGCGAGACCATGGCCTGCGGCAGCGGGGCCTGCGCGGCGCTGGTGGCCGCGGCGGCCGAGGGCAGGACGGGGCGCAAAGCGCGGGTGGAGCTGCCCGGCGGCGCGCTGTCCATTGAATGGCGCGAGGCGGACGGCCACGTGCTCATGACCGGCCCCGCCACCCCCGTTTTCCGGGGCGAGGTGGAGATATAAATGGGAATTAAAAGAATACTCTTCCATTTTTTGGGGAAATGGTATACAATATAGGAGATAATGAGGAGGGTGCGGCTTCTATGGAATTTGTGGCGCGCGGCGTAAGGATGTATTACGAAGTCAGCGGCGACGCGGGGAAGCCCCTGCTGCTGCTGCATGGCTGGGGCGGCAAATGCGAGAGCTTTCTGCCCGTCGCGCGGGATTTCAGCAAGACGCACACGGTCTATTCGGTTGATTTTCCCGGCCACGGCCGCAGCGACGAGCCCGACGAGCCCTGGTCCGTGACGGAATACATGGAGTATATCCGCGCGTTCCTGAGGGAGGTTGGCGTCGAAAGGACGGACATCATCGCCCACTCCTTCGGCGGCCGCGTGGCGATTCTGCTGGCGGCCACCTATCCCCAGCTGGTGGATCGGATGGTTCTGACCGGCGCGGCGGGCATTCCGCCGAAAAAGACCGGCAAAAAGACCATGAAGAGCCGCGTCTACAGGCTGCTTCGGGGCATTGCCCGCAGCGGCGCGGCCCGGGCGCTGCTGGGCGAGGAGCGGACGGCCCTCTGGCAGGAGGTGCTGGTGCAGAAATTCGGCTCCCGGGACTACCGGGCGCTGACGCCCTCCATGCGCCAGACCTTCAACCGGGTGATCGGGCAGGATCTCACCGACTGCCTGCCGAAAATCAAGGCGTCGACGCTGCTCATCTGGGGCGAGGACGACACCGAGACGCCCCTGTGGATGGGCAGGCTCATGGAGGAAAAGATTCCGGACGCGGGCCTCGTTTCCTGGCCGGGCTGCGGCCATTTCGCCTATCTGGATCGCTACGCCGACTTCCGGGTCGTGACGGAGCGGTTCCTGGGCTGACGGAGGAAGAACATGAACATCATCATTTGCCTCGTGGCCGCGCTGGCCTCGGCCTGGGTGGCGCGCTATTACCTGCACATGCTGCAGCTGGAGAGCTATCAGCTGGACGGCTACATCCGCTGGCTGAAGAAGAACCCCGACAAGCACCTGGGCGGCACGCTGACCATTGGCGTGGCGGCCACCATCGCCTATTACGTGCTATGGCTGCTGCTGCGGGTGTTCATGAAGGGAGGGGCCAGCAGTGTCGTAGCGGGTATCCTCACGCTGATCGGCTTCGTCCTGGCGGCGTTCATGCTGGATCGCAGGCTGCACAGCCAGCCGGAGAAGAAGCCCATCGCCTACACGCCGCGCATGAAGCGGCTGTACGCCTGCCTGTGCGTGATCGCGCTGGCGGTGGCGGCCATCTTCACGGCCATCGGCGTGCCGGCCTACATATTGTTCGTGGGCGTGCCCTATCTGGCCCTGGCCGCGGGCGGCGCCATGACGCCGGTCGAAAAGGCCATCAACGACCACTATCTGAACGACGCCCGGCAGAAGCTGGAGGCCCGGCCCGACCTCATCAAGATCGGCATCACGGGCAGCTACGGCAAGACCAGCACCAAGTTTATCCTGGCCACCATCCTCTCCGAGAAGTACGACGTGCTGGCCACGCCGGCCAGCTTCAACACCCCCATGGGCCTCACCCGGGTCATCCGGGAGCGGCTGGAGGATCATCATCAGGTGTTCATCGCCGAGATGGGCGCGCGCCACGTGGGCGACATCAAGGAACTGGTGGAGCTGGTTCATCCCACCATCGGGCTGCTCACTTCCGTTGGGCCCCAGCACCTGGAGACCTTCGGCGACGTGGCCACGGTGGCGAATACCAAATTCGAGCTGATCGAGGGCCTGCCCCAGGACGGCCTGGCGTTCTTCGCCTCCGACGGCGGCGAGGTCGACAAGCTGTACGCCCGGGCGAAGGGCAAG
This sequence comes from uncultured Eubacteriales bacterium, assembly GCA_902790345.1. Classification (GTDB taxonomy): domain Bacteria; phylum Bacillota; class Clostridia; order Christensenellales; family Aristaeellaceae; genus Firm-10. The sequence goes on along the minus strand of CADARO010000074.1, from coordinate 11,659 downwards.
AAATTCCTCACCGGCACCCGGGGCATGCGCCTGGACATGAAGGCGGAGGACATCGCCGTGAACCAGAACGGCTCGGTGTTCACCCTGAAGGACGGCGTGACTGGCGAGAAGGTGCCCTGCGAGACGAAGCTGCTGGGGCGGCATAACATCGGCAACATCGTGCTGGCCTGCTGCGCGGCGCGTCAGCTGGGCCTGTCCATGGAGGAGATCGCCAGGGGCGTTTCAAAGATCGAGCCGGTGGAGCACCGGCTGCAGCTCCTGCCCGGCGCCAACGGCATGACCGTGATCGACGACGCGTTCAACTCCAACCCCGTGGGCGCGAAGGCCGCGCTGGACGTGCTGGCCGCCTTCCCGGGACGGCACGTGATCGTGACCCCCGGCATGGTGGAGCAGGGCGAGCGGGAGGACGAGATCAACCGCCAGTTCGGCGCCCAAATGGTGGGCAAGGCGGACGAAGTCATTCTGGTGGGCAAAAAGCACACGCGGCCCATCGCGGAGGGCCTGATGGCCGCCGGCATGGGGCCGGAGCACATCTATGTGACCGCCAGCCTGGAGGAAGCCACGGGCGTGCTGGGCAAGATCGGCCAGATGGGCGACGTGGTGCTCTTTGAGAACGATTTGCCCGACAACTACAACGAAGATCAGTAATCAGCAATATATTTTTGGAGGCAAGGCAGCATGAAGACCAATCTGGGCGTTATATTCGGCAGCAGGACGTGCGAGCACGACGTATCCATCATCACGGGGCTTCAGGCCGCGATGGCGGCTGACCCGGCGCAGTACGACGTGACGCGCATCTACATCTCGCGCGAAGGCGACTGGTACATCGGCGAAAAGCTCTCCGATATGACGTTTTTCCTGAATTTCGACCTGACCCAGGCCACCCACGTGCTGCCCGCGGCGGAGAAGGGAAAGCTGCTGCTGCTGGAATATCCCACGGAGAAGAAGAAGCTGTTCGGCGGCGGCCGCACCGTGCTGGCCACCATCGACGTGGCGCTGCCGGCCATGCACGGCCTCAACGGCGAGGACGGCACCCTGCAGGGCATGCTGGAGCTGATGAACGTGCCCTACACCTCCTCCGGCGTCATGGGCAGCGCCGTGGGCATGGACAAGATCGTGATGAAGAAGCTGTTCCGGGGCTGCGGCTTCCCCGTGCTGCCCGACACCTGGGCGGAGCGCGCCGAGTGGGAGGATGACAGAAACGCCGTCATCGCCCGGGCGGAGAAGGAAGTGGGCTATCCCATGTTCGTGAAGCCCGCCAACCTGGGCTCCTCCATCGGCATCAGCCGGGCCAACGACCGGGAAGGCCTCATCCGCGCCATGGACATCGCCGTGTCCTATGACCGCCGCGTCCTCATCGAGAAGGGCGTGACCGAGATCGAGGAGGTCAACTGCTCCGCCATGGGCTACGCCGGAGACGTGCGCGTGTCCGAGACCGAAATGCCCGTCCGCTGGGATGACAAGGAGCTGCTGGATTTCTCCGAAAAGTACCTGCGGGGCCAGGGCGGCAAGGGCATGAGCGCCCTGAAGCGCCAGATTCCCGCCCCGGTGAGCGAGGAGAAGCTGAGGGAGATCAAACGGCTCACCGCCGAGGTGTTCCGGGAGATGGACTGCCGGGGCGTGGTGCGCATCGACTACATCATCGACAAGGCGGAAGATAAACTGTATCTGGGCGAGATCAACATCATCCCGGGCAGCCTGGCCTTCTACCTGTGGGAGCCGGTGGGCGTGAGCTTCAAGCAGCTCATCGACCACATGGTGACCGACGCGCTCAAGGCCTGGGCCGACAAGAACAAGTCGGTGTTCTCCTATAACTCCAACATCCTCAGCGCCGTGAGAAACGGCACCAAGGCCGCGAAGATGGCGGGGGAGAAGGAGAAATAAGCTGGGGTCATGGCTTTCCGGTCCGTTCGTGTGAGAGAACGGAGAAGAGATAAGAGTGGTTTTGCGCGAAGGGCTGGCGGCGCGATGCGCGCCAGCCTGCGTTTTTGTATGATTTTTGGGACAAACTATGGAGGAATACCGCTATGCCAATGGACGGCGTGATGCTGGGCTTCATGACGCGGGAACTGAACGAAAAGCTCGCCGGCGGCCGGGTGGACAAAGTGACCCAGCCGGAGCGGGACGAGCTGATCCTGACCATCCGGAATAAGGGCGAAAACCACATGCTCCTCGTTTCGGCCAGCGCTAACAGCGCCCGCATGCACCTGACCCGCGAAAAGAAAAACAACCCCCTGGAGCCGCCCACCTTCTGCATGCTCATGCGCAAGCACGTGCTGGGGGCGAAGGTGCTGGAAATTCGCCAGATTGAGGGCGACCGCATCGCCGAAATCGATTTCGAGGCCCTGGATGAGATGGGCGACTACGTGGTGCGCACGCTGGTGTGCGAATTCATGGGCAAATACTCAAACCTCATTCTCACGCAGAACGGCGGCAAAATCATCGACAGCGTGCTGCGGGTGACAGACGACATCAGCCGCGTGCGCGAGGTGCTGCCGGGGCTCATGTATCAGCGGCCGCCCCAGCAGGGCAAACTGAACTTCGCGGCGCTGGAGCCGGACGCCCTGGCAAAGCGGCTGCGCGAGGCCGCCGGCCCGGCGTTCAAGGCGCTGCAGGGCGCGGTGACCGGCCTGTCGCCCCAGACGGCCCGGGAGCTGGTCATGCGCGCGGCGGGCGACAGCGAGGCGCGGCTGGAGGAAATCGACATCGACGCGCTGGCCGAAAAGGTCTGCGCGCTGGCGGCGGCGTTTCCGGGCATGGCCCGGCCCACCCTGGCGCTGGACGCCGAGGGCCGGGCAGCGGACGTGACGCCCTTCGCCTACCTCACCCGGGCGGACCTGGAGCTTCGCCCCATGGCCAGCCTCTCCGAGGCCCAGGAGGCGTACTTCCACACCCGCGACCGGGCGGAGCGCATCCGCCAGAAGGCCAGCGCCCTGAACCGGGTGCTGAAGAACAACATCGAGCGCTGCGAGAAGAAGCTGGGCCTGCAGATGAACGCCCTGCAGGACAGCGAGCGCATGGAGGAATACCGGATCAAGGGCGAGCTGCTCTCCGCCAGCCTGTATCAGGTGGAGCGGGGCATGAAGGAAATCGAGCTGCCCAACTACTACGCTGAGGATTTCGCGCCTATGAGGATCGAGCTGGACGTGAAGCTCTCTCCGGCGGCCAACGCCCAGCGCTATTTCAAGCTGTATCAGAAGGCCCGCTCGGCCCGCCGCCTGGCCGCCGACCAGAAGGCGAAGACGGAGGAGGAGCTTGCCTATCTGGAAGGACAGCTGGAGAACCTGTCGAAGTGCACGGAGGAGCCGGAGCTTTTTGAGATCCGGCAGGAACTGGAGAAGGAAGGCTACGTGAAGCCCAGCCGCAACCGGCGGGAGATGAAGAGCCTGCCGCCCTCCCGGCCGCTGAAGCTGTCCGCCAGCGACGGCACGGTGATTCTGGTGGGCAAGAACAATCTGCAGAACGACAAGCTGACCTTCAGCGCCCAGCCCAACGAGGTCTGGCTGCACGCCAAGGACATGCCGGGCTCCCATGTGATCATCGTAGGGGAGAACCCGACGGAGAAGACCATCGGCGAGGCGGCGTCCCTGGCGGCGTATTACAGCAAGGGCCGGGAAGGCAGCCGCGTGCCGGTAGACTACACCCTGCGGCGCTATGTGAAGAAGCCCTCCGGGGCGAAGCCGGGTTTCGTGATCTACACCCACCAGAAGACGATCTACGCCGCCCCCCGGGAGGTCATCGCGCGGGACTGACGGTTAATATTTCCTGAAAACACCGCGTCGCGGGAAACGAAAAGGCGAAACGGCGCGTCTATTTTACAAAGCCAGAAACATAAAGGAGCAGGATTATGCCTCAAAGAAAAAAGAGCGCAGGCGGCGGAGGCGACGTGTTCGAGGCCTACGAAGCGGCGCACAGGCGCGGAAAGGGCAAAAAGCGCGCCCCGGCCAAAGCGGGCGGCAAGCGCGCCCCGGCCTCCAGAGCCAGAAAGAAAAAGAAGAAGACCGCCTGGTGGGCCTGGCCGGTGACCGTGGTGATGATCGTCATCCTGGCGGGCCTGGGCGTGACCGCTGTGCACGAAAAGCAGCAGTACGAGCAGTTTACCCTCATGCGCGAGGCGGTGGACGTGAGCGGCTTCTACCCGGGCATCCGGGTGGAGGGCCGGGACGTGTCCGGCCGTTCCTACAACGAGGTGCTGGCCGAGCTGGCGGCGGAGGAGCAGGCCATTCGGGACAGCCTGAGCCTGACGCTGAGCTGCGGCAACCGAAGCTGGAACATCTCCGCCGAGGAGCTGGATTACGCCTCGGATTACGAGAGCGTCGTGCGCTCCGCCTGGCAGGTGGGCCACGAGGGCAGCATCCAGCAGCGCTATCAGGCCATTCGCCGCCTGCAGCAGGGCGGGGCCAACTACGCCGTCACCCGGGGCTATGACGACACGCTGCTGCGGGCCATCACCGATTCCGTGGCGGCGGAGCTGAGTATCCCGGCCACGGAGGCGCAGGTGGCCTCCTTCAGCGAGAGCACGCTGAAATTCTCCTTCAGCGAGTCCGGCACGGGCACCTATGTGGACGCGGATCAGCTCTATAAAAACGCGCTGGCCGCCATCCAGTCCGGCACGCCGGGGCAGACGGTCATCATCTCCCAGCAGGTGGTGGAACCCAAGGAGACGGTGGAAACCCTGGCGCCGAAAATGGGCCTCATGGCCTCGGCACAGACCAAGGTGGAGGGCAACCGCAACCGCCGCAGCAACATCAAGACGGCCATGCAAAAGCTGAACGGCCACCGGGTGGAGCCGGGCGAGGTGTTCTCCTTCAACAGCGTCATCGGCGAGCGCACCGAGGCGGCGGGCTACAAGATGGCCGGCGCCTTCATCGACGGCCTGCTCACCGAGGAATTCGGCGGCGGCATCTGCCAGGTTTCAACCACCCTGTTCAACGCCATCGCCAAGGCGGATCTGGAGCTGATCGCCCGCAGCCCCCATTCCCGGCCGGTGGGCTACGTGGCCAAGGGCAAGGACGCGGCGGTATCCTGGCCGAATCAGGATTTCAAATTCCAGAACGACACGCCCTATCCGGTGTTCATCCTGGCCAGCTACGACGAGGACACCCGCGTCTGCGCGGTGGCGGTCTACGGCCAGCAGCTCCCGGACGGCGTCTACATCACCATCGAATCGGAAATCATCGAGGAGATCGAGCCGGGCGACCCGGTCTACGTGTACACCAAGGAGCTGGAAACCGGCGTGCAGGAGCTGGTGGAGGCGGCGCGCACGGGCTACAAGTGCGAATCCTACAAGGTCTATCACAGCGCGGACGGCGAGGAGATCAGCCGCGAGCTGTACTGCCGCAGCAGCTATCCCGCCTCCGGCGCGCGCTATCGGGTGGGGCAGTAAAGCCATATGAGCATCCGATTGATCGCCACCGACCTGGACGGCACGCTGCTGGACCGGAATCGCCAGATCTCGCCCCGCACCGCGCGGGTTCTTCGCGCCTGTCAGGAAAAGGGCGTGGAGATCATGTTCGCCAGCGGGCGCAGCTTCGAGGCGGTGCGGCCCTTCGCCCTGGGTGCTGGGCTCGACGCCTGCCGCGTGCTCTCCTGCAACGGGTCGCGGCTGGACGAAACGCCGTATGGCCCCATCCTCTTTGAGGACAACCTGCCGGAAGCCCTGGCCCGGGAAGCGGCGGGGCGGCTGGTGGAGGCCGGGCTGTACACCGAGTGCTATTCCGACGAGCACATCTACATGGCCAACCGCGTGCCCCTGCCCACCCGGCATCATAAGCCGGGCCTGAACGCGGACGGCACCGTGGAATTCATCGACGACGCGGCCCGGCTGCTGACCGAAGGCCCGAAGAAGGCGCGAAAGCTCATCGTGTTCACCGACAAGGCGGCGGACATCGAAAAGGCCCGGGCGCTGCTTCGTGGCCTGCCCGTGTCGCTGTCCCAGTCCGGCGGGGACAACCTGGAGATCATGCGGGAGGGCGCGGGCAAGGGCCGGGCCATCGCCTGGTACGCCGCGCTTCGACGCATCGCGAAGGACGGGATCATGGCCTTTGGAGATCAGACCAACGACCTGGACATGCTCCTGGCCGCGGGCTGGCCGGTGGCCATGGAGAACGCCGTGGACGAGGTGAAGCGCCGCGCCCGGCTGATCGCGCCCCGTCACGACGAGGACGGCGTGGCGCGGGTGCTGGAACAATACGTGCTGGAAGGCGGGGTGGACGGGTGAATATCGTGCTCGTGGAGCCGGAGATTCCGCAGAACACCGGCAACATCGCCCGAACCTGCGCGGCCACCGGCTCGCATCTGCATCTCATCAGGCCCCTGGGGTTCAGCCTGGCGGACAAGTATTTGAAGCGGGCGGGGCTGGACTATTGGAACCTGATGCGCTATACTGTGTATGACAGCCTGGACGAGTTTTACGCAAAGAATCCCGGCGCCGTCTGCCACTACGCCAGCAAGAAGGCCGCCCGATCCTACTGCGACGTCCGCTACGGCGCGGATGATTTCCTCGTGTTCGGCCGCGAATCCCGGGGCCTGGACGAGGCGCTGCTGCGCCGGGAATACCAGCGCTGCGTCCGCATTCCCATGCGGGCGGAGGCGCGGTCTCTGAACCTGTCCAACTCCGTGGCCATCGTGCTCTACGAGGCGCTTCGCCAGCAGGGCTTTCCCGGGCTCCTTGGTGAGGGCAGCCTGACGGAGGACAGCGGCCCGGAATGGAAGGACTACGTTTGAATGCTTAAATGGGGAATGTGGAATGGGAAATGGGGAATTCCAGTTTGACTGAAAAACCTCACTCGTCAGCCCAAAGGGCTGACGGGTGAGGTCTGCGGCCGCGCCTGGAGAACAATATAAAATTCCCCATTCCCCATTCCCAATTCCCCATTCATAAAGAGGGGTGTTTTTATGGCCCGACGGGGATATACAAAGAAAGAAGCCAATCGGCGGCGCACGAAATTCATGGTGCTTGAGGGCATGGGGGATTTCGTGGGCACTGTGGTGGCCTTTTTTGTGATTCTGGCCTGCGTCGTGCTGCTCACGACGCTGTTCACCTGGTTGCGGGGCGACCTGCCGCAGGTGATCGACAGCCTGAAAAACCCGATCATCAACGCGTTCGGATAACGGAGGACACGACGACCGCAGGAGCGGGAGGCGAGGTTATGACCACATCCTGGGCGGAGCTGACCCGGGGCATCGAGGCGTGCCACGCCTGCGCCCTGCGGGAGGGCTGTCAGCGCGTGGTGCCCGGCGAGGGCAACCCCACGGCCGAGATCATGTTCATCGGCGAGGGACCCGGCGCGGACGAGGATCGGCTGGGCCGGCCTTTCGTGGGCCGCGCGGGCGAGCTGCTCACGAAAATGATCCACGCCATCGGCATGGAGCGCACGGACGTGTACATCTGCAACGCCGTGAAGTGCCGCCCGCCGGGCAACCGCACGCCCACGGCGGAGGAAATCGCCGCCTGCCGGCCCTTTCTGCGGGCGCAGGTGGCCCTGGTGCGGCCGAAGATCATCGTGCTGCTGGGCTCCACGGCGGGCCGCGACGTGCTGGGCGACCAGTTCCGCGTGACCCGGGATCGGGGAAAGTGGGTGGAGCGCAAGGGCGTGTGGTTCATGCCCACCTATCATCCCTCGGCGCTGCTGCGGGACGAGTCCCTCAAGCGCCCCGCCTGGGAGGATTTCAAGGCCGTGCGCGACAAAGCCCGCGAATTGAAGAAAGGATGAGCCCATGGAAAAGCTGCGCCGCGAGATGACCGCGTTCTTTCAAAAGCTGTATGTGGGAGAACAGAAGATTCTGGTTTTCGGCGAGGGCAAAACGCCCGCCCGGGTGGCGCTGATCGGCGAAGCGCCCGGGGAGCAGGAGGCGCTCTTGGGCCGCCCCTTCGTGGGCCGAGCCGGGAAAAACCTGGATGAGTTCCTGGCACTCTCCGGCATCAGTCGCGCCGAGCTGTACATCACCAACACGGTGAAATTCCGCCCGGTGAAGACTTCAGCCGCCGGCAACACGGTGAACCGCGCCCCGTCTCAGGAGGAGATCAGGCTGTGCCTGCCCTTTCTGAAAAGGGAGCTGGCGCTGGTGAACCCCGAGGTGATCGTGACGCTGGGCAACGTGCCCCTCAAGGCGCTGCTGGGCCGACAGGCGATCATCGGCGAGGTTCACGGCCAGTGGCTCGCCTGGGAGGGCAAACGGCTGTATCCCCTCTATCATCCCGCCGCCGTCATCTACAACCGCGCGCTGCGCCCCGCCTACGAGGACGACGTCCGCCGGCTGGGCGAGGCGCTGAGAGATAAGGCATGACGATGAATCGGTTTGAGAGAATCCGCTTCGCGGCGCTGATGAAGCGCGTCTGCGTGGCGGGGGGCACGCGCTGTCCGGAGGGGCGGCGCTTGTTTTCTGCGCGGGAGAATCCGCTGCTGCGGGCGGAGGGCGCGGCCTTTGTCAGCATGCCGGGCGGCTGCGCGCTCATGGGCGCGTTTGGTGAGGACGGCTTCTTCTCGGCGCTGTGCGCGGCGGATGAGGAAGCGGCGGCTTCGCTGCTCGCCCTTGTCGAAGAACGGCTGCGCGGCCTCGGCGCGGCACGGGTCACCGGATGATGGATCTGAGCGGCGGCGCGGCCATCCTGCCCGACGGCGCGGCGATGGATTCGCCCTTCATGGATTACCTGCCCGCCTTCGCGGAGCGGGCGCTGCGGCGGCGGAGCTACGAGCCCTGTTCCCGTTCGATCCTGTATGAGCTGGACCCCGCCGGGCTGGACTGGCCCCGCTATGAGCGGGCGGCGGCCTACGCCGGGAGGCGATTCGGACTGCGGACGGCGTCGGCGCAAGAAATGGGGGATCGGGCCGCCTGCCAGGCCGTGGCGAGGCTGTCGCGCACAGACCCGGCGTTTTCGCATACGGATGAAGAGACGGCCGCCCTGCTTTCCGGCCTGGGGCGGCGCTGGTCCCGGCGGCTGACCCAGATCGCCCTGCGCGGCGAGGAGCCCGTGGGGTATCTCCTGGCGCTGGAGGACCGCCCCACCGGCGCGATCCGGGCGGCCACCATCCAGGTGCGGCCGGACTTTCAGGGCCGGGCGGTTCCGGCGGTGCTGGCGCTGCCCCTGCTGCGGGCCGCGGGCGGGCGGCGGGTGGAGTGCGGCGTGATCGCGGAGGGCAATCTGGCCTCCCGGCTGGTGCTGGAGCGGGCCGGGGCGCGGGAGAAGGCCCTGTCAATGCGGTTCGGCAAAGAATTAACAAAGAATTAGCATAAAAGTGCAATCTGCGCGGTTTCATCATTGTATGGTTTGTGTATGATATTTGTACCTGCCGAATGATGAAACGCGGCCTTCAGTATCCGCGAAAAGAGATTCATATTTCGCAAATCATGACGGCGGCAGATTCTGGACGGAGGAACGCTCTGCACCGTGTGCCGGCGCGAGGTCAAGGGCGAACCCGAGATCATCGACACGCCCGAGATGTGCTCCATGTGCGGCGAGAATCCCGCGGTGGCCGGCAGCGACCTGTGCATGAGCTGCCTCAAGGAAATGAATCGGCGCACCACCTCCAGCATGGACGACACCATGGTGCCTGAAACCAGCATCGGCATCGACAGCGTGAGCACGATGGACGAAATCGAGCTGGACATCGTGGACGACGCCATGGCGAGCGAATTCGGCGCCGAGGACGAGTTCAAGGACAACGAGGAGGAAGAAGAGGAGGGCGCGGAGAGCGACATCCTCTCCACCGACGCGCTGGCCGACGACGAGGCCGCCGAGGACGACGACGATATGGACGACGACGAATGACGATGAGCTGAACGGAGGAGAACGGTCTTGGCCTTTTACGCGATTTCCGACCTGCATCTTCCGGGGGGCGACGTCAAGCCCATGGACGTGTTCGGCGAACACTGGACGAATCATTTTGAAAAGATTTCCGCCGACTGGCGCGATCAGGTGACGGCGGAGGACGTGGTGCTGCTGCCCGGCGATTTCAGCTGGGCCATGGCGCTGAAGGACGCCGTGCCCGACCTCATGGCCGTAGGCGCGCTGCCGGGGAAGAAGGTTCTCCTGCGGGGCAACCACGACTACTGGTGACGCGCTGCCGGAGGGCATGTATGCCGTGCAGAATGACTGCGTGGAGCTCTGCGGCCGCGTGATCTGCGGCACGAGGGGCTGGAACCTGCCGGGGGAACAGAGCACGGCCGACGACATCAAGGTGTATAAGCGGGAGCTTCTGCGGCTTGAAATGACGCTGAAGGAAGCCCGCCGCCGCGCCGGAGACGCGCTTCTTCTCTGCATGATGCACTATCCGCCCCTGACCGACACCCAGCGGGACACCGAGTTCACCGCCTTGCTGGAGCAATACGGCGCGGGCGATCTGGTCTACGGCCACCTCCACGGCATCGCCCTCAAGGGGGCCTTCCGGGGAGAGCACAACGGGATAAGGTATCACCAGGTGTCCTGCGACGGGCTGGGGTTCAGGATGTACCGACTGCCGGAGGGTGAGTGAGACCGGAGCCATTCACGGACAGGCTCGGGGATGACTGCCTGGATTAACCGAATACAAGTTTTTGTCGGAACGGGGCGAAACGCTTCGTTCCGCCTTTTATTTATGCCACTTTGTTCAAAAAAAGAGATTGCCTGAATGAGCGACACGGTGTATAATAAGATATAATCTTTTACACTGCCGGGAGGACGAATGAAAAAGCAATTGATCGCCTTATTGGCAGTCATCCTGCTGACGCGGCCCGTGGGCGTTGCCGACGCCGACAAGCTGCAGCAGACCTTCACGGATGACAAGAAGCTGACACAGGAAGAATACGTGGACGATCAGGGCCATCTCTTCGTGGGAGAGAAGGGCTTTGCCCGTCATACGCTCTATTACGACGACCAGGGCCACGTGACGCGGGAGGAGTACTTCGACGAGAACCTGGCCCCCGCCGCCAACAAGGACGGCTATTGGGTCATCGAGCGGCGGTATGATGAGGCGGGCCGCGTGGTGTGGTATCGCTATCTGGGCGCGGACGGAACCCCCGTGGAGTACAAGGGCGTTCGCGAGATGGAGCGGGGCTACGACGAGGCCGGCAACGTGAATCTCGAAATCAATCTGGACGGCCAGGGCAACCGGGCGCTGCACGCCGACGGCTGGTGTGAGCACCGCATCGTGTTCAACGAGGCGAAGCAGAAGATCGCCGAGCGCTGGCTGGGCCTGAACGGCGAACCCGTCCTCTTCAAGAAGAGCTACAGCGGCATCGACCGGGCCTTCGACGACAACGGCAACGTGGGCCGGGAGACCTATTACGACGCGAACGGCGTCGTGGGCCCCAACGCCGGCGGGGTCGTCACCATCGAGCGCCGCTACAACGAGAACAAGCAGATCGTGTGGTATCGCTATCTGGACGAGAACAACCAGCCCATGGCGGTGAAGAACATCTATGAGCTGGAGCAGGGCTTCGACGAGGCCGGAAATGTCAATCTGGAGCGGTACTACGACGGCGAGGGCAACCGGGCGCTGCATCCGGACGGCTGGTTCGAGCATCAGACGGTGTTCAACGAGGCGAAGCAGAAGGTCTCGGAGCGCTGGCTGGGCTTGAGCGGCGAGCCCGCGCTGTTCAAGAAGAGCTACAGCGGCATCGACCGGGCCTTCGACGAGGCGGGCAACGTCATTCGCGAGACCTATTACGACAAGACCGG